>NZ_CP110395.1:3203598-3523958 GCF_029910215.1 Paraburkholderia sp. D15 | reverse complement strand
CCCCTTCGGCGGCTCCGGCTCCTTCAACGCGGACAGCAGCCGGCCGACGTCGCGCAGCGATTCCAGCGCGGCGCCGTCGCCTTCGCCGGCTTGCGCGTCGATGCCCATGCCGAGCGCCACGCGGCGAGGCGTGCCGAACAGGTTGCCGAGGACCGGGAACGCATGCTGGGCTTTGCTCTCAAACAGCAGCGCGGGTCCGCCGGCACGCAGCACGCGATCGCACAGTTCGGTCATTTCCAGGGCAGGCGACACGTTTTGCGGGATACGGCGCAGTTCCCCGATCGTTTCGAGACGGCCGACGAAATCACGCAGGTCTTTGTATTTCATCTGGTGCGGTTCAGTGCCGTGCAAGCGGCGAAAGCGGCAAAAAAGGCAGGCGCGACAGCGTCGAGAGGCGCCCGAAAGATTGTCGATTTTACCTGCGTTGGCAGGCGCACGTAATTCAGCCGGACGGCTTGGGAGGAGGACAGGATTCGAGATGGCTCAAAAGGCGCGTGGCGCGCGGTTCTGAACCGACTGAACGGTGTTCATTATTACAATTAGTTATACTTTTGCCTATCTATAGTGTTGACGATCTATAAAACCGTGCATAGAATCCGTCCACATTGGTTGCAGGGCGTGAACCTTTTTTACCACTGCCCCCGGTCCCTTTAGACGCAACGCGTCACCGCTTACCGATTCCCTGCACGGTATCTGACGGTCTTGATGAAGTCCTCGCCAGCGCCTTCTGTCGCTGGTTTTTCGCGTGGGAGCCACCGCCTGCATACTTTTTTGGTATGCCGCGGCTAATTTTCAGGATGGCTCCCCACAGACGGTATTTGCCGTTTCCCGACGTCGCTGCTGCCCTAACCAGACAGAGCGGGCGATGTCTTGACTCTTCGAACGCGTGTTACCGCCTGTTCACATGGCGGGGTTCGGGGATCATGCAACATGGGAGATCTGAATGAACGCCTGGTTATCGTGGCGTCCCGATGAGCGTATTGCGCAGGTCATGCGTGGTGTGCTGCGTCGCGGGACGCGAATGAGTCAACACCTGTTCAGCATTGTCGGCGGTATCGCTGTCGTGCTGGCACTCGTACTGTGGCTGATGCCGGCCCTGCGCGGCACCCTTGCCGCCAAGCTGATGCCGATCGTCTCCGCCGCTGTGCAAGCGGGTCCTGCCCGACTGCTGCAGGGCAATCCGCTGCCTTCGTTCGGCCCGCCGGGCAGCACCTCCACCGACGACTCGCTGGCCGCCAACGCCGCCGGCGCGGACACCGCGAACGGTGCGGCTGGTGCGAACAACGGCGCGATGTCCAGCACCGTCAGCAACACCAGCTTCGACGGTGCTTTCGACGGTTCCGGCACGGCTGGCATGGGCATCGCCGCGTTGAACGGCCTCGACCCGCGCACCATGCAGAGCGTCAGCGCGCTGGCGCGTCTGATTCCGGCGCAGCGCGTGTCCGCCGATGCACGCGACGACCGCGTGCTGGTTTCCACCCGCGAGCAGGATCTGGTGGCGTCTTACCTGGCGCGCCGTTACCGCGTCGCTCAGGAGCCCGTCAGCGAGCTCGTGAAGGCCGCGTTCGACACCGGCCGCGAAGTCGGTCTCGATCCGCTGCTGCTGCTGTCCGTGATGGCGATCGAATCGGGCTTCAACCCGTACGCCGAGAGCGGCGTGGGCGCGCAAGGCCTGATGCAGGTGATGTCCAAGGTGCACTCGGACAAATTCCAGTATTTTGGCGGCCAGAGCGCGGCGCTCGAGCCTGTCGCGAACATCAAGGTCGGCGCGCTGGTGCTGAAGGATTGCATCGCGCGGGGCGGCTCGTTGCCGGGCGGTCTGCGTCTGTACGTCGGCTCGACCTCGCAGGACGACGGTGGCTACGGCGCCAAGGTCATGGCCGAACGTGGCCGTCTGCGCGATGTGGCGCGTGGCCGCAAGGTGCCGATCAACGCACCGCAGGCGCCGGTTCTGACCGCGTCGGCCAATACGGCGGCAGCGGCTGCGGGCGGCGGCAACGGCAAGCGCGTGCAGGTGACGCTCGACGGCGGTCATGCGCTGAGCGCCGCGGCGCCGGTGAAGACGCCGGTCTCGGAGCAGGACGACGCCAGTTCCAATGCGCCGAAGCATGTTGCATCCGCTTCGGAGTTGGGCGCCTGAGGCTTGTTGCTTGGGCTGCCTGGCCCACCTGGCCTGAACTCGCGTTGCTTTAATCGAGTCGCTGTGACAAACAAAAAAAGACACCCGCGAGGTGTCCTTTTTTACGTCTGGCGTTAGCGGAATCGCTTCAGCGCAATCACGTCCGCCCAAACAGCTTCGCTAACCTGTCGACGGCTTCTTCCAGCTTCGGATAAGCCGTTGCGTACGACAGCCTGATGTAGTCCTTCGGCGCATGCGTGCCGAAATCCATGCCCGGCACCAGCACGACGCCCGCGTCGTGAAGCATCGCCTTGGTCAGCGCGGCGCTGTCGCCGGCCGCGGAATGCGCGACGTGCCGACAGTCGGCGTAAACATAGAACGCACCGTCGGGCATGACCGGCACCGAAAAGCCAAGCGATTCCAGCGCGGGCGCGATGAAGTCGCGGCGGCGCTTGAACTCCAGGCGCCGGTCTTCATAGATCGCGATGGTTTGCGGCTCGAAGCACGCGAGCGCCGCATGCTGGGCGAGCGCCGACGCGCAGATGAACAGGTTCTGCGCGAGCTTCTCGAACGCGCCGACCATGCCGGGCGGCACGACCAGCCAGCCGAGCCGCCAGCCGGTCATGTTGAAGTACTTCGAAAAGCTGTTGACGGTGACGACGTCGTCGCCGTACGACAGCGCCGACACCGGCTTTTCGCCATAGCTCAAGCCTTGGTAGATTTCGTCGACGATCGTGAAGCCGCCGCGCGCCCGCACGGCCTTGACGATGCGCTCGAGCTCGGCCGGCTCGATCGACGTGCCGGTCGGGTTCGACGGCGACGCGAGCAGCACGCCGCGCGTGCGCTCGTTCCACAGACGCTCGACGTCGGCGGCGGTCAGCTGGAAGCGTTCGGCCGGCCCGCTCGGCACCATCACCGGTTTGCCTTCGGCGGCAATCACGAAATGGCGGTTGCACGGGTAGCACGGGTCGGGCATCAGCACTTCGTCGTCGCGGTCCACCAGCGCCGCGCACGCCAGCAGCAGGGCGGCGGAAGCGCCGGCCGTGACCACGATCCGCGCCGGATCGACCTGTACGCCGTAGAAGTCGGCGTAATGCGCGGAGATCGCCTCACGCAGCGCGTGCAGACCGAGTGCGTTGGTGTATTGCGTGACGCCGCGGCGTAGTGCGCTCGCGGCCGCCTCGATGACAGGCTCGGGCGCCGTAAAGTCCGGCTCGCCGATGCCCATGTGGATGATGTCGCGCCCGTCGCGCTCCAGCAGAGCGGCTTCCTTCGCGAGTTCCATCACATAGAAAGGCTGGATGGCGTCGACGCGCGCGGCAAGCCGCACGAGGGGTTCGGTCACGGAGGTCATACGATCAGATCAGATCCATCATTCAGAAGCGGCGGGCGGGATAAGACCACACCCGCCCTTACGCGAAGCCACGGCACACGCCGCAACTTCGCGCGAGGCCGGCGAAGGCGGAAGACTCAGGACTTGCGGGCCGCCTGCGTTTCAGCCGCGCGCAGTTGCGCCGACAGCTTGTCCAGCACGCCATTCACGTACTTGTAGCCGTCCGCGCCGCCAAACGTCTTGGCCAGTTCGACCGCTTCGTTGATCACCACGCGATAAGGAATATCGACATGGTTCTTCAACTCGTACGCGGCGACCAGCAAGACCGCGCGCTCGACCGGCGAGAGCTGGTCGAGCGGACGGTCCAGACACGGCGCAATATCCGCGGACAAAGCGTCCGAATCGCGAATCACGCCATGCAGCAGCGCCTCGAGATGTTCGTGATCCGCCTTGTCGAAGCCTTGCGCGCCGCGCAGTTGCGCGTCGATCTCGCCGCCGGGCGCACCCGACAGCAGCCACTGATAAAGCCCCTGCGTGGCCAGTTCGCGGGAGCGTCGGCGTGCGCTCTTCATGCCTCTTCCTCTTCTTCGTCTTCTTCCTCGTCGTCGCCGCCGAGTTGTTCCAGCGCGACCGCGAGGTTCGCCATTTCGACCGCCACGCGCGCCGCGTCACGACCCTTTTCGGTCATGCGGGCGACGGCCTGCTCGTCGTTCTCGGTGGTCAGCACCGCGTTCGCGACCGGAATGCCGAAGTCGAGGCCGATACGCGTGATGCCCGCGCCGCTTTCGTTCGAGACCAGTTCGAAGTGGTACGTTTCGCCGCGAATCACCGCGCCCAGCGCGATCAGTGCGTCGAACTGCGCGCTTTCGGCGAGTTTTTGCAGCGCCAGCGGAATTTCCAGCGCGCCCGGCACGGTGACGAGCAGCACGTCTTCGCCGGTCACGCCGAGGCGTTCAAGTTCTTCGATGCAGGAGTCGGCGAGGCCGTTGCAAACAGGTTCGTTAAAGCGCGCCTGGACGATGCCGATGCGCAGTCCGTCGCCGTCGAGATTCGGTTGGTATTGTCCGATTTCCATTGTGTATTCCGTAGTGTTTTGAGTGGGCGCCAAAGCGCGGGAGTGGTCGGATCAGCCTTGCGGCGCTTGCGCGGTGCTGCCGGGCATCGGCACGAAGCCGGTGACTTCGAGGCCGTAACCCGACATGCTGCCGAGCTTGCGCGGGTTCGACAGGACCTGCATCTTGCCGACACCGAGTTCGCGCAGGATCTGCGCGCCGATGCCGTACGTCTTGAAATCGACCGGCCGGCGCTTGAGCGCCTCGGCTTTTTCTTTCGAGTCGAATGCCTTGAACACGTCGATCAGGTGGTCTTTCGAATCGCCGCAGTTCAGCAGCACGATCACGCCGCAATCGCGCGCGGCGATTTCCTTCATGGCCGCGTCGAGCGTCCACGAGTGGGTGGATTCGCCGACTTCGAGCAGATCCAGCACCGACAGCGGCTCGTGCACGCGCACCAGCGTGTCCTGATCCGTGCACGGCGTACCGCGTACCAGCGCGATATGCGGCTGGCCGCTCGGCTGGTCCAGATACATGACCGCGCGGAACGCGCCATGCGCGGTCTGCATGGTGCGTTCGCAAATGCGTTCGACGATCGATTCGGTGCGGCTGCGATAGTGGATCAGATCGGCGATCGTGCCGATCTTCAGGCCGTGTTCCTGCGCGAACGTCATCAGGTCGGGCAGGCGCGCCATGGTGCCGTCGTCGTTGATGACTTCGCAGATCACGGCGGCCGGCGTGAGGCCGGCGAGGGCGGTGAAGTCGCAACCGGCCTCGGTGTGGCCGGCGCGCACCAGCACGCCGCCCGGCTGGGCCATGATCGGGAACACATGACCCGGCTGCACGATGTGCTCGGCCTTCGCGTCCGGCGCGACCGCCGTGGCGATCGTGCGGGCGCGGTCCGCCGCGGAAATGCCGGTGGTCACGCCCTCGGCCGCCTCGATGCTGACGGTGAACGCGGTACCGTACTGCGTACCGTTGCGGTACGTCATGAGCGGCAGGTTCAGCAGCTTGCAGCGTTCCTGGGTGAGCGTCAGGCAGATCAGGCCGCGACCGTAGCGGGCCATGAAGTTGATCGCTTCCGGCGTGACGAATTCGGCGGCGATGACGAGGTCGCCCTCGTTTTCACGGTCTTCTTCGTCGACGAGGATCACCATCCGGCCGGCTTTCAGTTCGGCGATGATCTCTTGAGTGGAGGCGAGCGTCATGTTGGCGAGATTTTCGGGAAAGCGCGTATTTTACGCCACGCGCGGTCCCAAGTCGCCTCCACCGGACGGGATAGGGCGTTCGGCCGGCTTGACGGCGGCGCGAAGCGCCACCCGGGCCGGCCGTCGACGGACTTAGCGGTCCGTCAGGTTCGCCTGCAGCACGGTGAGCGCCGCCATGTTGACGATCCGCCGCACGGTGGCGCTGGAGGTCAGGATGTTCACCGGCGCGTTGATGCCGAGCAGGAACGGGCCCACGGCGACATTGCTGCCCGCGCCGGTTTTCAGCAGGTTGTACGCGATGTTGCCGGCGTCCACGTTCGGGCAGACCAGCAGGTTGGCCGCGCCCTTGAGCGGCGAGTGCGGCAGGATGCGCGCACGCAGTGCTTCGTCGAGCGCGACGTCGCCGTGCATTTCGCCGTCCGCTTCGAGTTCGGGCGCCTGTTCGCGCACCAGCTCCAGCGCGCGGCGCATCTTCGCACCCGATGCCGCGCTGCCCGAGCCGAAGTTCGAGCGCGACAGCAACGCTGCCTTGGGCGTCAGGTTCAGCCACGCCATCTGCTTCGCGGCGGCGATCGTGAATTCGGCGATCTGCTCGGCGGTGGGGTCGTCGTTGATGTGGGTGTCGACCAGCGCGACCGTGCGCTGATCGAGCAGCAGCACGTTCATCGCCGCGTAGGTCCGCGCGCCGGGCTTCTTGCCGATCACCTGATCGACGAAGCGCAGATGGTCGTGATACGCGCCGACCGTGCCGCACACCATGCCGTCCGCGTCGCCCAGGCGCACCATCAGCGCGCCGATCAGGGTCAGGCGGCGACGCGTTTCGACGCGCGCCATTTCCTTCGTGATGCCGTCGCGGCACATCAATTCCCAGTACGTGGTCCAGTACTGCGTGAAGCGCTCGTCGTATTCAGGGTTGGTGACTTCCACGTCCTGGCCGAGGCGCAGCCGCAAGCCGAATTTCTCGATGCGCGCGAGCAGCACTTCCGGACGGCCGACCAGGATCGGCCGCGCCAGTTTTTCGTCGACGATCACCTGCACCGCGCGCAGCACGCGCTCGTCCTCGCCCTCGGTGAAGACGATGCGCGACTTGCCGCCGTCGCGCACGAATTGACGCGCGTTCGAGAACAACGGCTTCATGAACGCGCCCGAGTGATAGACGAATTGCTGCAACTGTTCGACGTACGCGTCGAGATCGGGCAGCGGACGAGTCGCGACGCCGCCTTCCATCGCCGCGCGGGCGACGGCCGGCGCGATGCGCACGATCAGGCGCGGGTCGAACGGCTTCGGAATCAGGTATTGCGGGCCGAAGGCCAGGTCCTGCGCACCGTAGGCGGCCACGACCACCTCGTTCTGCTCTTCTTCCGCGAGGCCGGCGATCGCGTGCACGGCGGCGATTTCCATCTCGCGCGTGATGGTGGTGGCACCCACGTCGAGCGCGCCGCGGAAGATGTACGGGAAGCACAGCACGTTGTTGACCTGGTTCGGATAGTCCGAACGGCCGGTCGCGATCACGACGTCGTCGCGGGTCGCATACGCCAGTTCCGGGAAGATTTCCGGCGTCGGATTGGCGAGCGCGAGGATCAGCGGGCGCGCGGCCATCGACTTGAGCATGTCGGCGCTCAGAATGCCGCCCACCGACAGCCCGAGGAACACGTCCGCGCCTTCGATCACTTCAGCCAGCTTGCGTGCCGACGTCTCCTGCGCGAAGCGCGCCTTGTCCGGGTCCATCAGCGTGGTGCGGCCGCGATAGACCACGCCTTCGATGTCGGTCGCCCAGATGTTCTCCACCGGCAGCCCGAGATCGACCAGCAGATCCAGACAGGCCAGCGCCGCCGCGCCCGCGCCGGAGGTGACGACCTTGACCTCGGAAATGGACTTGCCCACCACCTTCAAACCGTTGATGAACGCCGCCGACACGGTGATCGCGGTGCCGTGCTGATCGTCATGGAAGACCGGAATCTTCATGCGTTCGCGCAGCTTGCGCTCGACGATGAAGCACTCCGGCGCCTTGATGTCTTCCAGGTTGATCCCGCCGAAGGTCGGCTCCAGCCCGGCGATGATCTCGACCAGCTTGTCCGGGTCGGTCTCGTTGATCTCGATGTCGAACACGTCGACGCCCGCGAACTTCTTGAACAGCACGGCCTTGCCTTCCATGACCGGCTTGGAGGCCAGCGCGCCGATGTTACCCAGCCCGAGCACGGCGGTGCCGTTGGTGATCACGCCGACCAGATTGCCGCGCGCGGTGAACCGGTAGGCCTTCAGCGGATCCTCCGCGATCGCCTCGCAGACGCCGGCGACGCCCGGCGTGTAGGCGAGCGCGAGATCGCGCTGGGTCACGAGCGGTTTGCTGGCCACCACGGAGATTTTTCCCGGCGCGGGAAACTCGTGGTAGTCGAAAGCGGCTTGCTGGTCGGTCTGGTTCATGTCGTTCGCCTTGTCTGGTGCGCCGGGCCGGTCCCGACGCGATCTGTTGAGGCGATTCTAGTCAGCCGTTATAAGCTCTCCATTCTGTTTTAATATTGACCCATCATCTTTTTGTGATGCATGCATGACCCGGCAATGACTTTCGAACCCACCGACCTCGTCCGGCGCCTGAGTGCGCGCCTGAAAATGCGCCATTTCGTGCTGCTGCTGCAGATCGAGCAGCACCGCTCGCTGACGCGGGTCGCCGAGCACATGGCAAGCAGCCAGCCGGCGGTGACCAACGCGCTCGCCGAACTGGAGAGCATGTTCGGCACGCCGCTGTTCGAGCGGTCGTCGCGCGGCATGCTGCCGACCGCGCTGGGCGCGGTGGTGCTGCGGCGCGCGCACGCGATGATCCACGACCTCGATCACCTTGCGCGCGACATGCAGGCGGTGGCCGCCGGGCACGCCGCGCATCTGCACGTCGGGGTGATTCCGTTCATTTCCGGGCAGATGCTGTCGGCGACGTTGCGGCGGCTGAAGGCGGGCATGGCGCGGCGCTTGACCGTCACCATCCATGAAGGCACGAGCGAGCAGTTGCTCGCGCAGCTTCACGACCATACCGTCGACGTCATGATCGGGCGGGCATCGGCGGCGGTGGATCTGGCGCAGGTCAGCTTCGAGGTGCTGTACCAGCAGCAGCCGCGGCTGATCGCGAACCGGCGCCTCGCCGCGCAACTCGGACGGGTGAAGCTCGACTGGAACAAGCTGGGCACGCTCGACTGGATTCTCGGCGCGCCGCAGACGCCGATGCGCGATCAGGTCGCCGATCTGTTCCTCGCCGCGGGTTCGGCGCCGCCGGTGCCGATGGTGGAGAGCTATTCGTCGAAGCTGATCGGCGAAATGATCGCGGCGGGGGAGAACGCGGTGTCGATCGTGCCGGCGGATATCGCCGAGGAGCTGGTGCGCATCGCGGGCGTCGCGGTGGTGCCGTATTCGTTCCAATGGACGCTGCCGCCGATCGCGGTGTTCACGCACGCGCAGCGGCCGCGTCCGGAGGCGCTGTCGCTGTTCATCGAGTCGTTGCAGGGGATTTGCCGGGAGACGCTGGGGGCGCGGCAGCGGGACGGGTGAGGTGCTGCGATGGCGTGAACAGACGGGCTTTCACCGTTCTATTCGCCAGGTGTGTCGCGGCAAAGGCGGGGTATAGTGCGGCGGCAAGTATCTTCCGGCTGCTCCATCGCCTCACCGCCTCAACACCACGGACGTCGCTATGATTCCTCTCGGTCTCGCTTCATCGCTGCTCAGCAATGTAGGCAGCGCGATCCGCTCCGGTCTGTCGCAACTGACCGGGCGCGGCAATACGGCGAGCGCGGCCGGCTCGTCGAGCCAGCAGCCGACTTTTGCCGCGCATCTGAAGGCGGCCACCTCGTCGACCAGCACGACGGGCAGCCATCATCACCACACGCATCCGAAGGGAATCGTGGTCAGCGCGTCGAACGAGGTTGCACCGTCGAATGTGAAAGCGACCGCCGCGAATGCCGCGGTTGGGACGAGCATCAATACCAGCGCTTGAACTGGCGCCCGAGGGCGGGTGGCGCCCACGCCGCGCGTCAGGCTTTGCCGACGCGCGGAATCTGCACGGCCGGCTGGATGGTTAAAGCGGCTTCAGTCCGTCCGGCGACGTCGACAGCATCCGCTCCACATACCGCGCAATCAGATCGATCTCCAGATTCACCCGCGATCCTTCGCGCAGATTCTTCAGCGACGTCACCTGGACCGTGTGCGGAATCAGGTTGATCGAGAACTCGCAGCCATCGTCGCGATCTTCGACCGAGTTCACCGTCAGGCTGACGCCGTTGACCGTGACCGAGCCTTTATAAGCCAGATAGCGGCCGATGTCGCGCGGCGCCAGCACGCGCAGTTCATGCGATTCGCCGACCGGCGCGAAACGCGTGACCGTGCCGAGCCCGTCGACGTGGCCGGACACGATATGTCCGCCGAGCCGGTCGTGCGCGCGCAGCGCTTTCTCCAGGTTCACCTCGCCGGGTTCGCCGAGCCCCGCCGTGCAGTTCAGGCTTTCGCGCGACACGTCCACCTCGAACGAATGGTTCGTGAATGCGACCACCGTCATGCACGCACCCTGAATCGTGATGCTGTCGCCCAGCTGCACGTCGCCGAGATCGAGGCCGCCGGCGTCGACGTTCAGGCGCACGCCGGCGTCGCCGTCCGTGCCGAGCGGTTTGACTGATTCAATGCGGCCCACTGCCGCGACGATTCCTGTGAACATCGTGCTAGTCCTTGGTCAATTCGAAATGGGTGCTGACGTGGGATCGATCCCGGTCTCGTCCGTGTCGCGCGAAACGGCGGGCACGAAGCGCGCGAGAATCCGCAGATCGTCGCCGATCCGGTCGATCGTATGGAAATTCAGTTTGACGCGGCCTTCGAGCGTGTCGGGCGCGTGCAGGTTGAACATGCTCATGGAGTCCACGCCGAGCAGGCTCGGCGCGAGATACACCAGTAGCTCGTCGACGCAACCTTCGCGCAGCAACGAACCGTTCAGCTTGTAGCCCGCCTCGACGTGCAATTCGTTGACGTTGCGCTGGCCCAGCACGTTCAGCACGGCGGGCAGGTCGACCTTGCCGGCGGCGTTCGGCAACGGCACGATCTCCGCGCCGCGATCGCGCAATGCGCTCGCGCGCTCGGCAAGCGGCGCGTCCAGATGACCGCTGAAAATAAGCGTGGGCGCGCCGGCCAGAATCTGCGCGTCGGGCGGCACGTCGAGCTGACTGTCGATCAACACGCGTTGCGGTTGGCGCGGCGTGTCGACGGCGCGAACCGTCATGCGCGGATCGTCCTCGCGCACGGTGCCGATGCCGGTCAGAATCGCCGACGCGCGGGCGCGCCATGCGTGACCGTCGGCGCGTGCCGCTTCGCCGGTGATCCACTGGCTGACGCCCGAAGGCAAACCGGTGCGGCCGTCGAGCGACGCGGCCACCTTCATGCGCACCCACGGCCGGCCGCGCGTCATGCGCGACACGAAGCCGATGTTCAGCTCGTGCGCTTCCTGCGCGAGCAGTCCGCAACGCACCTCGATGCCGGCGTCGCGCAGCATCTTGAGGCCGCGTCCGGAGACTTGCGGATTGGGATCTTCCATCGCCGCGACCACCCGCGCGACCTGCGCGTCGATCAGCGCGTTCGCGCACGGCGGCGTGCGGCCGAAGTGGCTGCATGGTTCGAGCGTCACGTACGCGGTCGCGCCGCGCAGATCGTGGCCGCGCGAGCGCGCGTCCTTCAACGCGCGGACTTCGGCGTGATCCTGGCCGGCCGGTTGCGTGAAGCCTTCGCCGATGACCTCGCCGTGCTTGACGAGCACGCAGCCGACGCGCGGATTCGGGTCGGTGGTGTACATGCCGCGCTTCGCGAGAGCGAGCGCGCGTTCCATGTGGACGAAATCGGTTTGCGAGAACATCGGTGTCCGGGGCGAAGAGGTCGTCGGTGGTGGCGGGTTGGTGCGAAGCGGGATGGCCCGCTCCGTTCGTTCAGATCAGGCCGTTCATTCAGGCCGCGAGCGATGCGAACGCGCCGCGCGCGGCATCGATCGTCGCGTCGATGATCGCGTCGTCGTGCACGATCGACACGAAGCCCGCTTCATACGCCGACGGCGCGAAGTACACGCCCGCATCCAGCATCTTGTGGAAGAACGCGTTGAAGCGCGGCACGTCGCTCTGCGTGACTTCGGCGAAGCTCGCCGGCACCGACTCGGCGAAGTAGAGGCCGAACATGCCGCCGAGCGAATCGGCCGCGAACGGCACCTTCGCTTCGCGCGCGGCATTCGCGAGACCCTGCGCGAGGCGCGTGGTGCGCGCGGCGAGCGTGTCGTAGAAGCCCGGCGCCTGGATCAGCTCCAGCGTCTTCAGACCCGCGGCGACCGCGATCGGATTGCCCGACAGCGTGCCCGCCTGGTAGACGCCGCCGAGCGGCGCGAGGTGCGCCATGATGTCGCGCCGTCCGCCGAAAGCCGCCGCCGGCATGCCGCCGCCGATCACCTTGCCCAGGCAGGTCAGATCCGGCGTGATGCCGTAGACCTGTTGCGCGCCGCCCAGCGCGACGCGGAAACCGCACATCACTTCGTCGAAAATCAGCACGCTGCCGTACTCGGTGCACAGGCGTCGCAACGCTTGCAGGAATTCGGGCGTGGCGCGCACGAGGTTCATGTTGCCGGCGACCGGCTCGACGATCACCGAAGCGATCTCGTTGCCGAACGCCTTGAACGCTTCTTCGAGTTCCGCGACGTTGTTGTATTCGAGCACGGTGGTGTGCTTCGCGATATCGGCCGGCACGCCCGCCGAGGTCGGATTGCCGAACGTCAGCAGGCCCGAGCCCGCCTTGACCAGCAGGCTGTCCGCGTGACCGTGATAGCAGCCCTCGAACTTGACGATGCGGCTGCGGTTCGTGAAACCGCGCGCGAGACGCAGCGCGCTCATGGTGGCCTCGGTACCGCTCGACACCATGCGGACCTGTTCGATGGACGGCACCAGCTTGCAGATTTCCTCGGCGATTTCCACCTCGGATTCGGTCGGCGCGCCGAACGAGAAGCCATTGCCCAGCACGCGTTGCACGGCCTCCAGCACGTCGGGATGGACGTGACCGAGAATCATCGGCCCCCACGAGCCGATGTAGTCGATGTAGCGCTGGCCGTCCGCGTCCCAGAAGTACGGACCCTGCGCGCGTTCGATGAAGCGCGGCGTGCCGCCGACCGAGCGGAAGGCGCGCACCGGCGAGTTCACGCCGCCGGGGATGGTGCGTTGCGCGCGTTCGAAGAGGGTTTGATTGTTCGACATGACGATGAATGGAATAGGGGTTGCGCGGCGGCGCGGACGGCGGGAAAGCGGTTCGCGCGGCGTTGGGATAGGTGGGGAAATTGTACCGGAGTCAGCGTGAGGCGGTTTCCGGCGGCGGCCGGCGATGGGTCGGGTTGGCGGGCGGGTCGCCGCCGGGGCTAGCGCTGGGCTTGCCGCTCAGGTTATCGCCCGGTCTGCCGGCGAGCGCGCGCCAGCGCTTTTCCAGCGCGCCTTCGGCGATCGGCTTGATGACCGTGCCGGAGCTTTGCGCGTCCCACGTCTGCACCGAGAACGGATGCGCGCGCAACGCTTCGCGCGGAATCACCACCGCCTGATGCGCGTCGACGAGGCGGTCGTACACGAAGTCGATGCATAGCCGGTAGCCGCGTTTGGTCGCCGCGTCAGGCACCTCGTAAGGCGCGCGCGTGACGTAACCGGAGCCGAAGATGCCCTTGGGTTCCTGCGCGACGCGATGCAGGAACACGCGGTCGCCCGGCAGAATGCCGCGCGCGAAACCGCAGCCCCACGCATCGGTCACCGCCTCACCCGCCGCGACGCGTTTGGCTACCTCGGGCAGTTCGGGCCAGGGCCATTTCTTGGGGCTCCAGATCAGCAGGAAGGCGGTCATCGCAAGGGCGTGGTGGTGAAGGGCGGTCGTTCACGCGGCAGCTTACCCGATCGACGATGCCGCCGCCGTGCACGCGTTGCCGCACTGGCGTAGCGCACGGCCACCGGTTAACCGTCGCGTACAATCGAGTCCATGCGTTAGCGCATGACCCGTTTCACCCGCACCGCCGCCGTGCACGGCGCGGCGCTTCATCTGGATTCCCATGTCTCACGTCACCAGACGCCGGCCCGATGGCCGGCTGATTCTGTTGCTCGGTGCGCTCGCCGCATGCGGGCCGATCTCCATCGATATGTATCTGCCGAGCCTGCCGACCATCGCGCAGGCCTTCGCGATCAGCACCGGCGCCGCGCAAACCACGCTGACCAGTTTCATGTTCGGCTTTTCGATCGGCATGCTGCTGTACGGTCCGCTGTCCGATACGTACGGCCGCCGGCCGGTGCTGCTCGGCGGCATCGTGATGTATGCGCTGGCGAGCGTCGCCTGTGCAATGTCGTTTTCGATCGGCTCGCTGGTGACGTTCCGTTTCATCCAGGCGCTCGGCGCGGGCGCGGCCTCGGTGCTGGCGCGCGCGATTGCCCGCGATGCTCACGGCCCGAGCGACGCCGCCCGCGTGCTGTCGATGCTCGCCATCGTCACGTCGATCGGGCCGCTGCTCGCGCCGCTGATCGGCGGCCAGTTGCTGCTGCTCGGCGGCTGGCGGATGGTGTTCGCGGTGTTGACGCTGTTCGGCGGCGTGTGCGCGGTGACCGCGTTTCTCAAGGTGCCGGAAACGTGGCCGAAGGAAAAGCGCGCCGAGTCCGCGCTGCTCAAGTCGTTCGGCGCGTACGGCAAGCTGCTGCGCGATCCGGTCGCGTGGGGGCATATGCTGTGCGGCGGCATGGCGTTCGCGTCGATGTTCGCGTACATCACCGCGACGCCGTTCGTGTACATCGAATATTTTCATGTGTCGGCGCAGCACTACGGCTTTCTGTTCGCGCTCAACATCGTCGGCATCATGTTCGGCAATTTCATGAACACGCGGCTCGTCGGCCGGCTCGGCTCGCTGCCGATCATTTCGTTCGCCGCAACCGTCAGTTGCGTGGCTTCGCTGTTCGTGTGCTTCGTGTCGGTGACAGGACTCGGCGGCTTGTGGTCGATCGTGTTCGGTCTGTTCTTCGTGGTCGGCGTGGTGGGACTGCTGTCCGCCAATTGCACGACCGATCTGATGCATCGCTATCCGGTCAATGCCGGCGCGGCGGCGGCCGTGTTCGGCGCGGTGCAGCTCGCGCTCGGCGCGCTATCGAGTCTCGCGGTCGGACTGTGGCAGGACGGCTCGCCGAAGGGCATGGGCGTGGTCGTCGGCGTGGCCGGCGTGCTGTGTTATGTCGGACGGATTCTGGTGATGCGCTCGCATGGAAAGAAGACGTCCATGACAGTCGTTTGACATTCGCGCGTCACGCTTCTACGGAAAACACCAGGTGTTGCGTGCGCGCTACCGTGCGTTTCAAATTGCGTTGCTATGATGGAGTCACTGTTCCTCGGAGCGGCAATCATGGCGATCAGAGACTTGATGAACGGCGAACGGCAACACGCTGCATTCGCCGAAGCGCGGAAGCTGGCCGACAGCGGCGCGTATCACGATTACACGGACATTGAACAGGTCTTGCGCTTTGATTACGGTTTGTCCGATGTTTCGGCATTGCTCGATAGTCAGCCGATGCATCGCGATCTGAACCGCCGTTGTGCCGATGCACGCGAGCGATTGGCGTTGCTCAGCGTGTGAGGCCGGCGGCGGGGCGCGCAAGCGCGTCGCGAAGTCGCGGGTACGACTCGCGTGATCGACAGATTCGCTGGGCTCAGTGAATCACGAGCCCGTTGAATTGCGCATTGCCCACACCTGCCGCGATATTCACGCCGACGTTTCCACTCATGCCGGCCAGCGCGCCGGCGCCGAGTTCCGCCGACGCACCGCCGTCGAGTCGCGCGACGGCATGCACATTCTGCTGCGTCGTGATCCCGGCATGCGATGTCGAGACCAACGCGATTTCATTCGATTGCGCATTCAGCGCACCGGCGGCGAGATTGACGCCGAGGTTGCCGCTTGCACCGCGCAACGCATCCATACCCACTACCGCCGGCAACGCTCCAACTCGCGCGTTGCCGCCGACATCCTGCACGTTCGATAACGTCGCGGAACCGAATACGGTTGCGTTGTCATCGTTGTTTAGCGCCGCGGAGGTGTCCGCCATCGCGGATGCCGCGCCCGAGCCTGCCGCGACCCAAATCAATGCAATGGACAGCGAACGGATTTTCATGAGTGCCTCCCAGGCGTGTGCGTCATGCACGGATAGTTTTGATATCGACCGGCGCGCCGGGAAGTTGAGGCGAGTGTTTGTGCTGAGTTTTTCGTTGGTCGTGGCATACGGTTGTTTGAAGCGTCGCGAGGTCGCATCGATATAAATACGACCGCGCGGGTAGGGACTGCTGTTGCAATGGACTCGCACTTCTCTTCGCGGGAAGTGTTCGACAAGGCTAATTTCGACGTTTCACTTGAACAGGAATTGCGAAATGAAAGTTCATCCATTCGGCAGTCAAGCGGCTTATCCCGCGCATGTGGAGGTGGCTCGAGGCAATGGTGCACCGTCCGGGATGCCGCCTTCGGAACGCTCACCTGCCAGTCGCGAAGCAGCGGACAACGGCGCGATGATTCATGGCAACGGCGAACACGGCCCGGCGACATCGAATACGCGTGTTACCGGTGAAGGTGCGGGCCAGCAGACCTATGCGATGCTGAAGAACTGGACGGGCGCGGGTACTGCGTCGGAGCAGACACACATGCGTGCCGATCAGGCAACGCGCGGCGTGTACCGGGGCGACAACGGCCAGGCGTTTATCAAGCAAGGCGATCAAACCTATCCGGTCAGATATGACAAGGACAACGGGACCTGGCGCGTTCACAGCCCGGAGAATCCGACGAAATACGCGTATCCGGTGAGACAGGATGAAAGCGGTAACTGGCACACGCACAGCGAGGTCGGGTTGAAGGGCGGCGGTGGACAGAAACCCGCCAAGGCCGAGATAAGCGGTGGCCCGCGGCAGATCGTGGAGCAGCGAATTCAGCAACTGCAAGGCCAATTGCAGCAGGCAGAGGCGCGAGCGCGGGAACAACTTGATCGGCAGCGCGATTTTCCGAACCAGATCCATGGCCTATCGCCTCAGGAGACGGAACGGCGGTGGCAGGAATTGAACGCGCACAGTTATGAGATCTTCCAGCGGCCCATCGATCTGCGGCAGGAAATAGCTCAGCGACAAGCCGAACTGCAGCAGATGGATTAGTGGTCGCGTCAACGCAGGGGCAGTCTCGTCATGTGGTCGCGAGGCCTGTCCAGGATAGCCGGATTCGTGGTCGGCGGTGGCGTCGACGTGCCATTCGGGAAGTGTTGTTCCTGCAGGCCTCGACCGTCAGGCAATACGGATTTCGATTTTCACTTGAAGGGGAGTGCTGAAATGAAACTGCAGTCAGTCGACAGCTATCAGCCAGGGCTTGTTCAGACGCATGGGGTTTCTCATGTAGAGGGGCGTCCTTCTCGCGGTGAGCCGTCCAGTTCCACCTTTTTCCATGCAGGCCACGGCGACCAGGCGCCGGCGACGTTCAGCCCAAGGACGAATGGTGAGATCGCAGGTCAGCATGCCTTTGATTCGCTGGGCGGCATGCTGACGGGTTACGCAGTTACGCCCGGCGGTCCATTGCGCGACGACCCGTCGACTCGCGGCGTGTTTCGCGGCGATGACGGACAGGCTTACCTCAGACAAGGCGATCAGACGTACCCGGCGCGCTATGACAAGGACAACGGCACTTGGCGCATACACACCCCGGACAATCCGGCGAAATACGCATACCCCGTCAAGCAGGACGAGAGCGGCAACTGGCGCGCGCATGGTGATGTGGGCTTGCCCGGCGGTTTTAGAGGGGCGCCGCCGGCGGGTATCGGATGGGGGCAGCATGCGGTTCTTCAATTGCAGCAGCAGGTGCAGCATTTGCAAAACCAGCAGGCGCAGCTACAGCAGGAGCATCAGAATCTGCACAGTCAGCTACAGCAGTTTCCCGGCCCGCAGCATGCGAATCGCTCGCCTGCGGAGTTGGCGCAGCTTCAAGGCATGCTGCAATCGCAGCTCGGCAATGTGACTAATCAGCTGCAAGCCGTGAATCAACAGATCCAGCAGGCGAACCAGCAATTGGTGCAGTTGCAGAACGAACTGCAGCATTAGGAGTGGGAGCACGAGATGCCGGGGAGGGCGATGAGGTCAGCTTCCCGGCAGACACCGGTAGACAGTGGATCGAGGAGATCAACTGCGGCATCGGAACGATTCGGATGGGTCTGCCGTAGAGCAACGGCGGGAACGGGAACGGGTACGCGGACAACAGGAATTTGGCGGAGGCGGTGAGATTCGAACTCACGGAAAGATTGCTCCTTCGCCGGTTTTCAAGACCGGTGCCTTAAACCACTCGGCCACACCTCCAAGCCCTAAATTGTAACCTGAAAATATCCCGCCGCGACACCCGTCCGAACCTCAAACGCCACCCATCACTGCGGATCTTTCAGAAACAGCTCCTGTAGATCGTTCAGGAACGCCTGACCGAGCGGCGTCGGCGCGATCTTTTCGTGGTCGCGCGTGATCAGCTTGCGTCGTTCCGCTTCCTGCAACGCCGGCTCGATCGACGTCATCGACAACCCCGTCCGCTCGATGAAGCGATGCACCGGAAACCCTTCCACCAGTCGCAGCGCATTCAGCATGAATTCGAACGGCAGATCGCGCGGCGAAACTTCGTGCTCTTCCTGCACCGCCGTGCCGGCCTTCGCCTGTTCGATGAAGGTCGACGGATGTTTGTAGCGCACCTGGCGCAGCACCCGGTTCGGAAACGACAGCTTGGTATGCGCGCCCGCGCCGATGCCGAGATAGTCGCCGAAGCGCCAGTAATTCAGATTGTGTTTGCTCTGCCGATGCGGCTGCGCATACGCCGACACTTCGTAACGGCCGTAACCGGCGGCGCTGGTGCGCTCGTGAATCCAGTCCTGCATGTCGGCGGAGGCGTCGTCGTCGGGCAGCGCGGGCGGAAACTTCGCGAACAGCGTGTTCGGTTCGAGCGTCAGGTGGTACAGCGACAGATGCGGCGGCGCGAACGACAACGCCGTGTCGATATCGGCCTGGCATTCGGCGAGCGTCTGTCCCGGCAACGCGAACATCAGGTCGAGATTGAAGTTGTCGAACGTGTTGGCGGCGACTTCGACCGCATGCCGTGCCTGCGACGCGTCGTGAATCCGGCCGAGCGCCTTCAGATGCGCTTCGTTGAAACTCTGAATTCCCACCGACAGCCGGTTCACGCCGCTCGCGCGAAACTGCGCGAACTTGTCGGCTTCGAACGTGCCGGGGTTCGCTTCGAGCGTGATTTCGGCATCCGCGTCGAGCGGCAGCAGCGCGCGGATGTCCGACAGCATCCGGTCGAGTCCCGCCGCCGACAACAGACTCGGCGTCCCGCCGCCGATGAACACCGTATGCACCTGCCGCCCCCACACCAACGGTAGCGCCAGTTCGAGATCGGCGCGCAACGCGTCGAGATAATCGTTCTCGGGGAACGCGTCGCCCTTCCATTCGTGCGAGTTGAAATCGCAATACGGACACTTGCGCACGCACCATGGGAAGTGCACGTACAGCGCCAACGGCGGCAGCGACGTCAAACGGATGCTGCCCGGCGACGTGAACGCCTTGATCACGCCGTTGCCGATGTCGGCGGGCGCCGGCTTGATCGGAATCACGCTTCCTCCGTCAGACGCGCGAGCAATTGCCGCAACGCGATCGCGCGATGGCTGGCCGCGTTCTTCACCGCCGGTTCGAGCTGCGCGGCGGTCGCGTTCAGCGCGGGCAGGAAGAAGTACGGGTCGTAGCCGAAGCCGTGCTCGCCGCGCGGCGCGTCGAGCATCTCGCCATGCCAGCGGCCTTCGGCGATCAGCGGTTCGGGATCGTCTGCGTGACGCACCAGCGCCAGCACGCAGAAGTAGTACGCGCGACGATCGGTTTCACCGCGCAACGCTTCGACGAGGCGCGCGTTGTTCGCGGCGTCGCTTTTCTCGCCGCCGGCCAGTTGCGCGTAGCGCGCCGAATAGACGCCGGGCGCGCCGCGCAGCGCGCGCACACACAGACCCGAATCGTCGGCGAGCGCGGGCAGGCCGGTCAGCTTCGCCGCGTGGCGCGCCTTGGTCAGCGCGTTCTCGACGAAGGTCGGATACGGCTCTTCCGCCTCGGGCACATTCAGCGCGCCTTGCGGAATCAGTTCGATGCCGGCCGCGCCGAACAGCGCCGCGAACTCGCGCAGCTTGCCCGCGTTATTCGACGCCAGCACCACCTTCTTCAACGACGATGCCGGCGCCAGCCCACCTTCGTCCGGAGGCAACTCATTCACTCTTCTGCTCCAGCGCTTCCTTCTGTTTCGCGACCAGCGTGTTGATGCCGTCGCTCGCCAGATCGAGCAGCGCATTCATTTCGTCGCGCGAGAACGGCACGCCTTCGGCGGTGCCCTGAATTTCGACGAAACCACCCGCGCCGGTCATCACCACGTTCATGTCGGTATCGCACTGCGAGTCTTCGTCGTAGTCGAGATCGAGGACCGGCAGGCCGTCGTACACGCCGACCGAAATCGCGGCGACATAGTCGGTGATCGGCGAGCTCTCGATGCGGCCGGTGGCGAGCAGTTTCGCCACCGCGTCATGCGCGGCGACGAACGCGCCGGTGATGCTCGCGGTGCGCGTGCCGCCGTCGGCCTGGATCACGTCGCAATCGATGTGCAGCGTGCGCGCGCCGAGTTTCTCGAGATCGAACACCGAGCGCAGCGCGCGGCCGATCAGCCGCTGGATTTCCTGAGTGCGGCCGGTCTGTTTGCCGCGCGCCGCTTCGCGGTCGCTGCGCGTGTGCGTGGCACGCGGCAGCATGCCGTACTCGGCGGTCAGCCAGCCCTGGCCACGATCGCGCAGGAACGACGGCACGGATTCGGCGATGCTCGCGGTGCAGATGACCTTGGTGTCGCCGAATTCGACGAGCACCGAGCCCTCCGCATGCTTCGTGTAGTGACGCGTGATGCGCACGTCGCGCAGCTGATTTGCCTGACGGCCGCTGGGGCGTTGGGTCTGATTGCTCATGTCGGGATCGGTATGGAGAAAAGCAGGAGGGAAACGGCGATTTTACCGCCGAACGTGTGACGCGGTTCGCGGCTTGTCGCGTGATCCTTGTGCGATCGCCGCGCGATCGCCGTGAGGTTGCCGCGCGATCGCCGCATGATTGTCGCGAACACCGCTGCACGTATCGGCTTGCGCGAGTCGCCGGCCGGTATCGCGGCAGGCGACTCGGGGCGGCCCTTTCGCCAAAAATGGGATAATGCCGGTTTCCCGCCCCGCGTCTCGTACACGCCGGGCGCTTCGACTCTCCGGCCATCGTCGAGCGCATGGCCACAATCGCGAGAACTACGATGATCTACAGCATGACTGGCTATGCGAGCGCCACGCGCGAACTCGTCGCGGCCTCGGGCACCGGCGGCGTGAGCGTATCGGTCGAACTGCGCACCGTGAACTCGCGCTTTCTCGATCTGAACTTCCGCATGCCGGAAGACGTGCGCGTCTGCGAACCGACGCTGCGCGAAATGCTGATGAACAAACTGTCGCGCGGCAAGGTGGATATCCGTATCAACCTGCAGCGCAGCGAGCAGACCGCCAACGCGGGTTCGATCAACCGCGACGCGCTGGCGCAACTCGCGCTGCTCGAACGCACGGTGCTCTCCACGTTCCCCGAAGCGGGCCGTCTGCGCACGGGTGAAATTCTGCGCTGGCCGGGCGTGCTCGCCGAAACCGGCATCGCGCCCGAGACACTGCGCGATGCGGTGCTCGCGTGCGGCAAGCAGGCAATCACCGATCTGATCGACGTGCGCGGCCGGGAAGGCGCGCAACTCGCGACCATGCTGATCGCCAACGTCACCGAGATGGAAGCGATCGTCACGAAAATTACGCCGCTGGTGCCGGAGCTGATCGCCAAGCATCAGCAGAAGATCGTCGAGCGGCTGCAGGAAGCGCTCGGCATCGCCGCGCCGGATGCGGCCGCGACGATCGTGTCGCGCGAAGAGATCAACGAGCGGATTCGCCAGGAAGTGACGATGTACGGCATCCGCATCGACATCGCGGAAGAGCTGTCGCGCCTTACCGCGCATCTGAACGAAACGCGCCACGTGATCCAGAAAGGCGGCAAGGTCGGCAAGCGCCTCGACTTCATGATGCAGGAACTGAATCGCGAGGCGAACACGCTCGGCTCGAAGGCGGCCGCGAAGGAACTCGCGGACTCGTCGATGACGCTGAAGCTGCTCATCGAACAGATGCGCGAGCAAGTACAGAATCTGGAATAAAGCGGGAGCAACACGAACATGACCGACCACACACGCGAAAGCGGCGCAGCGCGCCATCCTTATGCCGGCACTTATCCGGGCAACCTGTTCATGGTGGTGGCGCCGTCGGGCGCGGGCAAATCCACGCTCGTGAACGCGCTGCTCGCCGGTGACGACGCGATCCGTCTGTCGATCTCGTACACCACGCGCCCGCCGCGTCCGAAAGAGCAGGACGGCGAGCACTACCACTTCACGACCGTCGACGATTTCATGGCGCGTCACGACACCGGCGAGTTTCTCGAGAGCGCGGAAGTGCATGGCAACTACTACGGCACCTCGCGCGTCTGGATCGAGGAGCAGATGAAAAGCGGCCATGACGTGCTGCTCGAAATCGACTGGCAGGGCGCGCAGCAGGTGAAGAAGCAGTTTCGCAACGCGGTCGAGATCTTCATTCTGCCGCCATCGCTCGAAGCGCTCGAAGAGCGTCTGAAGAAACGCGGTCAGGACGAACCGAACGTGATCACGCGACGGCTACTTGCAGCCGGTGGCGAGATGGCGCACGCGGCCGAAGCGGAGTACGTGGTGATCAACGAGAACTTCGATCGCGCGCTCAGCGAATTGCAGTGCCTGGTGGCCGCGACGCGCTCGCGCTTCGCGTCGCAATATGCACGCCACACGCAGCTTTTCGTGCAGCTCGGCATCCACCTGCCGCACGCGTGAGCGCGGTGGTGCACCGAGCACATAAGGTAGAATAAGCAACATATCGAGAAGGAACCCAAACATGGCCCGCATTACCGTCGAAGACTGCCTGAAACAGATCCCGAATCGTTTCGAACTCGCGCTCGCCGCGACCTATCGCGCGCGTCAGCTCGCTCAAGGCCACACGCCGAAGATCGAAAGCCGCGACAAGCCCACGGTCGTCGCGCTGCGCGAAATCGCTGCCGGCCAGGTTGGCGTCGAAATGCTGAAGAAGGTGCCTGTTTAACGCAGGTTTTTCGGTTTTCGTCCGGCGCGCTTTTGCTCATTCCGGCACGCGCCTGCAGCATCGGCTTCATCCTGCTTCATTTTGTATTTGCCGCACCCGCATCACGCATCAGCTTCATTGGCTTCAAGTCATAGCATCAACGTGCAGACCGGCGTCCAACCCAAACCGCTACGGAGGCGATCATGAGTACCACACCGCCCACCGCCACGGAAGCGGAACACGACGCCGACTCGCCCTCATCCGCACGCAAATACATCGACGCGGTCCTCGAACAGTCGTTTCGCCATCTGTTCGGACCGACCGCCACGCCGGAGCAGCCGCGCCGGCATGACGTCGTCTCCATCGCCAAACTGACGTCCGCGCTGTCCGGCTATCTGCAGCCGGAAGAAATCAAGGACATCAAGGCGGCGTTCCATTTCAGCGACGAAGCTCACCTCGGCCAGTACCGGCAGAGCGGTGAGCCGTACATCACGCATCCGGTCGCCGTCGCGGAAATCTGCGCCGGCTGGAATCTCGACGCGCAGTCGATCATGGCCGCGCTCCTGCATGACGTGATGGAAGACCAGGGCGTGACCAAGGCCGAACTCGCCGAGCGGTTCGGCGCGAAGGTCGCGGAACTGGTCGATGGGTTGTCGAAACTCGACAAGATGGAGTTTCGCAATCGCGAGGAAGCGCAGGCGGAAAACTTCCGCAAGATGCTGCTCGCCATGGCGCGCGACGTCCGCGTCATTCTGGTCAAGCTCGCCGACCGGCTGCACAACATGCGCACGCTGGGCGCGGTGCCGCCGGAAAAGCGCCGCCGGGTCGCGCGCGAAACGCTGGACATCTACGCGCCGATCGCGCATCGGCTCGGTCTGAACAATACCTATCGCGAGCTGCAGGACCTGAGCTTCGCGAACTTCAACCCGCACCGTTACGCCACGCTCGAAAAAGCCGTCAAGGCGGCGCGCGGTAACCGGCGCGAGGTGGTGGGCAAGATTCTGGAGTCGGTGCAGCGCGCGATTGCCGACGCGAAGCTCGACGCCGAGGTCACCGGCCGCGAGAAAACCATCTTCAGTATCTACAAGAAGATGCGCGACAAGCAGTTGTCGTTCTCGCAGGTGCTGGACGTATACGGTTTCCGCGTGGTGGTCGACAGCGCGCTGGAGTGCTACACCTGCATCGGCGCGCTGCATGCGCTGTACAAGCCGGTGCCGGGCAAGTTCAAGGACTACATCGCGATTCCGAAGGTCAACGGCTATCAGTCGTTGCACACCACGCTGGTCGGCCCGTTCGGCGCGCCGATCGAGTTTCAGGTGCGTACGCGCAAGATGCACGAAATCGCCGAGGCCGGCGTGGCCGCGCACTGGCTGTACAAGAACGGCGGCGCGGATCTGAACGACGTGCAGAAGCGCGCGCATCAGTGGCTGAAGTCGCTGCTCGACATTCAGAGCGAAGCGGGCGATTCAAGCGAATTCCTCGAGCACGTGAAGATCGATCTGTTCCCGGATGCGGTCTACGTGTTCACGCCGAAGTCGAAGATCATGGCGCTGCCACGCGGCGCCACCGCGCTCGACTTCGCGTATTCGATCCACAGCGACCTGGGCAACCAGTGCGTCGCGGTGAAGATCAACAACGAACTGCTGCCGCTGCGTACCGAGTTGAAGAGCGGCGACATCGTCGAAGTCATTACGGCGCCGTACTCGAAGCCGAATCCGGCGTGGCTCGGTTTCGTCCGCTCCGGCAAGGCGCGTTCGGCGATCCGGCATTATCTGAAGACCATGCGTCTGAACGAGTCGGTGCAGCTCGGCGAGCGTCTCGTCGATCAGGCGCTGAAGGGCTACGGGTTTGCGCTGTCGGACGTGACGCCGGAAGCCTGGGAAAAACTGGTCCAGTGGACCGGCAACAAGAATCGCCAGGAGATTTTCGCGGACATCGGCCTCGGCCGGCGTGTCGCGGCGGTCATGGCCAAGCGCATCGAAGTGCTGATGAGCGGCCGCGATGCCGACGACGACGGTTCGCGCGCGCATTCCGATCTGCCGCATGCGCCGCCGGTGGTCATCACGGGCACCGAGGGTATGTCGGTGCAACTGTCCGCGTGCTGCCGGCCGATTCCGGGCGACGACATCATGGGCTATATCGGCATCGGTCTCGGGATGGCGATCCATACCACCGACTGCCGCGTCGCGCAGCGCATCCACAAGCGCGATCCGGGCCGCTGGATCGACGTCGCGTGGGCGCCGCAGCCTGGCCGTCTGTTCGATGTCGCGGTGAAGGTGCTGGTCAAGAACACGAAGGGCGTATTTGCGCGCGTCGCGGCGGATATCACGTCGGCGGACGCGAACATCGTCCACATCGCGATGGACGAAGATCTGTCGCAGGAATCCACGGTGTTGCGTTTCGTGATTCAAGTCAGCGATCGCGTGCACCTGGCCAACGTGATGCGCCGTGTGCGGACCAATCCGGACGTCATGCGTATTGCGCGCGAGCGGCCGAGCGAGGAAGGGCATCATCGGCACGACGGCGGCATGCGTATCGACCGCGAGCGGGCGGATTACTGAGTTCGCTGTGTTGTACGATTTGTTTGGGCTGAAGGCGCGCTGCGGCGCGCCTTTTTGCATTCTGCGGGCGCGTCCGTTTAAGCCGGTTCAATGTCCGCGCGCTATTTGCACTTCGCCTGAACGCCTCGGTTGCCGGCGAGTCTCACCTGTTCGTCAGGGAGAACGCACATGAAAGTAGCCGACCTTACCGGTTTCGCGCTCGACTATTGGGTTGCCCGCAGCCTGCACGACTTCGTGCGCGAAATCTACTTTACCGATAGTGGCGAAACCGTTGCGATCCGCGGTAACGATCGTGGGCGACCATGGGACGGGCGATTTACGCCTTCCGCGTCGTGGGAGGCCGCGGCTGTCGTGCTGGAGCGAGCGCAGCGGCTTGAGGTGTGTGAGCGAACCGCAGCGGGGGCTGCGTATTGTGTTGCGGATTTCGAGGGCGCTCATCGGACCGTGGAGGGGCGGGGCGAGTCGCTGCGCGAGGCCTTGCTGCGAGCGTTCGTCGAAAGCCGGTTCGGCGAGAGCGTGAACGACGTGTTGCGCGAGGCGCAAACGCTCGCCGGCATGCAAGCGCGGCCGTTTGGCGGGGACGTAGCGGAGGGGAGTTCGTTCGCCGATGTGCCGAGCCCGGATGGGCAGATCGGCGATATTCAGTCGGCTCCGCGATAGCGGGGCGAGACGGCTTTTGCCCGGTGGTGACCGGGCAGCGCGATCAGGTAGGGCTGTCGTCTCTTTGCGTCGGATGAAGCATGACGACCGGCTTGGCCTCGGCCGTCGCTTAAATTTTGTCGAACACAAATCGCCGAGTAAAAAACAAAGGGCCTTCCGATTGGAAGGCCCTCTATAGGTGGTGCGGCTGGCAGGATTCGAACCCACGACCCCTTGGTTCGTAGCCAAGTACTCTATCCAACTGAGCTACAGCCGCACGCTAAAACGGGTGACGCATTATTACTGCAATGAAACCGGGGTAAAACATGAGGGCCTCCCCGGAGGGAGGCCCTCGAATAAGTGGTGCGGCTGGCAGGATTCGAACCCACGACCCCTTGGTTCGTAGCCAAGTACTCTATCCAACTGAGCTACAGCCGCACGCAGAAACGAGATTATAGCAAAGGTTTTGAAAAATGGAAGCGTGTCACGATGATTTGTCACACGGTCCCGATCGTGTACCCTTGATGGGCAGTCGATTGCTGCAGTCAACGGATGATCATGAACAAGGCCTTTGTCAAAGAGTCGAGTGAAGAGAACGACGACGACCTCGACGTCGCCCAGCCCGATGTCCCTGCTGGTACCAAGAACTACATCACGCCCGCCGGCTATCGGCGCATGCGTGACGAACTGCTGCAATTGATCGACGTCGAACGGCCCGAGGTGGTCAAGCTCGTGTCCTGGGCGGCATCGAATGGAGATCGCTCGGAAAACGGCGATTACATCTATGGCAAGCGTCGGCTGCGTGAGATCGACCGGCGAATCCGCTTTCTGACCAAACGACTCGATCTGGCGGAAGTAGTCGACAGCAGCAAGCAGGAGAACGTCGATCAGGTGTTCTTCGGCGCAACGGTGAGCTATGCGACCGAAGATGGCGAGGACCACACCGTCACGGTGGTCGGCATCGACGAGGTCGATCTCGATATCGGTCATGTGAGCTGGATTTCGCCGATTGCGCGCGCGCTACTCAAGGCAAAGGTCGGCGATACGGTCACGCTGTACACGCCGGCTGGCCCACAAGCGATCGACATACTCGACGTTAAGTATCCGCCGCCGGATCTCGGTGGCTAGAAGCGCTTGGAGGGAGCGCTTGCGCTTTACGCAATAAAGCTGAGGCGGCGCTGTGCAACGCATGCACGCGCGGCCTTTTCTCCAGCGCCCAGATATTCGCGGCAGCGGCCGGGCATAAGGAAGGCACATAAAAAAAGGCGCCGCGAACGGCGCCTTCGATACGGCTGGAGTGGCTTGCCGCTTTAGAAGCGGTGACGCAGACCAGCGGTCACAGCGACTTGCTTGTTGTTGCCCGAAGCAGCCAGACCATTGATGTCGGCGTCGACGATCGCGCCGTCGTTGACTTGCTGGTATTCGCCTTGCAGGTACACATCGGTACGCTTGGACAGCGCGTACGCGGTTTGCAGATTGAACTGGTTCCAGTGCGGACGCGTACCAGCCAGGCTTGCCTTCGTGTACGTGTACGAACCCGCAACGCTGACTGCCGGCGTCAGCGCATAGCGAGCGTTCGCTTCGAAGTTCTGGAAGTGAGCGCTGCCGCCGCCGAAGCCGCCGACGCCTGCCGATTGACCCGACGCGCCTGCGCCGATGCCAGCCAGACCCGACAGATTCGTTTGCGAGTACACCAGGCCGACGGTTGCCGGGCCGAACGCGTAGTTCGCACCCGCGCCCCACGTTTGCTGACGGCCAGCAAAGAACGTGTTGTCGCTCGACACTGCGCCGCCCGAATTGAACGCGGCTTGTGCGCCGGTCGCGCCGTTGCTGTTCAGTTGCAGGTATGCAGCAGCGAGGTTCAGGCCGCCCCAGTTGTACGACGCGCCAGCGCTGTAAGCACGGTTGTTCGCGAAGCCGTCAGCCTGGTTCGAGAACCCATACAACGCGCCGAACTTGAAGCCACCGTAGTTCGCGCTTTGGTACTTGACCGAGTTGTTCACGCGGAACGAGTTGTTCAGGTTGTCGTTGTCGAACGGGTGCGCGAACTGCGTGCCGCCGTATTGCGTGCCGGTCAGGGCCAGCGGAGCGACGTAGTCGACCATGCTGTCATATTGACGGCCGAGGGTCACAGCGCCGAACTGGTCGCTTGCCAGACCCACGAAAGCCTGACGGCCGAATTCGCGGCCGCCTTGCTTCAGCGTGCCGTCATTGATGCCGAAACCGTTTTCCAACGTGAAGATGGCCTTCAGACCGCCACCGAGGTCTTCCGCACCGCGCAGGCCCCAACGGCTGCCATTCACCGAACCGCTGGTTTCTTGCCAGTTGCTATGGCCATGCTGGTTGTTCGTATAAGTGATGCCGGCGTCGATCAAGCCGTACAGCGTCACGCTGCTTTGAGCTTGTGCAGCCGTTGCAAAAACGCCCGTGAGGGCAGCGACCATGAGTGTCTTCTTCATCATCTTGTAACTCCGAGAGCGAGAGTGGGTGTTGAACCCAGGCTTTAGGGAGACCCCCACGCGGGCGCTGCGAGAGGCGTGATCCGTGTGAGATGCGCGTAAAGCAGAACCGCGCTGGTTTCCGGTTAGGCAGAGTGTAGAGAGACAGCTTGCGAGATGGACGTTCCGATTTGCGCAATAAAGTATTACGTGATCAGAAACGATACGCGAACGCGGTTAAAGCCTTGCCAATAAAGGCTTCTAGCGATATTCGGGAAGATGGGTGATGGCGCGGGCGGGTTCGGCGTTGCTGATTTACTACAGTAATTGACCAAAAAAACAACAACGACAGGATGTAAAAATTGATTGTTGTCGCGAATGAAATAGATGATTGTTAATTGTGTGAATAATCGTATGAATCTTAACCGCTATACTGAAATTTCTGCTTTTCGAAGCAGACTTTTTCGTTGACGAAAAAGATCTCCAAACCTTTGTCGGCGCGACTTTCCAGTCGCGCTTTTTTTATGGGCGTCGACAAGGCCAGTTGGCGGCTAGCCGATCAGCGCGCGGGCGCGAGGCCCTCGGCGGTGCGCCAGTCGGAAGACGCCGGCACGCTCCAGTCTTCCATCACGTAGCGGCGTGCGTCCATGGGAGAGGCCAGCAGGTTTTGCCAGTGATCGCCATGCCATACAGGTTCGAACTGGAGAGCGGAGTCTTCTGTTTCCGCGGATGCTTCGGATCGACCTGCTTGCGTCTGTGTCGACGATCGCGTGAGCCACGAAATGATGCGGCGAAGTTCACTAAACAGCATGACAATCTCCCAATACGCATTACGACAACTTCTGATCCCATGATGCTGATGCGATTGCACGCTATCAACTCGGAAAAACACTTACTAAAAACATAATTTGTTACAGATTTGCAGCTTTGCAAGAAATAATTTCCTCTATCTCGCATACCTCCGTCATTGATAAGTAATAATGACGCGAAATTTATTCAGACGATATCGAGATATGCGATAAACATTGCCGATTTGTTATGTGCGACGCTTAGCGTGTTGCGCGCTAAACGAATATTAAAAATTCGCTTGACGACGATTCTTCGTTGCCCGTATAACGGCATTGCTGAATTCACCTGGCCGATCTGATTGACGGATTAGGCTGTCTGAAATAATCCATAGTGGATAGTTTGACAGTGATATTCGGTTTGAGGGCATTGCCCGCTTTTTTTAAATCCTCGAAGGAAATTGGAACATGGAAACTGGTATCGTCAAATGGTTCAACGATGCTAAGGGCTTTGGCTTCATCACGTCGGATTCGGGTGGCGAAGATCTCTTCGCGCATTTCTCTGAAATTCGTTCGGAAGGCTTCAAATCATTGAAGGAAAACCAGCGCGTGTCGTTCGACGTCAAGACTGGCCCGAAGGGCAAGCAGGCAGCGAACATCCAGCCGCTTTAAGCCGTGCCTCGCCGCTCGCGCGGCGTTCGTACGTAAGCCCTCGCCGAAAAGCGAGGGCTTTTTCATGCCTGTTTAATTGGATGTGCGTCAATTTTTGGCTGTTTCAAAAGCCCTGATGATTTGATTTTAATCAAGTTGCAGTCAGGAGATGTGTGAATTAAGAATAATCTTAAGGTCGTTGAAAACGAAGTTATTCTGCATTTAAAAGCATTGTCCGCCAGGGCGCATATTGCGGCCATGCAGGGTATCGCTGTCCGTCGCAGATCATCCGATGCAATCCAGCTACACGCCCGCCAACTGGTGCATACTTGCCGCAAAGTCACGCGTCCAAAGTATTCCTTTCCATGTCTGAACAGCTTTTGCCGGAGCCGGCGTTAGACGGCCCGATCGTTTTCGTCGATCTCGAGACCACCGGCGGTTCCACCAGCGAGCACCGCATTACGGAGATCGGTGTGGTCGAAGTCGGACCCGCCGGCGTATCGCGCTGGAGCAGCCTCGTCGATCCGCAGCAGCCGATTCCATCCTTTATCCAGCAACTCACGGGCATCACCAACGCGATGGTGCGCGGCGCGCCGACCTTCGAATCGGTCGCGCCAGCGCTGTTCGAGCGCCTGAACGGTAAATTGTTCGTCGCACACAACGCGAGTTTCGACCGTGGTTTTCTGCGCGGCGAGTTCCGGCGCGCCGGTATTGCCTTCGATCCGGACGTGCTGTGCACGGTGCGTCTGTCGCGCGCGCTCTTTCCCGCGGAAAAACGTCATGGACTGGATGCGCTGGTCGAGCGTCACGCGTTGGTACCGTCGGACCGCCACCGCGCGCTCGCCGATGCCGATCTGATCTGGCAGTTCTGGCAGCGCCTGCACGATCTCGTGCCGTTGAATGTGCTGCGGGCGCAGATCGAGCGCACTACGCGGCGCTACCGGCTGGCGGGCGAAATAACGGAGGATCTGCTGGACGCCGCGCCGGCCGGATGCGGCGTCTACGCGTTCTATGGCGACGACGACCTGCCGTTGTACGTCGGACGAAGCGTGCGCGTGCGTCAGCGCTTGCGTGCGCATTTGACCGGCGAGCGCCGGTCGTCGAAGGATATTCGGCTTGCGCAGCAGGTGCGGCGCGTCGAATGGCGCGCGACCGGCGGCGAGTTGGGCGCAATGCTGGCGGAGGCGCAATGGATCGCAACTCTGCGCCCCGGACATAACCGTGTGCCGCGCGTCGGGAAGAGCGATCCGACGGATGCGCCTTGGCCGTTTCAAGGCCCGATCGTTTTCGAGGAGCGCGAGGAGGCGTCGCAGGCGCGTGCGTTTCACGTCGTCGATCGCTGGTGTTATCTGGGTCACGCGGCGTCGCTCGCGCAGGCGACTGATCTGCACGCGTCGAGCGTGACAGGGCCGTTCGAGTTGTCGACCTACCGCATCCTGCAGAGCCATCTTGCGCGAGGTTTGCGTGTGATGCCGCTCAGCGTGACGACCGACGCGTCGGTCACGGGGCTTGCCTGAGCCTGGTAGCTCGAGCTGAGCCGAAGCGCGCTGTATAACGCAGCGCCAAAGAGTGCGAGCGCACGACCAAACCCATCGGCGAGTACGAACGCGCGCTTCTTAACCGGTCGCGCCGACGCCGCCCGAGTCGCATACGTGACCAAGCGCGTGCGTTAGCGCGCTCGAACGCGTGGAGTCGTAACGTGTCAGCGATTTCCAGTTAGCCAGAGCCTGCGCGACCCGCGACGGACAATCCGGCGTCGCGCGCAGCGGTTGTACGCGCGCGAGCCCCGTCACCATGGCCTGAGTCAAGCGGTCCAACTGCGGTCGCGTGCTGGTTGCGAGATCAGGCGCCGGGCCTTGCGGCGGCTGCGTGGCGCGCCACTCGGCGAACAGCGCGTTCTGTACGTCCTTGCTCGCGTCGATCTGATCCTGGAAGAACGCGCGAGCGAATGCGGGATCGACATTTGCAGTAGCCGCGCGTTTCGCGACATCGGCCAGCAACGCGTTTTCGCGCGGCGTATCGGTGATCGCCTGGTGATTCGCCCATTTCCAGCGTGCGACCGGTTCCGCGAGCGCAAGTCGCTGCGATGCCAGGGCGATCAGATTGGTGAGGGCGGTGTCGTCGCCATCGGCGGCGGCGGGCGCGGGTGCGAATGCGAGGGCGACAAGCAATGCAAGCGCGCATGACGCGCCAAAGCGGGACGAACGATTCATGGACAGGTCGGTGGCCGGTCGGCCGCGGAAGAAAAACCAGAAGAATAGACGATGCCCGATCGGGCAGGCGTGTTCATCACGATGATGAACTACACGATGGCGCGGCATTCGAGCAGCCGGCCATGGCGACATCTGCAACATTCCAACGCACCGCGACGGACGAGCACAACCGGACGCCGGGCGTGCAGCCGGGCGTCGGCTTCAGAAGGTCATTAACCCCGTTGACAGCAGAACGCGAGACCCATGCTCGCGCGCGATCCAATCCGCGCCGTGCGCGTCACGCACGGCCACCGATGCTGCATCGCGCCACGCCCCGATTACTTCGAGTCGCACGACTTGCGTTGTTCGTCGAAAAAGGCGCGAACGTGCTCCGGCAGTTCAGCACCCAGAAACTCGACGCCAGCGGGTTCCGGATCCGGGCTGAAAACCTTGTCCGGGGTCGGAATTTTCGTTGGTTTGGCATCCATGATCTTTCTCCTTTACAAACCGATTATCTGCCTCGGTCCCCGTTTTGCACCAGCAGCTGATGCAGCTCACATGTTGTTTGTTGCTTTAACGGCACAAGCTGACAATTGAAGAGGGTGTTTGAATAGAATTTATCGGTTGCATGCGGCTTGTCTGCTTATCCGCTGTCATTCATATCAATCCAAGTTTCCTCTCGCCATCGTCCGTCAGCCTTGCTCCACGGGCTTCGCGCGGGTCTGCTTCTCGTCCGCTGCGCGTTGCGCACTCAGTCTGTTGATATGAACAAACTGAAACGATTTTTGTGCAATGCGGCATCGGCAGGATTTTCCCGTTACCAAACCGAACGTTCGTCAATTACCGATTCATTTGGCGGGCCATTCGTCCCCCTAATCTTTTCGTAAACGATCCATTCGCTGAATTCGTTGACGCTCGCGCGTCGTTTTTACGAGTTTTCGTGCAAATGAAAAGGCCCTGTGTTCCGCAGCGAACACAGGGCCTTATGTTTTTGCGACGCTCGTCGCTTTGTTCGCCGTTTTTCAGGCTGCCGGCGCCGGAATTTTCAATGGCGTCGCGTAGCTTGCGGGCTTATCGGCGACTTCCACCTGGCCGTGAATGCGCGCTTGATGGCCATCGGCGAACATGTAGTAGGGGAACGGCCGGGCCGGTTCGGATATCGCGTCGAGCCGCGCGATCAACTCGGGCGCGAGCGTGAAATCGAGCGAGCCGAGCGATTCCTGCAGTTGCTCCGGCCGCGTCGCGCCGACGATGATGCTCGACACGCCGCGCTTCTGATGCAGCCAGTTCAGCGCGACCTGCGCCATCGGCCGGCCGGCTTCGTTGGCGACCGATTCCAGCTCCGCGACGATGCGGAAATTGCGCTCGGTCAGCTTGTCGAAGCCCGGCGGCGGCGCGCTGGCCATCGCGGCGAGGCGGCCGTCGCCGGAAAAGCTCGCGGCTGCGCCTTGAGACGGGCGGTACTTGCCGGATAGCACGCCCATGCCGAGTGGGCTCCACGGCACGAGGCCCATGCCGAGATTGGCGGCCAGGTCGGCGAACTCGTTCTCCGCGTTGCGCTCGATCATCGAATATTCGAGCTGCATGGCGGCGACCGGCTCGAAACCGCGCCAGTCGGCGAGCGTCTGTGCGCGACCGGCGAACCAGGCCGGCGTGTCGGACAGGCCGACATAGCGGATCTTGCCGGCGCGCACTGCGTCGTCCATCGCGCGCATCACTTCGTCGACCGGCGTGACGCGGTCCCACGTATGCAGGTAATAGAGGTCGATGTAGTCGGTGCCGAGACGCTTCAGTGAACTGTCGAGCGCGCGCAGCAGGTTCTTGCGATGGTTGCCGCCCGCGTTCGGATTGCCTGACTCGGCGTTGTAACCGTATTTCGTCGCGATGACCAGCCGGTCGCGCAGTCCGCGTGCCGCGACGAAGCGGCCAAGCCAGGTTTCGCTCGTGCCTTCCGTGTACAAATCGGCGGTATCGACGAAGTTGCCGCCCGCATCCACATACAGGTCGAACAGGCGCTGCGCCGCTTTTTCGTCGGCACCCCAGCCCCACTCGGTGCCGAAGGTCATCGTGCCGAGCGCGATCGGGCTGACACGCAGGCCCGAGCGGCCGAGCAGGCTATAGCGGTTCATCGTCATGACTGTCTCCTTGCGAGGGTGTGAAGAAGAATGAATCGATGGCGCCATCGTGCTCCAGTTCTTTTCGTGGAAAAATACCCGTTGTCTGCAAGGATTATGAAGTTTGACTTAATAGTGGAGTCGCGATGGATCCCGCTCAACTGCCGGCGTTGATGGCGTTCGCCAGCGTCGCGCGTCACGGCAGTTTCACGCATGCCGCGGCCGCAACCGGGGTGACGGCATCCGCGCTGTCGCAAAGCATCCGCGCGCTGGAAACGCAGTTGAACGTCCGGCTGTTCAACCGGACCACGCGGCGCGTCGCGCTGACCGAGGCGGGCGCGCAGTTTCTCGCGCGCGTGCAACCCGCTCTTGGCGAACTGGAGGCGGCGTTCGAGGCGCTCGACGAAACCCGCGATCAGCCCGCCGGCACGCTGCGTATCAATTTGCCGAGGATCGCGGGCGAGTTGCTGGTATTGCCGCACCTGGCGGAGTTCACGCGCCGTTATCCGCAGATTCGTCTCGATTTGACGTTGGACGATGGTCTGGCCGACCTCGTCGGCGAAGGTTTCGATGCTGGCATCCGGCTTGGGGAGCGCGTCGCGCAGGACATGGTGGCGGTGCCGTTGAGCGGCGAGATCCGTATCGTGGTGGCCGGTTCGCCTGCGTATTTCGAGCGCTATCCTCGTCCCGGGACGCCGGCCGATCTCGCCGCACACGATTGTCTGCGTTACCGTTTCGCGACAAGCGGCGGCATCTACCGCTGGGAGTTCGCGGCCCCCGATGACTCCGCGCGCGTGTTCGAAGTCGATACGCGCGGCTCGCTGGTGACCAACGATCTGCGCACGATGGTGCAGGCTGCGCTGCAAGGTGTCGGTCTGTTGCACGTGATCGAGGACTACGTGCGTGAACCGCTGGCGGATGGCCGTTTGCTGCGCGTGCTGGATGACTGGTGTCCGGTTTTTCCGGGCTTCTATCTGTACACCGCGAGCCGCGCGCAGATGCCGCTCAAGCTGCGGGCGCTGATCGATTTCCTGAAAGAGAAGCGCGCGGGTTAGGTACGAGTCGCGTCATGGCGCGTTGCTGCGCGTAAAACATTTCCCGCATTGCGTGCGATGGCCAACGGACACCGTCTCCTGTCCGCGGAAGAGTGTCATTTCATCCGGACGAAGGGAGCGGGGCATGGAAAACGCGGTGTACTGGGATGGCCGCCAGGTCGGCATCGAATGCGCGGGCAAGATCATGTGGTTTTCGTCGGCGCCGCGCGAAGCGATTGCCGCGTACGACACACCGAAAACCGGGCAGGCGAACGACGGCGATTCGATGGCGGCGCGCAATCTCATGATGACCGCGCCGTTCGACAGATGGAGTTCGCGCGGGTGATCGGCGCACGGCCGGATCGTCACCGTTGTCGATCCGTTGCTGCGCGATAAAGATGCGCGTTGAAAAGCAAAAAGCCCAGTCGCGAGGACTGGGCTTTTTGCTTGAATCTTGATGGTGCCGGAAAGAGGAATCGAACCCCCGACCTTCGCATTACGAATGCGCTGCTCTACCGTCTGAGCTATTCCGGCATCAGGAGAAACGAGATTATAGGGACTCTTTTACGAGCTTGGCAAGCCCCTTTCTTCATTTTTTTGCGTCGAGGTGATATCGGGTCACACGATCGACCTCGTTCTTCGAGCCGAGGAACACAGCCACACGCTCGTGCAGGCTCTTCGGCTGAATGTCCAGAATGCGTTTCTCGCCGTTCGTCGCGGCGCCGCCCGCCTGCTCGACGATGAATGCCATCGGGTTCGCCTCGTACATCAGACGCAGCTTGCCGGGCTTGTCCGGCGTGCGCTTGTCGGCCGGGTACATGAAGATGCCGCCGCGATTCAGGATACGGTGCACATCCGCCACCATCGACGCGATCCAGCGCATGTTGAAGTCGCTCTGGCGCGGACCTTCCTTGCCTGCCTTCAACTCGCCGATGTATTGCTCGACCGGCGCGTACCAGTGGCGCTCGTTCGACGCGTTGATTGCGAATTCACGCGTCTCGACCGGAATGCGCATGTCGCTTTGCGTGAGCACCCACGAACCGAGTTCGCGGTCGAGCGTGAAGCAGTTCACGCCGTTGCCGGTGGTCAGCACCAGCACCGTTTGCGGGCCGTACACCGCATAACCGGCGGCGACCTGCTGTGTGCCCGGTTGCAGGAACGACTGTTCGGTGGGCTGCTGGCCGTCAGGGCAACGCAGCACCGAGAAGATCGTGCCGATCGACACGTTGACGTCGATGTTCGACGAACCGTCGAGCGGATCGAACACCAGCAGGTATTCGCCCTTCGGATAGTTGGCCGGGATCGGGAAGAACTGCTCCATTTCCTCGGATGCCATGCCGGCCAGGTTGCCGCCCCATTCATTCGCTTCAAGCAGGATTTCGTTCGACAGGATGTCGAGCTTCTTCTGCACCTCGCCTTGCACGTTCTCGCTGCCCGCCGTGCCGAGCGCATCGCCGAGCGCGCCCTTGCTGACGTGATAGCTGATCGCCTTGCACGCCCGCGCGACGACTTCGATCAACAGACGCAGATCGGCCGGCAGGTTGTTGGTCTCGCGCTGCTGTTCGATCAGGTATTTCGTGAGAGTGGTACGACGTTGCAAAGACATGCTGTACTCCGGGAAGGCTTGAGGAATATCCCGATTTTAACCTTTCGTTGTGTCCGCTCCGTGCTTTTGCAGGAGAGGGCGAGCGGCCGGCGGACGCGCGGCGTGTTTCAGGCCTTGCGCCGCGGTCTTTCCTCTTCCGCGTCGCGGCGCAGACTGGTGGCGAGCGCGGCGGCGCGCGCGTGCTCGGGGCTCATTCTGGGCAGCTTCGGCCGGTCCGCCTTCGGCATGGGCTCGATTTCGCGCGTGATCTGCGCGCCGGAGGCCGCCGTGGCGACGCGCAGGTCGTAGGCGATCTGCAGATTGAGCCAGAACTGCGCGCTCGCGCCCAGATAGCGTTCGAGCCGCAGCGCGGTGTCCGCCGAGATCGCGCGCTTGCCGCGGACGACGTCGTTGATGCGCGGTGCCGGCACGCGCAGCGCGAGCGCCAGCGCATTGACGGACATGCCGAGCGGGTCGAGAAACTCGCTACGCAGAATCTCGCCCGGGTGGATTTCCGGGATGTTGTCGCCGGTGGCGACGTCCGAGAAATCGACGCCGCTCAGTTCGGAGCGTTTGATGACCATGCTGCTCTCCCAATAATCAGTGATAGTCGACAATCTCGACATTGAGCGCCTCCCCCTCGACGAAGTGGAAGCAGATGCGCCACTGCGTGTTGATGCGGATGCTCCATTGCCCGCAACGGTCGCCTTGCAACGATTCGAGCCGGTTGCCGGGCGGCGCGTGCAGGTTCTGGACGGAGTCGGCGGCGTCGATCATCAGGAGCTTGCGCCGTGCGAGTGTCTGCATGTTCAGAGGCAGTGACCGCACGAACTTGCCCTCGAAGATTGCCGCCGTAGCCTTGTTGCCGAATGTCGTGATCATGGGATGATATAACGCGATGCGTTAAACGTAAACCGTTAATTGAATGCGTTTACTTTCACCCTTCGCGCGGCGTTCGAACAGTCAGCCGAATGGCCGATGCCACATAAGACGACGAGCCGCGACTACCCAGGACCACCCGCGCCGAGGCAAATTCAGGACGAAAAAAAGCCGGCAACGCGTGCCGGCTCATCCCTACGATTTCAGCGTTCAGCAGAACGTCACGCCAGCGCTTTCTCCACGATCTCGCGCACGTCGCGCGACTTCACCTGCGCGGCCACCTTTTCCAGCGCGGCGCGCATACCATCGCGCAGCGTCGGCGTGAAGCGGCGCCACAGTTCGAGCGAGCGGGCGAGGCGGGCGGCAACCTGCGGATTGATCGCATCGAGCGCAATCACCTGGTCGGCCCAGAACGCATAACCCGAGCCGTCCTCGGCATGGAACTGCGCGGGGTTCGCCGCGCAGAAGCTGAAGATCAGCGAGCGCGCGCGATTCGGGTTCTTCAGGTTGAAGGCCGGATGCGCCATCAACTTGCGCACGATGTCGATCACCGGACGCTTCGCGCTGCCGCGCTGCGTGGCCTGCAATGCGAACCATTTGTCGATGACGAGCGGTTCGTTCTCGAAGCGTCGATAGAAGTCGTCCAGCGCGCGCTGTGCGTCGGTGCCTTCGGCGCCGCCGGCAGCGCCGTTTTCCACCGCCGCCGCTGCCGCATTCAGCAACGCCGAGAGCGCGGCCGCGCGGTCGGTCATGTTGTTGGCCGCGTCGTATTGCGCGGACGCGAGACGCACGGCTTCGGCCGGATCGTCCAGTTCGGCGAGATACGACAGCGCGAGATTCTTCAGCGCGCGATGACCCGACGCGTCCGGCGTGGCTTCATAGTCGCCCGGCGTGCGATGCCGGTCGTACACGGCGAGCCAGTCGCCCTTCAGCGCGTTGGCGAGGCGCTTGCGCACGAACTGCCGCGCCGCATGCACTGCCGCCGGATTCGACTCCGTCATCTGCTCGGCCAGATACGCCTCGGACGGCAGCATCAGCGCCAGTTCGCGGAACGCGGGCGAAAGCGTTTCGTCGGTCAGCACGCGCGCGAACGCGGCGACCACCGAATCGTCGAGCTGCAGCGGCGCGCCGCTGGCGGCGCGCGCGGCGAGCGTCAGTAACTCGCGGGTGGCAAGCCGCTGACCGGCTTCCCAGCGGTTGAACGGATCGCTGTCGTGCGCGAGCAGGAACGCCAGTTGATCCGCCGAATAGTCGTACTCGACGATCACCGGCGCGGAGAAATTACGCAGCAGCGACGGCAGCGGTTCCTGCGCGACGTTGACGAACGTGAAGGTCTGCTCGGTCTGCGTGAATTCGAGTACGCGCGTGGTCGTGGCCGACGCCTGGGCCTCGCCTTCCAGTTGCAGCGGCAGATCCGCGCCGTCCTTGCCGATCAGGCCGATCGCGAACGGAATCAGCAGCGGTCCCTTCTGCGTTTCGCGCGCGGCCGGCGCGGCCTCGCCGTAGCCTTGCGTGAGCGTCACGCTGTAACGCCGCTGCGCGGCGTCGTAGCGGGTGCGCACCGACACGCGCGGCGTGCCGGCCTGGCTGTACCAGCGCTCGAACTGCGCGAGATCGCGGCCGTTCGCATCGGCGAGCGCGTGGCGGAAGTCGTCGCAGGTCACGGCCTGGCCGTCGTGACGCTTGAAGTACAGGTCCATGCCCTTGCGGAAGCCGTCGCGGCCGAACAGCGTCTGATACATCCGCACGACTTCCGAGCCTTTCTCGTAGACCGTCATCGTGTAGAAGTTGTTGATCTCGACGAAGCTCTCCGGACGCACCGGGTGCGCCATCGGACCCGCGTCCTCGGCGAACTGCAACTGGCGCAGCACGCGCACGTCCTCGATACGCTTGGTGGCGCGCGCGGCTTCGTCGGTGGCGCCGCCGGCCATGTCGGCCGAGAACTCCTGGTCGCGGAACACCGTGAGGCCTTCCTTCAGGCTCAGCTGGAACCAGTCGCGGCAGGTCACGCGGTTGCCGGTCCAGTTGTGGAAGTACTCGTGGCCGACCACGGCCTCGATGTTGGCGAAGTCGGTGTCGGTCGCGGTCTCGGGGTTCGCCAGCACGTACTTCGTGTTGAAGATGTTGAGCCCCTTGTTCTCCATCGCGCCCATGTTGAAGTCGCTCACCGCGACGATCATGAAGCGGTCCAGGTCGAGTTCGAGCCCGAAGCGTTCTTCGTCCCAGCGGATCGAATGGATCAGCGAATCCATCGCGTGGCGGGTCTTGTCGAGATCGTGCGGTTCGACCCAGACCTGCAGCAGCTTTTCCTTGCCCGAGCCGCTCTTCACGCGTTCCTCGAGCGCGACCAGCTTGCCCGCCACCAGCGCGAACAGGTAGCTGGGTTTGCGGAACGGATCTTCCCAGCGCGCGAAGTGGCGGCCGTCCGGCAGATCGCCTTCCTCGAGCAGGTTGCCGTTGGACAGCAGCACCGGATACTCGGCCTTGTCGGCGCGCAGCGTGACGGTGTACGTGGCCATCACGTCCGGCCGGTCGAGGAAGTAGGTGATGCGGCGAAAGCCCTCGGCCTCGCACTGCGTGAAGAAGTTGCCGCCCGATACGTACAGGCCCGACAACGTGGTGTTCGCGGCCGGATTGCAGATGCTCGTGAGGGTGAGTTCGAACGCGTCCGGTACATGATCGAGCAGCAGGCCGTGTTCGTGCGCGTGCACGTTGGCGAACGGCTTGCCGTCGATGACGGCGCTGACGAACTCCAGTTGTTCGCCCATCAGCGCGAACTGCGTGGCGCGCGCGGCGTCCGGATTGCGGCGCACCCGCATGGTGTTCTTCACCACCGTGCGTTCGGGGACGAGATCGAATTCGAGTGCGACGGTGTCGATCAGGAAGGCGGGCGGCGCGTAGTCGGCGCGGCGGATCACATTGGGCGTTGCGGTATCGGCCATGGCGTTCTGTAGGATGGGAACTTGAATCGGCAAGCTCGCTTCTGGCGTGCGAGCCGGGCGTGCCGAGCCATTGTACAAAGCCTCGGCGGTTCGTGCGGGGCGAACTTTTTACCGAGGCGCCGTGTCAGCGTATTATCGGTCGCCGCACGCGAAGCCAACTCGCGTGCGGCGGCGAATATAAATAAACGTGCAACATCAGGCTTCGTAGGAGCTTCATGAGCGCTTCAAGAGGTAGACCATGACATTCAACCGATGGACCCGTCGCGCCGCGCTGCTGCTGGCGTCGCTAACCGTGCTGCTGTCCGGCTGCACGACCTATGTGACCACCCAGGTCACGGCCTTCTCGGACTGGAGCGGCAACGACGCGAGCCGTACCTACGCGTTCACGCGCCCGGCGGACAAGCAGAACAATCTGGAACTGACCACCTACGAGCGCATCGTCGCCAACGAACTCGCCACGCATGCGTTCCGCGAGGTCGATACCGCGCAGGCGCATTACCTGGTCGGCTTGTCCTACGGGATTCGCTCGGACATGGTGACGGTCGCGCAACCGGTGTACTACAACCCGTGGCCGGCGCCGTACTTCGGGCGGCCGTTCGACCCGTGGGGCCCTTGGGGTCCGTGGGGGCCGTTCCCGGATGCTTACGTGAACCAGAGCTATCCGGTCTTCACGCATCTGCTCGGTGTGCGGATCACCGATCGCGCGACCGGCAAGGAGGTCTACAACGTGACCGCGCGCAATCAGGGCGAGGAGTCGTCGCTGGTGCGGGCCATGCCGTATCTGGCGCGCAGTGCGCTGGCCGACTTCCCGCTGGGCAATGGCGTCGTGCATACGGTCAAGATTCCGCTCGTCAAGAACGGCGGCGTGCCGAACGAAGTGGCGGCGACGCCCATGGCAGCGCCTGCGACGCCGGCCTCGGCGGCGAAGGTGGTGCAGTAAGCGGGATGACAGGCGGCGTGACCGGCTCGGCGGCAATGCGACGACATGGCTGAATGCATAGCTGCCTGTAGGCAACACGCGCGCCGCTAACTATCCGGCGCGCCGACGGCGACAAAAAACGGCCCGGCAGGAATAACCTGCCGGGCCGTTTCGTTCATGCGATCAGCTAGCGGGACGTCGGCGGCTTATATGCCGATGCCGAACAAGGCCATGGTTCCCAGAATCACGAACATCACGGCGGCGATGCCGTGCACGACCCTGGTCGGCAGCCGATGCGCGAAGCGGTCGCCCAGCAGGATCGCCGGCACATTGGCGATCATCATGCCGAGCGTGGTGCCGGCCACCACGCCGAAGAAATCGTGAAAGCGCGCGGCGAGCGCCACGGTCGCGATCTGCGTCTTGTCGCCCATCTCGGCGAGGAAGAACGTCACCACGGTCGCGCCGAACACGCCGAAGTGCGTGCGGCTGGTGTTGGCTTCCTCGTCGTCGAGCTTGTCCGGCACGAGAATCCACAAACCCATGCCGATAAACGATGCCGCCAGCGCCCAGCGCATGATGGTCGGCGTCAGCAGCGTGCCGAGCCACGCGCCGAGCGCGCCCGCGCAGGCGTGATTGACGAGGGTCGCGGTGAGCACGCCGAGAATGATCGGCAGCGGCTTGCGATAGCGGGCGGCGAGAACGAGCGAGAGCAGTTGCGTCTTGTCGCCGATCTCGGCGAGCGCGACCGCGCCGGTCGAAATGAGAAAAGCGTGATCCACGGTGTATTGATTCCCCGGGCCGAGATAAGAACGAGCGACGACCCACGGCCTGCCGGGCCCTGTTGCGGCAGGTGTGGATCATCGGTCTCGCCAGGCCAGAGGCTGCGGCTGCCATGGCCCATGCGGGCCAAGTCTGTTGACAGGCGCCCCCGCGAACCACACATGCGACGCACGCTGCAAGGCAGATGCGGACGTGCCGCGGGGCGGCTACTCCCCAATGCGGGACGGAGTATAGCAAGGCATCGGCGCATCCGGTAGCGCGGCGCGTGTGTCATCGCCGATCACCACGGAGCGTCGGGGACGTTGCGGCTCGCAATCGTTTGGCACGATCGTGCGGCATGCTTATCGATGGCTGGCGGCCTCGCCTACACACGAATTAAAACGCTTCGCAAGTCGAAGTTTCGCCAATCGAGGTTGAAACAAGGATTAAGAAAGTATTTTGAAAGTATCGCCATGTAAGAACGACCGCAACGTCACGCATTGCAACAGCATCCTGCGCGCGCCGCCTCGCGCGCGGGCCCGCGCGGATCCGGCTGAGGCCCGCCGGGCCGGGCCGCCAGACATTTAAAGATCCGTAGCATCAGCGATACGGATACAGATGGATACGTCTTTTGTGGCTGATTTAATCCACAATATTCAGTATGATTCGGCGACCGTACGCAGCCCGAGGCAATCCTCCAGATTAATTGGCCAAGGCGCCTAAATAAACGGGGCCACGTGCCGTTATCTCGCTGAACCTATATAAGAAGACTTGGAACTGGATTGATTCCTCCCGGCTGGAGATTGCCGGTCCGCGCGGCGCCTCGACGCTGTGACGGCTGTGTATTCCGTCAGGCGCTTCAGCCTCTCCTCGCATCAACGCGCGAACACCGATATGCCCGATCTGCACTGGACCATTCCGGTCGCTCGCTGGTCTAGCTGGCCTGCTGCCGCATCTGCCGCACCCGACATCGGCTTCATCGAGCCGATCGTACGGCGTCGTCTCAGCACTCTGTCCCGAGTCGCGCTGAAGGTTGCGCACGAGTGCGTCGCGCAGAACGAGGCGCGCGTGGTGTTCGCGTCGCGGCACGGCGAGTTGCGCCGGACCACGGACATTCTGCGCGCGATCAGCGCGGGCGAACCGGTCTCGCCGACCGCCTTCAGTCTGTCGGTGCTCAACGCGATGACCGGCGTGTTCGGCATCGCGCGCGGCGACCGCTCCGCGGCCAGCGCGATTTCGGCGGGCGCGGAAACGCTCGGCTATGCGCTGCTCGAAGCGCACGCGCAATACGCGGCGCAACCCGGCGCGCCGGTGCTGCTCGTCTATGCCGACGAACCGGCCGACGCCGCGTACGGCACCATCGAAGACGAAGTGCAGGGCGGCGCGCTCGCCATCCTGCTGGATAGCACGGTGGCGAACGGAACGCTGACCTGCACGGTGACCGGCGGCGCTGCGCAGACCCCGGCGATGAACGACCGGCAAGCCGCGAGCACTCCGGGTTCAGCGGCGGTAACGGCCGCAACTCAGGTGCCGGGCGCAACTCAGGTGCCGAGCGCAACTCCCGCAGCGAGCGTTGCGACGGAAACGACCGCTGCGAGCGCCGCCTCCTTCGCGACGCAAAGCCAGGCATTGCAGCACTGCCTCGAAACCGGCCACGCATCTGTCTGGCACAACGCGGGCGCCACCTGGCACTGGAGCTGGCATGCGCTCGCGGCTTGATTACGTGTGGCGTCTCTGCGCGACGGGCATGGCCTTCGTCGTATTCGGCGTATGCGGCGTGCTGTTTTCCGTGCTGGTGTTTCCGCTCGCCTGGCTGTGGCCGCATCGCGCGTCGCGGCAGTTCGCGGTGACCACCGTGATTCACTGGTTTTTCCGCGCGCTGGTCGCGGTGCTGCAACGCATCGGCGTGATGGAGCTGGAAGTGTCGAACGTGCGGGCGTTGCGCGCGGGCGGTCCGGCGATCGTGGTGGCGAACCACCCGACCTATCTCGACGTGATGGTGCTGCTGTCGCTCACGCCGCGCGCCTGTTGCGTGGTGAAGAACGCCCATTGGGGCAACCCGTGTTTCTGGGGCATCGTGCGCTCGGCGGAATACGTGAGCAATGCCGATCCCGCCGAACTCGTCGAGGCCGGCGCGCGCCAACTGACGGCCGGCTACACGATGATCATTTTCCCGGAAGGCACGCGCAGTCCCGCGCCGAACCGGCTGCACGCATTTTCACGCGGTTTCGCGCACATGGCCGTGAAGGTCGGCGCGCCGATCGTGCCGGTGTTGATGGACTGCAATCCTCCCGCCTTCACCAAGCAGATGCGCTGGTACGACGTACCGTCGCGCGCGTTCCGCATGCGCGTGAACGTGCTCGATCCGCTTGGCGTCGAGCAGCTCACCGCGCACGACGCGACCCCGGCTCTCGCTGCGCGCAGCGTGACGAGCGCCGTCGAAGCTCACATTACTCAGCACCTGTTCGATTATGGATTCTTTAAAACTGGAAATTAAACAGCTTCTGATCGAGGCGCTCGATCTGGAAGACCTGAGCCCCGCCGATATCGACGACGACGCCCCGTTGTTCGATACCGACGGCATCGGGCTCGATTCGATCGATGCGCTCGAAATCGGCATCGTGCTGCGCAAACAATACCAACTGACCATTGCAGCGAACGACGAACGCACGCGCGAACATTTCCGTTCGATCAGCACCCTGGCCGCGCTCGTCGCGAGTCAGCGCGAAGCGGCCCACGCTGTGAACGAAACCACCAGAAAAGGGGAATAAACCGTGTCCGAGGCAGAGATTCTTGAACGCATCCGCGCCATTTTCAAAGAGAACTTCGCGATCGAGCCGGAGCGCGTGACGCCCGACGCGCATCTGTTCGAAGAGCTCGATCTCGACAGCATCGACGCCGTCGACCTGGCGATCAAGCTGCAGGAAATGACCGGCCGCCGCATCAAGCCGGAAGAGTTCAAGTCGGTGCGCACGGTCGGCGACGTGATCGGCGCGGTCGAATCCCTGCTGGCGGCACAAGGCTGATGTTCGCCGCGCGCTCGCGTAGGCAAGCAGCGATGATTAACCCGGCCACCCGTCACGACAGCGCAACCGCCGGACCGGATGGGTCCGCGAGGACCGAGGCGACCGAGGCGATCGATGCGCCTGATGCGGCAATCGCAGCGACCGCGTCGCCCGCCGCGCAGCGCGGTTGGACCAAGACCGTCGTACAGGTGCTGTTGAAGCTCGCGTACCCCGCGCTGATCCTGTGCGCGTGGCGCTGGGACACGCCGCGCTACGTCGGCTGCATGCTGTTCGCGATCCTGTGGCTGCAGCGCTGGGCCGGCAGCGGGCCGGTCGCGACTTCGCTGCGGCGGCTCTCGTCGATCGACTGGACCGTGGTCGGCTTGCTGAGCTGCGCATCGGCGGCGATCGTGTTCACCAATAGCGAGTTGCTGTTGCGCCTGTATCCGTCGCTCGTCAATCTGGGGCTGCTGATCGCGTTCGGCGCGACGCTCGTGCGCGGGCCGTCGATGATCGAAAAATTCGCCCGTCTCGGCAATCCCGATCTGTTGCCGGGCGCGGTGCGCCACACGCGGCGCGTGACCCAGGTGTGGTGCGTTTTCTTCGCGCTGAACGGCGCGTTTTCCGCGTATACGGCGCTGTACTGGAGCCGCGCGAGCTGGTCGCTGTATAACGGCGCGATCGCTTATGGGCTGATCGGCGTGCTGCTGGTGGCCGAGATCGTCTGGCGCTATCTGGTGGTGCTGCCGCGAGCCGCGCGGTCGGAGGCGGCATGATTGCATTGCACGATGTGTTGTCGGCGGTGCTCGATACCCCCGGGTTGCAAACGCCCGTCTGCCGCGACGCGCGCACGACGCTCGACCGCGCCGCATTCCGCGCGCGCGTGGCGCAATTGATCGATCTGCTGACGACGCGCGATGCGCGTCGTTACGCGCTCTGTATCGACGATCCGTTCGATTTCGCCTGCACGCTGTTTGCGCTGTTCGCGTGCGGCAGGGAGCCGGTGATTCCGGCGAACGCGACGCCGGGTTATCTGGCGGATCTCGCCGATGCGTACGACGCGATGCTGACGGATGCGGACTTGCCGCCGTTCGCGTGGCGCGGCAACGACACCGCGAGCGCTGGTGCAGCGAGCGACGGTGCAGCGAGCCACGAGGCCGCCGAGCCGACGCCGATGGCCGCAGCGAGCCCGCACGCAAACGACGTGGCCGCCGACGCGCATGGCACGGCCGCGCCGCACAACGCCCGCATCATCGACCCGCACGCTCCCCTCACGCTCTACACCTCCGGCAGCAGCGGCACGCCGAAGCCGATCCGCAAGACCCTCGCGCAATTCAACGCCGAGGTACACACGCTGGAGCGGCAGTGGGGCGCGCTCGCCGGCGACGCGACGATACTCGCGAGCGTGCCGCATCATCACATTTACGGCCTGCTGTTCCGCGTGCTGTGGCCGCTGGCGGCGGGGCGCGCGTTCGACCGCGAAATCAGCCTCGAACCGCTGCATCTGCAAACGCAGATCGCGCGCGGCGGCGCGACGGTCGTCGTCTCCACGCCCGCGCAACTGTCGCGCTGGCCCGCGTTGCCGGGTTTCGCCGCGTTGACGCCCGCGCCGCGCGCGTTCTTCTCGTCGGGCGGTCCGCTCGCGCTGGACGCCGCGCGGGAATACGCGGCAGCCTACGGCGCCGCGCCGTTCGAAATCTACGGCAGCACGGAAACGGGCGGCATCGCATGGCGTCGTCAGGACCAGACCGATGCGTGGCAGCCGGTGTCCGGCATCGAAGTGCGTCGCGACGAAGACGGCGCGCTGAGCGTGCGTTCGCCGCATCTGGATCACGACGGCTGGCATCGCACCGACGACCAGATCGCCGTCGAGGCGGACGGCCGTTTCCGTCTGCAAGGCCGCCTCGACCGCGTGCTGAAACTGGACGGCAAGCGCGTGTCGTTGCCTGAACTCGAAGCGCGTCTCGCCCGTCATCCGTTCGTCGCGCAGGCGGCGCTCGTGCCGCTCGAAGGCGCGACGCGCGATCGCGTCGGTGCAGTGGTGGCGCTGACCGAAGCGGGCAGCGCGGCGCTGTGCGACGAAGGCCGCGTCGCGCTCGCGAAAACGCTGCGCCGTCATCTCGCCGATTACTTCGACGTGGTGGTGTTGCCGCGTCACTGGCGTTTCCGCGTGACGTTGCCGTTCGACGCGCGCGGCAAGCTGCCGGTCGCGGCGCTCGCGGCGGCCTTCGAGCCGCGCGGCGAGGGCATGGAAGTGCTCGCCGAAACGCGCAGCGGCGACACGCTGCACTACGACCTGCGCGTGCCGCCGTCGCTGTCGCATTTCGCCGGCCATTTCCCGGGCCTGCCGATTCTGCCCGGCGTGGTGCAGGTCGACTGGGCGATCCGCCTCGCGGCCGATCATCTGCCGGGCGCGCGCGCGGTGGCGTCGGTGGACCGGCTGAAGTTCATGGCGCCGGTGGCGCCGGGCGCGGTGCTCAAGCTCACGCTCGCGCACGACGCCGAGCGCCGCCGCGTGCAGTTCAGCTATCGGCTGAGCGGCCGCGAATGCGCGTCCGGCGCGATTCACTACCGGGAGCACGCGTGATGAAGTTCGCCGCGTGCATCGTCATTCCGATCTACAACCACAAGGACGCGATCGGCACGACCGTCGCGCATCTCGCGGTGCACGGTCTGCCATTGTTCGTCGTCGACGACGGCAGCGACGCCGCGACCCAGCAGGTGCTCGCGGAACTCGCGCGGCAGTACGCGGACCAGTTGACGCTGCTGCGTCTGCCGGTCAACGGCGGCAAGGGCGCGGCGGTGATGGCGGGCCTGCGCGCCGCGTATCGCGCCGGCTACACGCACGTCTTGCAGATCGACGCCGACGGTCAGCACGACGCGACAGATGTGCCGCGTTTTCTCGATGCCGCGCGCGCCGAACCGGGCGCGGTGATTCTCGGCCGCCCGGTCTACGACGAAAGCGTGCCGAAGGCGCGTCTCTATGGCCGCTATCTGACGCACGTGTGGGTGTGGATCGAAACGCTGTCGCTGACGATCCGCGATTCGATGTGCGGGTTCCGGCTGTATCCGCTCGCTCTGGCGTGCGAGTTGATCGACAGCGTGCGCCTGCCGACGCGCATGGATTTCGACATCGAAATTCTGGTGCGGCTGTACTGGCGGCGCGCGGCGTTCCGCGCCATTCCGACCCGCGTGACCTACGCGTTCGACGGCGTGTCGCACTTCGACGTGCTGTGGGACAACGTGCGCATCAGCCGCAGTCATACGCGGCTCGTGTTCGGCATGCTGTGGCGTCTGCCGATGCTGCTCGCGCACAAGTTCATGCCGCGCCGTGGCGTGCTTGCAGAGGCGCATACGCAGGGTCAAACCCAACCTCAAACCCAACCTCAGCCGCACTCGCACGCCGATCGCGGCGCCGGCAGCGAACCCGATACCCAGGCGAGCGCCGGCCAGCAGGACTGGTGGCGCATCGCCGAACGCGGCAGCCACCTCGGCATGTCCTTGCTCGCGCTGAGTTGCAAGCTGTTCGGCCGGCGCTTCACCGCGCTGTGGCTGCATCCGATCGTCGCGTATTTTCTGTTGACGGGCCGCGCGGCACGCGAGGCGTCGGGCAACTACTTCCGGCATCTGAACGCAGCCGCGCCGCACGGCGATACGCCGCGTCCCGGCTGGCTGTCCGCCTATCGCCACATGCTGGCGTTCGCGCAGTCGGGCTTCGACAAGCTCGCGGCGTGGTCGGGCCGCGTCGGCAACGCCGACGTCAAGTTCGAGGACCCGTCGGCCTTCCAGGCGCTGGCCGCGAGCGGCAAGGGCGCGCTCGTGATCGGCGCGCATCTCGGCAATCTGGAAATGACCCGCGCACTCGCCGCGCAGGGCGCCTATGCAAAAGTCACCGCGGTCGTCTACACCGAACACGCGCGGCGTTTCAACAGCGTGCTGGCGTCGGCGAACAGCGAGTTCGCGCGCCACCTGCTCGAAGTGCGCGACTTCGGTCCGGAGACCGCGATGCTGATGCAGGAGCGCGTCGATGCCGGCGAACTGCTGGTGATCGTCGGCGACCGCGTGCCCGCGCACGAAGCGGGCCGTACCACCGAGGCGCGCTTTCTCGGCGCGACCGCGCCGTTCGCGCAAGGCCCCTATGTGCTCGCGCATGCGTTGGGCTGCCCGGTCTATCTGTTTTTCTGTCTGAAAGAGCAGGACGGTTACCGTCTGTACTTCGAGCCGTTCGCCGAGCGTATCGACCTGCCGCGCCGCGACCGCGCACAGCACCTCGCGGCATGGGCGCAGCGTTACGCCGCACGGCTCGAACACTATTGCCGCAAGGCCCCCTACCAATGGTTCAACTTCTTCGATTTCTGGGCCAGCCCCAAGCGAGGCGCGAATGGCCGAACATGATCTGATCGACACGCCGGCGGACGGCGTACCTCTGCAGTCGAACGCGAACGCAGCAGCGAACGCAGCGCCAAACGCAGCGGCAAACACCGTGGCGAGCGCACAGGACGCCGTCGTGATCGGCGCACGCAAGCTGTCGATCGAAGAGGTCGTGGCGATTGCGCGGCAGCGCGTGCCGGTCGCGTTGAGCGCCGATCCGGCATGGCGCGCGCGCATCCAGCGCGGCGCGGATTTCCTGCGCCGTCATCTGGCCGCCGGCGCGACCGTCTACGGCGTGAACACCGGTTACGGCGACGCGTGCGTGGTCGACGTGCCGATGGAGCTGGTCGAAGCGTTGCCGCTGCAACTCACGCGCTACCACGGTTGCGGCATGGGCCAATACCTCGACGACGCGCAGACGCTCGCGGTGATCGCCGCGCGTCTGAATTCGCTCGCGTACGGTTTTTCCGGCGTGCGTCCGGTGCTGCTCGAACGGCTCGCCGATCTGATCAATCATCGCGTGTTGCCGCGCATTCCGGCGGAAGGCTCGGTCGGCGCGAGCGGCGATCTGACGCCGCTGTCGTATGTGGCCGCCGCGCTGGCGGGCGAGCGCGACGTGCTGTTCGAAGGCCAGTTGCGCGACGTGCGCGACGTCTGGCAGGAACTCGGCCAGGCGCCGCTCACGCTGGCGCCGAAGGAAGGTCTCGCGCTGATGAACGGCACGGCGGTGATGACCGGCCTCGCGTGTCTCGCGTTCGCGCGCGCCGATCATCTGACGCGGCTGACCGCGCGTCTCACGGCGCTGTGCACGGTGGCGCTCGACGGCCGCGCCGCGCACTTCGACGCGATGCTGTTCGAAGCGAAGCCGCACGTGGGCCAGGCCGAAGCGGCCGCATGGATTCGCGACGATCTGACGGGCCGCGACGATACGCCGGGCCACCGTTTGCAGGACCGCTATTCGATTCGCTGCGCGCCGCATGTGATCGGCGTGGCGCGCGACGCGCTCAGCTGGGTGCGTCGCGACGTCGAGAACGAACTGAACAGCGCGAACGACAATCCGCTGATCGATCCCGACAACGAACGCGTGCTGCACGGCGGCAACTTCTACGGCGGCCATATCGCATTCGCGATGGATTCGCTGAAGGTCGCCGTCGCCAATCTGGCGGATCTGATGGATCGCCAGCTCGCCTTGCTGGTCGACGTGAACTTCAACAACGGTTTGCCGCGCAATCTGACGGGCGCGGCGCCCGCGCGCGCGCCGATCAATCACGGCTTCAAGGCGGTGCAGATTTCGTCGTCCGCGTGGACGGCCGAGGCGCTGAAGAACACCATGCCCGCGAGCGTGTTTTCGCGCTCCACCGAGGCGCACAACCAGGACAAGGTCAGCATGGGCACGATCGCCGCGCGCGACTGCCTGCGCGTGCTGGAGTTGACCGAGCAGGTGGCGGCGGCGCACACGCTGGCCACGGTGCAGGCCGCGCGTCTGCGCTTGCGCATCGATGGCGACACGCCGGTGCCCGCGCCGTTGCAAGGCTTCATGGAACGCGTGAGCGCGCTGTCGCCATTCGTCGATGAAGACCGCGCGCTCGAACACGAACTGCGTGCGCTGACCGCGCGGATCGCCGCGTGCGATCTGCTGCACGACTACACGGGAGCGCAGGCATGAGCGAAGCCCGCAAGCTGCCGAGCGCGAGCGCGTTGGTCGAAGTGCCGTTCCACGACGTCGACGCGATGAACGTGTGCTGGCACGGCCACTATCTGAAGTACTTCGAGATCGGCCGCGCGGCGCTGCTGCGCACCTTCGATTACGACTATCGCGAGATGCAGGCGTCCGGCTATTTGTGGCCGATCGTCGAGGCGCATCTGAAGTACGTGCGGCCGGCTACCTACGGTCAGCAGATCGAAGTGCGCACGCAACTGCTCGAATACGAAAACCGCCTGAAAATAGGCTATGAAATCGTCGATTGCGCGTCGGGCACGCGTCTGACGAAAGGCTTCACGATCCAGGTCGCGGTCGAGGCGGCCACCCAGGAATTGCAGTTCGTGTCGCCGCCCGTGGTGTTCGACAAGCTGGAGCGCGTATGGGGGCAATGAGCTTGCGCAGGGTGACGCGTAGCGGTGCGATCGTGCTGGCGGCGCTGGGCGTGCAGGCTGGCGTCGCGTGGCCGGTGTCCGCGATGGCAGCGGCGGCGCAGACTGGGGAAGCGCCGCCAGCCGCGCAGGCCGCGCACGCAACGCCGTCGTCGACAGCGGGCAACCCCGCGCTCGTCTCGCAGATCGCCGCGCATCTCGCACAGGCCAGGGGCGTGCGCGCGCAATTCACGCAGACGCAGACGCTCGCGGCGATGAAGCAGCCGCTCGTCAGCACGGGCTCGCTGCTGTTCTATCGCGAACGCGGCGTGATCTGGCAGATCGACACGCCGTACAAAGCCACTTATGTGATCACCGACGCGGGCGTGACGGAAGTCGACGCGACCGGTCATCGCGTGAACTCGCACGGCGCCCAGGGTGCGCGCGGCGTCGCGCAGGTATCGAAGATGATGCGCGCGATGCTCGGCGGCGATCTGTCCGCGCTGTACTCGCAGTTCGACGTGCAGGCCGAAGGCAGCGCCGCGCAGTGGCGCATGCGCCTCACGCCCAACCAGCCGCAGATCGCGCAGTCGATCAAGGGCCTGGAGATGAGCGGCGGCGACTATCTGCAAAGCCTGCGCATCACGCTGGCGAGCGGCGACGTGACGAAGCTCGACTTCGCGAAGAGCGCGGCGGTTTCCGAACTCACGCCGGCCGAGCGCGCTCTGCTCGGAGCGCCTTGATGGACGTGCTGCAACAGCGGTCCGCGAAACACGCGTGGGGCATGCGCGCCGCGTGGCTGCTGCTCGCGCTGTGCGCGGCGCTGTACTGCGGCTGGCGTTTCGCCGGACCGTCGCCGTTGCAGACCAATGTGCTCGCGCTGCTGCCCGCCACCGAGGCGGACCCGGTCGCCGAACAGGCGGTCGATACGCTCGCGAGCGCGCTTGGCGATCGCACGGTGTTTCTCGTCACCAGCCACGACGACACGCATGCGAAAGCCGCGGCGAAACTGCTCGGTGCGTCGCTGCAAAAGAGCGGGGCGTTCGGCTCGGTGACGGCCGAATTGCCGCCCTTCGACCTGTCGCGTATCACCGCGTTGTATCTGCCGTACCGGTTCGGTTTGCTGAGCCCGGCCGACCGCGCGGCCCTATCGGCGAACGACGGACCAGGCGGCGCGCCATCCGGCACGCTGCACGACGCGCTCGCGCAGCGCCTCTACAGCCCGATCCACGGCGGCCTGACGACCCAACTCGCCGACGATCCGTTCGGCTGGCTCGAACATTGGCTCGGCGGCCTGCCGCTCGCCACCTCGAATCTCGAACTCGAAGACAACCTGCTGGTCGCGCATCGCGGCGAGTCGACGAGCGTGCTGATCGTCGCGACCTTGCCGGGCTCCGCGTACGAAACCAAAACCCAGCACGCGGTCCTCGACGCGCTCGCCCAGGGCGAGCAGCAACTGCAGCAAACCTTTCCCGACGTATCGGTTGCGCGGACTGGCGCGGTGTTCTACGCCGAATCGGCGCGCAGCGCGTCCGAGCACGAGGTGCATCTGATCGGCGTCGCGTCGCTGTGCGGGATCGCGCTGCTGATGCTGTGGGTGTTCCGCTCGCCGCGTCTGCTGCTGCTCGGCTTCGTGTCGACGGCGCTCGGCATCGTCTGCGCGCTGGCGGTGACGATGCTGGTGTTCGGCAAGCTGCACCTGCTGACGCTGGTGTTCGGCGCGAGCCTGATCGGCGAGGCGGTCGACTATTCGATCCAGTACTTCGTGGTCTATCTCGGCGCGGGCCGCGACTGGGACGCGCGGCGCGGCGCGCGCGCGGTGCGTCCCGCGCTGACGGTCGCGCTGGCCACCAGCCTGCTCGGCTACGCGATCCTCACGTGGGTGCCGTTCCCGGCGCTCAAGCAGATCGCGTGCTTCGCGATGGCGGGCATCACGACCGCTTACGCGTCCGTGTTGTGGCTGCTGCCCGCGCTGCTCACGCGCGCGCCGAAGCGCAGCCAGCGGCGTCTGTTCGCGGGCGCCGCGCGTGTGCTGAGCGTGTGGCAACGGACCATCGGCGGACGGCGCGCATGGATCGTCGCGGCGCTGCTTCTGGTTATCGCGGTGCCGGGCTGGCTGCGTCTGACCAGCGACGACGACATCCATCTGCTGATCCAGCGCGATGCATCGCTCGTCGCGCAGGAGGACAAGGTGCGCGATGCGGTCGGCGTGGATAACAGCGCGCAGTTCTTCGTCGTGCGCGGCGCGTCGCCCGAGGTGGTGCTGGAGCGCGCGGAAGCGCTCGGCGCGCGGCTCGACGCGTTGAACGGCACGCGCGATCAGGTCGGCAGCTATCAGTCGATCGCCCAGTTCGTGCCGTCCGCGAAGCGTCAGAGCGAAGACCGCGCGTTGCTGGCGCGCGAGGTGTTCGCCAACCCCGCCGCCTTGCGCGCGACGCTGCTGCAGGCCGGCTTCAAGGACGCCGTCGCCGACGCGTGGATCGCCGCGTATGCGCAGCCGCAATCGCCGTTGACGGTGGACATGTGGCTCGCCGTGCCGTGGTCGCAGCCGTATAAACATCTGTGGCTCGGCGAAGTCGAGGCGAGCACGAAGGCCTACGCCGCCGTGGTGATTCCGCAAGGCGTGACGCCGAAGAACGAAGCGGCGCTGATCGCGATCGCGCAGGCGTTGCCGGGCGTGGCGTTCGTCGACAAGGCGGCGAGCGTGTCGAAGCTGTTCGGCGAATATCGCGTGGATAGCGGTTGGTGGCTCGGCGGCGCGCTCGCGCTGGTGCTCGTTCTGCTGATGTGGCGCTATGCGCCGAAAAGCGTGCGCGCGACGAGCGCCGCCGACATAACTAACGCCGCCGCCGCCGCCGCCGCCGCCGCCGACGCCGATACGTCGAACGAACGCATCGCACTGCTCACTCGCGTCGGCGAGCGTTTGCGCGGCGGCATCGCGGTCACGCTGCCGGTGCTGCTCGCCGTCGGCGTGACGCTCGCCGTGTTCGGCTATGCCCGCGTGCCGCTCAATCTGTTCAACTGGCTCGCGCTGATGCTGGTGCTCGGCGTCGGCGCAAACTACGCGGTATTTCTGCGCGAAGGCTGTCTGCGCGCGGAGGCCGATCTCGGCGCGGTGTGGACCGGCGTGCTGCTGTCGGCGGCCACCACCTTGCTGTCGTTCGGCATGCTCGGCATGAGCGCGATGCCCGCATTGAAAAGTTTTGGCGCGACGCTCGCGCTAGGCATTCTCGTCTCGGTGCTGCTCGCGCCGATCGGCATGCCATCGGAATCAAGGAGGGTCGCATGAAAGCGCCATCGGTTTATCTGCATGCCCTCGGCATGATCAACGCGCTCGGCAGCGACCTCGGACAGATCGTGCCGGCGCTCGCCGCCGCGCAAGCGCCCGGCATGGCCAGCGCGCACACGGGGATCGGCGAGGCCTTCGTCGGTAGCGTGCTGGCGCCGCTCGATCTCGCACCGGCCGCCGGACTGGCCCGTTACGACTGCCGCAACAACCGCCTGCTGCTGGCCGCGCTCACGCAGATCGCGCCGGCTGTCGAGGCCGCCCGCGCCCGCTACGGCGCGCACCGGATCGGCGTGGTGCTCGGCACCAGCACGTCGGGCATCGAAGCGGCCGAAGCCGCGTTCGTCTATCAGGCGCAAGCGGGCAATCTGCCCGCCAACTTCAACTACCGGCAGATGGAAATCGGCACCGCCGCGCCGTTCGCCGCCGCCGCGCTCGGCGTGCACGGGCCGGCGTTCACGATCTCGACCGCGTGCACGTCGAGCGCGAAAGCCTTCGCGTCGGCGCGGCGTCTGCTGCAATTGCAGCTGTGCGACGCGGTGGTGGTGGGCGGCGTCGATTCGCTGTGCGAGTTGACGGTGCAGGGTTTCGCATCGCTCGAATCGACCAGCACGGTGCGTACCAATCCGATGAGCCGCAATCGCTGCGGGATCAACGTCGGCGAGGGCGCGGCGGTGTTCCTGATGAGCCGCGACGAAGCGGCCGTGCGCCTCGCGGGCGTGGGCGAGTCGAGCGACGCGCATCATATTTCGGCGCCCGACCCGCAGGGCGTGGGCGGCGAACTCGCGCTGCGCGAGGCGCTCGCCGATGCGGGCGTGCCGTCCTCGGCGATCGGTTACGTGAACCTGCATGCCACCGCCACGCGCAAGAACGACGAGATGGAAGCGGGCCTGATGGCGCGCGTGTTCCCGGACGGCGTCGCGGCGAGCGGCACCAAGCCGTTGACCGGTCACCAGCTCGGCGCGGCGGGCGCGACCGAACTGGGTTTCGCGTGGCTGACGCTGGCGCGCGACGGCGTGCCGTTGCCGCGTCACGTCTGGGACGGCGAGGCCGACCCGGCGTTGCCCGCGCTGGATCTGGTCGACAGCGAACGCTTTCTGCCGCGCGGCGCGGCGTCACAGTACGCGATGAGCAATTCGTTCGCGTTCGGCGGCAGCAATGTCAGCCTGATCCTCGCCCGGTGATGCTCGGATGAACACGCCACTCACTTCATCGCTCACTTCGCCTCTCATCTTGCCTCTTACGCACGCACAACTGCTGCAACAGCCGATCGAGGCGATCATCCCGCATCGCGGCACCATGCTGCTGATCGACGGGGTCGATGCGTTCGACGAAGACACGCTGACCGCGCGCGCCACCGTCGACGCCAGCGCGTGGTACGCGGACGCCGACGGTGCGATGCCCGCGTGGATCGGCATCGAACTGATGGCGCAGGCGATCGCCGCGCACGTCGCGTTGCTGGCCATGCGCGGCGGCGGCCGCGCGCGTCCCGGCGTGCTGCTCGGCTCGCGCAGCTACAAGGCGCTGCAACCGGCGTTCGCCGGCGGCGCGCGGCTCGCGATCCGCATCGTCGAACTGCTGCGCAGCGAAGAAGGCCACGGCGCGTACGAGTGCACGATCCATCACGGCGACGGGCAGTGCGCCGAGGCCGTCATCAAGGTCTTTCAACCGCCCGATTTTCAGTCATTCATCGAAGGGAGTTTCAGTTCATGAGCCGGCGTGTTCTCGTTACCGGCGCAAGCCGCGGCATCGGCCGCGCGATTGCGTACAAGTTGGCCGCCGACGGTTTCGCCGTCTCCGTGCATTGCCGCACGGGACGCACCGAAGCCGAGGCGGTTGCGACGGGCATCGCCGCGCAGGGCGGCACGGCGCGCGTGCTGCAGTTCGACGTGCGCGAGCGGGCGGCCTGCCGTGAAGTGCTCGAAGCGGATGTGGCCGCGCACGGCCCGTACTACGGCATCGTCTGCAGCGCGGGCGTGACCCGCGACGCCGCGTTTCCCGCGCTCACCGAGGAAGACTGGGACGTGGTGATCGAAACCGGTCTCGACTCGTTCTACAACGTCGTGCATCCGCTCACCATGCCGATGGTGCGAGCCCGCAAGGGCGGCCGCATCGTCACGATCGCGTCGGTGTCCGGCGTGATGGGCAATCGCGGCCAGGTCAACTACAGCGCGGCGAAGGCTGGCCTGATCGGCGCGACCAAGGCGCTCGCCGTCGAACTGGCGACGCGCAACATCACCGTCAACTGCGTGGCGCCGGGGCTGATCGAGACCGGCATGCTCGAAGAGCTGCCACTCGAACACGCATTGAAGACGGTGCCGATGAACCGCGTCGGCCAGCCTGCCGAGGTGGCGTCCGTGGTCAGCTTCCTGATGTCGGATGCGGCCTCGTACGTCACGCGTCAGGTGATCGGCGTCAACGGTGGGATGGTGTGATGAAACGCGTCGTCATTACCGGCATGGGGGGCGTGACCGCTTTCGGCGATAGCTGGGATGCGGTCGAGACGCGCCTGAAAAGCGGCACGAACGCAGTGCGGCGGATGCCCGAGTGGGATTACTTCGAATCGCTGCACACGCGGCTCGCGTGTCCGCTGCCCGAGTTCAAGCTGCCCGCGCACTATCCGCGCAAGAAGACCCGTTCGATGGGGCTGGTCTCGATGTATTCGGTGCGCGCGAGTGAACTCGCGCTCGCCGATGCGGGCCTCGCCGACGACACGAGCATCAAGGACGGCCGCATGGGCGTCGCGTACGGTTCGTCGTCGGGTTCGGTGCAGCCGATCCGCGCGTTCGGCACGATGCTCGAAACCGGCTCGATGGGCGACGTCACGTCGAACAGCTACGTGCAGATGATGCCGCACACCACGGCGGTCAACGTCGGCCTGTTCTGGGATCTGAAAGGGCGGATCATTCCGACCTCGTGCGCGTGCGCGTCGGGCAGCCAGGCGATCGGCTACGCGTACGAAGCGATCCAGACCGGCAAGCAGACGCTGATGCTGGCGGGCGGCGCGGAAGAGATGTCGGGCCCGGCGGTGGCCGTGTTCGACACGCTGTACGCGACCAGCACGCGCAACGACGAGCCGCATCTGACGCCGCGTCCGTTCGACGCCGCGCGCGACGGCCTGGTGGTTGGCGAAGGCGCGGCCACGCTGGTGCTGGAGGAGTATGAGCACGCGGTGGCGCGCGGCGCGCGGATTCACGCGGAGGTGGTCGGCTTCGGCTGCAACTCGGACGGCGCGCACATGACGCAGCCGACCGCCGAAACCATGGCGCTCGCGATGCAACTCGCGCTGCGCGACGCGCAATTGCCCGCCGGTGCGATCCAGTACGTGAACGCGCACGGCACGTCGACGGATCGCGGCGACATCGCCGAGAGCCACGCGACCGCGCAAACCTTCGGCGAGCGCATGCCGATCAGCTCGCTGAAGAGCTACGTCGGCCACACGCTCGGCGCGTGCGGCGCGCTCGAAGCGTGGTGGACCATCGAGATGATGAAGCGCAACTGGTATGCGCCGACGCTGAACCTGAACCAGGTCGATCCGGCCTGCGCGCCGCTCGACTACATCGTCGGCGCGGCGCGCGAGATCGACGCCGAGTACGTGATGAGCAACAACTTCGCGTTCGGCGGCATCAACACGTCGCTGATTTTCAGGCGCGTTAGATGAGCGGTGCGCTGCAACGGGTCGTCGTGACCGGCATGGGGATCGTCTCGTGCCTCGGCAATACGCTCGACGAGGTGGCCGCCGCGTTGCGTTCGGGCCGCTCGCGGGTTGAGCGCGTCGACGTGTGGCGCGAGCGCGGCTTCGGCTCGCAGGTCGCCGGCATGGCGTCGGTCGCGCGGGAGACGCCGTTCGAGCGCAAGCTCGAACGCTTCATGGGCGCTACCGCGCGCTTCGCCTGCCACGCCACGCGCAAGGCGATCGACGACGCCGGCCTGACGGCGGCGCAGGTGCGTTCGCCGCGCACGGGCGCGGTGATCGGCTCGGGCGTCGGCAACATGCAGAGCTACGACGCGGCCATGCTGATCGCCAACGGACGAGGCGTCGACAAGGTGCCGCCGTATGTCGTGCCGCACGCGATGAGCAGCACCGCGTCGGCCAACGTCGCGCAGGTGTTCGGCGTGGAAGGCGTGAGCTATTCGCCGTCGTCGGCCTGCACGACGTCGGCGCTCGCGATCGGTCAGGCGATGCAGTTGATCCAGACCGGCCGTCAGCAGATCGTGCTGGCGGGCGGCAGCGAATCGCTGCACGACAACATGACGCTGATGTTCGATTCGATGGGCGCGCTGTCGCGCGGCTTCAACGACACGCCGCAGCGTGCATCGCGACCGTACGACACGGCGCGCGACGGCTTCGTGATCGCGGAAGGCGGCGGCGTGCTGGTGCTCGAAGCGCTCGATCATGCGCGCGCGCGGGGCGCGCGTATTTACGCCGAGCTGACCGGCTACGGCGACTGCACCGACAGCGCGGGCATGGTCGCGCCGCGCGCCGTGGGGATCGCGCGCGCGATGCGCGGCGCGCTCGGCGAAGCGGGCAGGCGGCCGGACTACATCAACGCGCACGCGCCGTCGACGCCGCTCGGCGACGTCGAGGAACTCCGCGCGATGAAGGACGTATTCGGCGAAAGCGGCGGCGTGCCGGCGTTTTCGTCGACCAAGGGCATGACCGGGCATCCGCTCGGCGCGTGCGGCGCGCATGAGGCGATCTACACGTTGCTGATGATGCGCGATGGCTTTATCGCGGCAACGGCGGGCATCGAGACGCCGGACCCGGAGCTGGCCGGTCTGCCGCTCGTGCGCGACACGCGCGACGCGCGGATCGGCACGGCGATGTCGGTGTCGTTCGGGTTCGGCGGCAGTTGCGCGAGCCTGATGTTTGAGGCCGTTTGAAGCGTTTGAAGCGTTTGAAGAGCGAAGAGGCGGCTGACGTAGCGAGCCGCGGGATCGATGAATACCCGATAAACACTCGATAAAAAACCGAGGGCAATAACAATGAAAACGACGTATCTAGCAGCGGCGCTGACGGCCGCGTCCCTGACGCTGGCCGGTTGCGCGACGCAAGTCACGCAGGTGCCGTTGAACGCGGCCGGCGGGCAATCCGGCGGCGGCCCGGTGCATCTGGGCGCACCGTCGAAACCGAACGCCGACGGCGCACAGCCGGCCGACAGCGTGCAGGTGTATTTCGGCCGGCAGGATCATCCGGCGGTGACGAGCCGTCTCGGCGACGTGTCGTTCTCGGTGCGCATCGCTCGCAAGGTCGCGACGCCGGAAGGCGCGTGCCACGAGGCGCTCGCCGAGGCGGTGCGCAAGCTGCGCGCTGCGGCGCTGGAGCGCAAGGCCAATGCGGTGATCGACGTGAGCACGCGTTTCCATAGCACCGAGACCGACTCGTCGACGGACTTCACCTGCGGTGTGAGTCCGAGTGCCGCGGCCGTCGCGGTGAAGGGGCAACTGGTCGTGCTGGGCAACAACTAAATCAGCCGGAATGGCAGGTAGCCCGAATCAGGCAGTAGGCAGTAAGCCGTGCAATGCAGTCAAGTCAGTCGAAGTGAAATAGAACTCACCATAGCAACAATAACGACGAAGGAGTCTCGATGAAACGCCAGATGATGTTTGCAGCACTGATCGCCACATTCGCCACGCTGGGCAGCGCACCGGCATTCGCCCGCGACACGGTCGCCAACTATCCGGTCGACCAGGCCTTGCAGAGCGAGCCGGGCAAGGTCGGCAGCGATATTGGCCTGTATTTCGCGGGCCAGCGTCATCCGTCGGTGGCGAAAACCATGGGTAATTTCGCCACCAACAAGAAGACCAATGCGTTCGGCAAGAGCGATCTGGAAGCGTGCCAGCACGTGTTCCTGTCGGCGGTGATCGAGTTGCAGGATCGCGCGCGCAAGGAAGGCGGCAACGCGGTGATCAACATCAAGAGCAACTACAAGAACGAAGTGCGCGAGAGCGCGACCGAGTACACCTGCGGCGCGGGTGCGGTTATTGCGGGTGTGGCGTTGACGGGTGACGTGGTGACGTTGCGCGCGAAGTAAGCAGGGCTGGACAAAGGCGGCGGCGCGCAACACGGCCGCCGCGTTCCGAACGGTTTCGACCGGGCGGTCTCGCTCAGGTGGTCTCGCTCACGCGGTCTTGACCGCCGCGACATTGACCAGCGTTTCGCGACGCTTGCCGGGTTGAGGATGGGTCAGGCCGATCCGTTCGAACAGACCGAAGTCCTTCGCGCGGCTCCACCACAGGTAGGGCAGCGACACGTTGCGCTCGCCGAAGCTGAAGCCGCCCTGGCGGATCATGTCGAGGTAGCCGTCGGCGCTCTTTTGCACGTGCATCGGATGACGGAACAGCAGCCGGATCACCCACGACTTGATGTACGCGTCGGTGGATTCGGCGAACAGCAGCACGCCGCCTGGCTTGAGCACGCGGCGGAACTCGGCGAGCGCACGCTCCTGCTCGACGAGGTGGTGAAAGGTTTGATGACAGAACACGATGTCGGCGCTCGCATCGGGCAACGGCAACTGCGCGCAGTCGCCGTGCAGCACGTCGATGTCCGCGCATTGCGCGCGGCAGGCGCCGGCGGCGTTGCGCGCGAGCGCCAGCGATTCCTCGTGGAAATCGATGCCGACGATGCGCTGCGGCTTGAATGCGTCGGCGAGCAGACGGAACGAGATGCCCTGGCCGCAGCCGACGTCGGCGATCACCGGCGCTGCCGGCAGCGGCGTATCGATCAGGCGTTTGAGGTCGTTGATCGCGACCCGCAGAACGTGGTGTTCCCACGTGTAGGTACGCAGGAACCAGATGCCGAAGGCCGTTTCGGGCACGTAGGGCACCTTGCGCGCGTCAGGCACGCTGGATGACTCGGATGGCGACACGTTGGACTCCGCGGCGGATATTGTTTTTCGCTGCCCCGGGTGCACGAGCGTCGAGGCGTCTGGCGGGTGATTGTAACGAGAAGTAAGGATGCAGCGTAACGCTGCGCATGGCAACAAACGATTGAGGCTAACTTGAGCAAACACATGTCAGAGCGCACGACCGTCGATGTCGCGATCATCGGCGCCGGTCCCGCGGGGGCGGTCGCGGCGGCGCTGCTGCGCAAAGCGGGCCGTTCCGTGCTGGTGCTGGAGCGGCAGCATTTCCCGCGCTTCTCGATCGGCGAGAGCCTGTTGCCGCAAAGCATGGCCTACCTGGAGGAGGCCGGCATGCTGCAGGCCGTGGTCGAGGCGGGCTTTCAATACAAGAACGGCGCGCACTTCATCTATCGCGACCAGTCGTCGGCGTTCGACTTCCGCGACAAGCATTCGCCGGGCTGGGGCACGACCTACCAGGTGGAACGCGCGACCTTCGACGACATCCTGATCCGCTGCGCGGCACGGCAGGGCGCCGACGTGCGCTTCGGGCACACGGTGCGCGCGGTGCATACGGGCGACACGCCGCTCGTCGACGTGCTCGACGAAGCCGATCGCGCGTACCAGGTCGAGGCGCGTTTCATTCTCGACGCGAGCGGCTTCGGCCGCGTGCTGCCGCGTCTGCTGAATCTCGAAGCGCCGACCCGCATGCCGACCCGCGCGGCGATCTTCACGCACGTACAGGACGGCATTCCGTTCGGCGTCACGGATCGCAACAAGATCTGCGTGGCGACGCATCCGGAGCGCCGCGACGTGTGGTTCTGGATGATTCCGCTGGCGGGCGGACGCTCGTCGGTGGGCTGCGTGGCCGAGGCGAGTTTTCTCGACGTGCCCGAAGCGGAGCGCGATGCGAAGCTGCGCGCGTTGATCCGGCAGGAACCGACCTTCAACCGCCTGATCGGCGAGGCGCCGTTCCTGATGCCGGTGCGGCATATCGGCGGCTATGCGGCGAACGTCGAGCGGCTGCATGGGCCGGGCTATGCGCTGCTCGGCAATGCGGGCGAGTTTCTCGATCCGGTGTTTTCGTCGGGCGTGACGATCGCGCTGCGCTCCGCGCATCTCGCGGTGCAGACGCTGAACCGGCAGCTCGACGGCGAATCGATCGACTGGTCCGCCGCCTACGATGTGCCGTTGCGCAAGGGTATCGATACGTTCCGCGCGTTCGTCGAGCGGTGGTACACCGGCGCGTTGCAGGACATCATCTTCTATCCGGACCAGACGCCGTCGATCCGCCGGATGATCAGCGCGGTGCTGGCGGGCTACGCATGGGACGAGTCGAATCCCTATGTGGCCGATCCGGTGCGGCGGCTCAATGCATTGCACGAGATCTGCACGATGAAGTGAGCGCGCTTCCCGTTCGCACTCGTCCGCTCGTCTCGCCGGAAAGACAAACGGCGCTTCAATCTGCATTGAAGCGCCGTTTTTCCATGCGCGCGGCCTGTATCTGTCACGGGCCGCGTGCATGTCAGCATCACGTCACCACATCGTCACATCGTCACATCGCGATCACGCTGCGATCTTCGCCACGCGCGGCGCGTGCACGCGCACGTCGTCGCGGCGATGCACGCGCTTGCCGGCCGCGTAGGTTTCGTAGATCGCGCGGTCGTCGCCGAGCAGCGCGAACGCGAACAGCAACTCTTCCAGCGATTCGGTTCGCGCGGTGCGGCGCGCGAGCAGCGGCGTCGCCTGCGGATCGAGCACGACGAAGTCGGCTTCCGACTTCGGCTTCAGCGTGCCGACCTTGTCCGCGAGGTCGAGCGCTTCGGCGGCGCCGGCGGTCGCCAGATAGAACATGCGCGTGGCCGTCAGATGATGGCCGGTCAGACGCGCGACCTTGTGCGCTTCGTTCATGGTCTGCAGCATCGAGAACGAGGTGCCGCCGCCGACGTCGGTGGCCAGCGCGATCGGCAGGCCGGCTTCGTCGGCCTTGTCGAAGTCGAACAGACCGCTGCCGAGGAACAGGTTCGAGGTCGGGCAGTGCGATGCGACCGTGCCGGTTTGCGCCATGCGCTTGCGGTCTTCCTCGTCGAGGTAGATGCAGTGGCCGTACACCGCGCGGCGGCGCAGCAGGCCGTAGTGGTCGTAGATGTCCAGGTAGCTGCGGTGGCCCGGGAACAGGTCGGCGACCCACTTCACTTCGTCGGTGTTTTCCGCGACGTGGCTCTGGATGAAGATGTCCGCATGCTCCTTCGCCAGCACGCCGCACGCTTCCAGCTGCGCTTCGGTCGAGGTCGGCGCGAAACGCGGCGTGAGCGCGTACATCTGGCGGCCACGGTTATGCCAGCGTCCGATCAGCTCGGCGCTGTCGTCGTAGCCCGATTGCGCGGTGTCGCGCAGGAACTCGGGGCAGTTGCGGTCCATCAGCACCTTGCCGGCCACCATCCGCAGATTGCGCGCTTCGCTCTCGGTGAAGAGCGCGTCGGCGGATTCCTTGTGGACCGTGCAGTACACCAGCGCGGTGGTGGTGCCGCATGCGAGCAGTTCCTCGACGAAGAAGCTCGCCGTGTCGCGCGCGTACGCCGGATCGGTGAAGCGGCGCTCGGTCGGGAACGTGTAGGTGTCGAGCCACGGCAGCAGACCCGGCGCCGGCGACGCGATCATGTCGGTCTGCGGATAGTGGATGTGCGTGTCGATGAAACCCGGCACGATCAGCTTGTCGCGCATTTCCTGCACCGGGGTGCCGGGCGCGAGTTGCGAGGCGAGCGCCGCATAGGCGCCGGCCGCGACCACATGACCGTCTTCGACGATCAGCAAGCCGTCCTCGTTGAAGACCGCCGCATTGGGCGATTGCGCGGGATCGCCGTTGAAAGTCAGCAGTTGCGCGCGGAATGCCGATTGGCCTGCTTTAGCCGATTGAGTCATGGAAAAACCGTCTCCGATTGTGGGAAGCTGAACAGCGCGGCGACGGTGCGAAAGAGCGCTCCAGAGAGCTGCGAGCCGCCGCCGGCTGCTATACGTCAGCCCGTCAGTGCGGGCCGTCTGGGTGCCAGTGCGCGTCGAGCTTCGCGATCAGTTCGCTGCGTTGCCCGGGCGTGACGAACGACGCTTCGAAGCTGTTGCGGATGATCGTGTAGACCTCGGCATCGTTGAGCTTCAACGCGTCGATGATGGCGAAATAATTGGCGTTCACGTAACCGCCGAAATAAGCCGGATCGTCGGAATTCACCGTGACGGCGACGCCGCGATCCAGCAGATCCTTCAAGGTGTGTTGGGTCATGTCGTCGAACACGCACAGCTTCAGGTTCGACAACGGACACACCGTCAATGCGACGCGCGCGTCGGCCAGACGCGTGACGAGCGCCGGGTCTTCGATGCTGCGCACGCCGTGGTCGACGCGATCCACCTTCAGCAGATCGAGCGCTTCATAGATGTACGACGGCGGCCCTTCCTCGCCCGCGTGCGCGACGAGCTTCAGGCCGAGCTCGCGCGCCTTCGCGAACACGCGCTCGAACTTCGACGGCGGATGGCCGCGTTCCGACGAATCGAGTCCGACGCCGATCAGGCGATGTTGGTACTGCTCGAACAGCGGGCGCGCTTCCTCGAAGGTGGCGAGCGCGTCTTCCTCGGACAGATGGCGCAGGAAGCACAGAATCAGCTTGCTGGTCATGCCGCGCTGTTCGGCCTCGGCGAGTGCGCGTTCGATGCCGGCGACCGCGGTCGCGATCGGCACGCCGCGCTCGGTGTGCGTCTGCGGATCGAAGAAGATCTCGCTGTGAATCACGCTGTCGGCGAGGCAGCGTTCCACGTACGCCATCGTCATGTCGTAGAAGTCCTGCTCGTGCAGCAGCACGCTCGCGCCCGCGTAGTAGATGTCGAGGAACGATTGCAGATCGGTGAACGCGTACGCGGCGCGCAAGGCGTCGATCGAGTCGTATGCGAGCTTCACGCCGTTGCGCCTGGCCAGCGCGAAAATCAGTTCGGGTTCGAGCGAGCCTTCGATATGAATGTGCAGCTCGGCCTTCGGCGCGCGCGCGGCTTTGTCGGCGAGCGGCGTCGGGGTTGCTGCCGTTGCCGGGCTTGCAGGGTTCGTGTTCGTCATGGTCATGGTCGGTCAGGAGTTCGTTGGAGTCGGTTCGCGCCGGATGCGGGCGCCGCTGCTCGATGGCTGTCGGACAGGGCGCGGGGTGTCGAACCCTGTCAGACCGCGTGCGCGTGATGCAGACTCGCATTCGCCTCGACGGCTTGCAATACCTGCGCGGCCGCCGAGATCGCGATGATCTCCGGCGACTTGTCGACGATGCCGTCCACGCCGAGCGGACATTTCATCCGCCCGATCAGCGCGGGGTCGAGACCGCGCGCCGCGAGCCGGTGTTCGAACTGCTTGCGCTTGCTGTGCGAGCCGATCATGCCGAAGAACGCGAAATCGCCACGCCGCAGAATGCGCTCGGCCAGTTCGAGGTCGAGCGCATGGTTGTGCGTCATCACGATGAAGTACGTATTCGGCAGCGCCTGGTCGATGGCTTCGTCGGGCGCGTCGTTCGGATCGATTCGCACGTTGGGCGCGTGCAGCGTGTCCGCGGGCGGAAACTGCGCGTCGCGCTCGTCTACCCAGCGCACCGCGCAGGGCAGCGTGGCGAACACGCGAACCAGCGCGGCACCCACGTGGCCGGCGCCGAACAGCACGACCGAAAAGTCGCCTGGCGCGATGGTCTCGGTGAGCAGCGCGCCGCTGTCGTCGAAACCGGCGCCGTCCCACAACAGGCAATCGGCGCCGTCGACGCCCGGCTCGGGGTCGGACAGCATCACCGCATCCGGTGCGGGGCCGAATGATACGCTACGCACCGTCGATTGGCCGGCGGCCACGCGCTTCGCCAGCGACGTGATCCAGCCGAGATCGCCGACATCGAGGCGTTCGAACGCGACGATCACCGCGCCGCCGCAGCACTGGCCGAGGCTCGGGCCGAGCGCGAAACGCTCCAGCCGGCGCATGTGCGGCGCGCGCATGCCGTCGCGCAGCACCTGACGCGCGCTCTCGATCGCTTTCCATTCGAGGTGGCCGCCGCCGATCGTGAATTTCGCCGACTCGCGCGTGACGATCATCTTGGTGCCGGCCTCGCGCGGCGCCGAACCTTCGACGCGTGCGACCGTCACCAGCACGGCGGCGTCGCCGTGCGCGAGCAGGTGTTGCAGTTCAGGTAGCCAGGCTTGCATCCGGCGGTTCTCCATACGTGGCCGCGCGGGGTGTCCGGGCGGCCGGTTGAGGGTGGTCCGATGCGTTCGTGTCGCGTCGGACGCGGGTTCGGGTGCTGCGCGTCAATCCGTTCGGCTCAGCGTCGGTTCGTGCGGGGGCGCGGCGTCGTGGGTGGTGCCTGCGGCGACCGGCGTTGCGCTTGCTGTCGCCTGCAACGCGTCCAGCGCATCCAGAATCGCCTCGGGCGTGGCCGGCGCGCGCAGCGGCGGCGCTTCGTCCGCCTCCGGCACGGCGGCCGCGACCGCATCGCGGATCGCGAGAAACACGGAGAACGGCAGCAGCAGCGGCGGCTCGCCGACCGCCTTCGAATGGAACACGGTCGGCTCGGCGTTGCGGTTCTGATAGAGCCGCACGTGGAAGGCCGCGGGCGTGTCGCTCACCGCGGGAATCTTGTAGGTGGACGGCGCGTGCGTCATCAAACGTCCGTCGCGGTTCCACCATAGCTCCTCGGTGGTGAGCCAGCCCATGCCCTGGATGAAACCGCCTTCCACCTGGCCGATGTCGATCGCCGGATTGATCGACTGGCCGGCGTCGTGCAAGACGTCGGCGCGCAGCAGTTTCCACTCGCCGGTCAGCGTGTCGATCACGACCTCCGACACCGCCGCGCCGTACGCGAAGTAGTAGAACGGATGACCGGTCAGCGTTTTCGCGTCCCAGTGCACCTTGGGCGTGGTGTAGAAACCGTCCGACCACAACTGCACGCGCGCCAGATACGCGGCGCCCACCAGTTGCTCGAACGGCATCGCGCCGCCGTTCACGCTGACCTCGCCGTTGGCGAAGCGCACCTCGTCCGCCGTGCCGCCGAGCTGTTGCGCCGCGAGTGCCGCGAGCCGCGCGCGAATGGTCCGCGCGGCGGCTTCGGCGGCCTTGCCGTTCAGATCGCTGCCGGTGGATGCGGCGGTCGCCGAGGTGTTGGCGATCTTCGACGTGTCGGTCGCGGTGACCCGCACGCGCGCGAGCGGCACGCCGAATTCGTTGGCGACCACCTGCGCGACCTTGGTGTTGAGCCCCTGGCCCATCTCGGTGCCGCCGTGATTGACCAGCACGGAGCCGTCCTTGTAGACGTGCACCAGGGCGCCCGCCTGATTCAGGAACGGCACGTTGAACGAGATGCCGAACTTCACCGGCGAGAATGCGAGGCCGCGCTTGAGCACCGGGCTCGTCGCGTTGAACGCGGCGACCTCGGCGCGGCGCGCGCGGTAGTCGCTGCTGTCGAGCAGTTCGTCGGTCAGCGGCGCGATCACGTTGTCCTCGACGCGTTGGCCGTACGGCGTGACGTCGCGCTCGCCGATGCCGTAGTAGTTCGCGAGCCGCACGTCGAGCGGATCGCGCTTCAACCGACGCGCGATGCCGTCCATCAGCACCTCCATCACCAGCGCGCCCTGCGGACCGCCGAAGCCGCGGAACGCGGTGTTCGACTGCGTGTTGGTCTTGCAGCACAGCGCGACGATGTCGACGTCCGACAGGTAGTACGCGTTGTCGAAGTGGCACACGGCGCGCGTCGCGACGGCGCCGGACAGGTCGGCGGAATAGCCGGCGCGCAACGCGATCTCGACGCGGGCGCCGAGAATGCGGCCGTCGTCGTCGAAGCCGGCTTGATACGTATAGACCGCGTCGTGCCGCTTGCCGGTGATCATGAAGTCGTCGTCGCGGTCGGCGCGCAGCTTCACCGGACGGCGCAGCAGCTTCGCCGCGAGCGCCGCCACGCACGCGAACAGCGCCGATTGCGATTCCTTGCCGCCGAAGCCGCCGCCCATCCGCCGGCATTCGCACAGCACGCTATGCGCGGGCCAGTCGAGCATATGCGCGACCACCTGCTGCATTTCACTCGGATGCTGGGTCGAGCTGTAGACCAGCATGCCGTCCATCTCTTTCGGCACCGCGTAGGCGATCTGACCTTCGAGATAGAACTGCTCCTGGCCGCCGACCTCGAACGTGCCGTCGAGCCGATGCGGCGCGGCGGCGATTTTCCCGTCGGGATCGCCGCGCTGCAGGTGCAGCGGCGGCAGCACGAACTGATTCGCGGCTTTCGCCTCGGCGGGCGTGAGGATCGCGGCGAGCGGTTCGTAGCGGACCACGTCGTCGCTCTTCGCGAGCGCGGCCGCGCGGCGTGCGAGTTCATGGCTTTCGGCGATTACCGCGAAAACCGGCTGACCGAGGTACAGCACTTCGTCGACGGCGAGAATCGGGTCGTCGTGCAGCACCGGGCCGCAGTTGTTTTCACCGGGGATGTCGGCGGCGGTGAGCACCGCGACCACGCCGGGCGCCTTGCGCACCGCGTCGAGATCGAGCGACACGATGCGCGCGTGCGCGTGGCGCGACAGGCCGAGCGCGGCGTGCAGCGTGCCTTGCAGTTCGGCGACGTCGTCGGTGTAGGTGGCTTCGCCGCTGACGTGCAGCGCCGCGGATTCGTGCGGCAGGGAGACGCCGATCGCGGTGTCGTCGGTGGCCGCGATGTCGCGCGCGCGGGCGTGCTGCGCTTGGGTGTCCGCTTGCGTGTCCGTTTGCGCTTCAGATTGCGGCTGCATTGGCGGGGTGCCTTCCGCCAGCTTGCCGGCCAGTTCCATTGCGCGCTTCACGGCTTGCGTACCTGCCTGATCGTCCAGCACCTCGATGCGGTTCATCACGACGGCTCCTTCGCAACGGCGTCATCCGGCGCGCTGCTTTCGTACGCGAACGCATTCACGTCGAACAGCGCGAGCGGTGCGGCATCGCGCGTTTCCAGATGGAAGCGCCACAGCACGTTGCGCGCCACCTTCAGCCGGTACGCGCTCGACGCGCGCATATCGGTGAGCGGCTGGTAATCGGCGACGAGTGCGTTCATTGCCTGACGCGCGGTGCTTTCGTCCCACGTCGCGCCGTTCAGCACGGCCTCGGTCTGCGCGGCGCGCTTCGGCGTCGCCGCCATGCCGCCGAACGCGATGCGGGCGTGGCGGATCGAGCCGCTTTCGTCGATGTGCAACGCAAACGCCGCGCACACCGCCGAGATGTCCTGATCGTAGCGTTTCGACACCTTGTAGGTGCGAAAGCGCAGATCGCTCGCCGGACGCGGCACGCGCAGCGCCGCGACGAATTCGCCGGCCGCGAGCGCGGTCTTCTGGTAGCCGAGGTAGAACGCGTCGAGCGGCAACGTGCGGACGGTCGGGCCATGGCGCAGCACGACTTCGGCGCCGAGCGCCAGCAGCGCCGGCATCGAATCGCCGATCGGCGAGCCGTTCGCGACGTTGCCGCCGAGCGTGCCGGCGTTGCGGATCGGCAGCGACGCGAAGCGCGTCCACAGTTCGGCCAGTTCGGGATAGTCGACGGCGAGTGCCGCGTAGGCGTCTTCCAGCGTGACGGCGGCGCCGATGGTCAGCGTTTGCGCGTCGCGCTCGATCGTCTTCAGTTCGGCGACGTTGCCGATATACAGAATGTCGCCGAGATCGCGGAACTGCTTGGTGACCCACAGGCCGACATCGGTGCTGCCCGCCAGCAGGCGTGCCTGCGGCAGTTCGGCGCGCAAGGTCGCGAACGCGTCGAGCGTGACGGGGGCGTGGAAGGCGGGCGTGCCGAATGCGGCGCCGCGCGTGTCGGGCGCGCGATATTCGAAGGTGTCGCGGCGTTGCAGCTCGCGCAACGTGTCCGCGACCGCGCGACGGTCGAGCGTCACGCGCGGGTACTGCGGGTAGTCGAACATTTTCTGCGTCGCGTCGACGATCGGCCGGTAGCCGGTGCAGCGGCACAGATTGCCGGACAGCGCGGCGTTGATTTCGTCGCGCGTGGGCAGGCCGGCGGCGGCCGGCTGGTTTTCGTATAGCGCCCACATCGACATCACGAAACCGGGCGTGCAGAAACCGCATTGGGAGCCGTGGCAGTCCACCATGGCTTGCTGGACGGGGTGCAGCGTGCCGTCGGCGGCGCGCAGGTCTTCGACGGTGAAGAGGGCGCGGCCATCGAGCGTCGGCAGGAACTGGATGCAGGCGTTGACCGCTTTCAGCGTCAGCTCGCCGTGGGCGTCGAGTTCGCCGATCACGACCGTGCAGGCGCCGCAGTCGCCTTCCGCGCAGCCTTCCTTGGTGCCCGTGCAGCGCAGATCCTCGCGCAGATGCTGAAGCACCGTGCGCGTCGCCGGGACGCCCGTGACCTCACGGACGGACCCCTGGTGATAAAAGCGGATGGTTTGCGATGTCATGGCGAATCCAGAAGACAGTGCGGACCGGGCGCGCGTTACGCATGGGGTCGCGCCAAAGCCGGCCTCGCGCACGTAGATCGCCATCCAGTTCCGAAGATAGCACTACCCGGTCTCAAAAATATTTCCCATATCGCATGACGCTTATTCGGATGCGGTCATGAGTTAAATACGATCCGTGGAAAGGCGGGAAGTTGCGCGGGGAGGGGAATCTGCCGGAATTCGGGCAAAAAAACGCCGGAATGTGAGCCACCGTTCAAGGTGGCCCGCATTCCGGCGTTTATTTAATACGTTGGAACCGTTCAGGCGATGCGGCGGCGATTTTTCACCAGCGTCAGCGCCAGCGGGATGAACGCGATCACGAAAGCGACCAGTGACCACATTGGCAGCGTCAGGCCGAGGATCGGCGGATAGGCCGTTTCGCACAGGCCGGCGACCTTGAAGACGCCCGGCAGCCAATGCGCGGGCGGCAGGCTGTCGACCACCGGCTGCAGCGCGTCGAAGCCGCAGCTGAAGCCCGGATTCGCCTGGACGTACACGTGGCGCGCGGCGGTCAGCACGCCGGCCAGCGCGGACAACGCCGCCAGCACTTCCAGCAGGCGCACGCCGCGCCAGCTGTTAAAACGCGCGCCGAGGAACGCGAAAGTCGCGATCAGCAGGAAGAAATAGCGCTGGATGATGCACAGCGGACACGGATCTTCATGCAGGAAATATTGCAGATACAACGCGCCGGCCACGAGGGCGACGCAAATCAGGCCAAGCAGGACCAGCAGGGAGCGCTCGCGGCGCAGCATCGCAGTGTCGTTATTCATGGGTTGAGTGGCTGTTCCGGGAAATAAAAAGGGGCGGGTGCCCGCGATTCTAGCGCGAACCCCAGCCCCATCGCTTATCGCGTATTACGGCGTGTCAGACGCGTGCCGAGCACGGGCTGAACAGCGTGCTGGCGGCTTGCGGACCGCTCGCGGGCGCCTTTTTGCGGTGGTGTCGCGGAAGTCCCGAAAACGTGCCCTGGCCGGACTCCAATGGCCCGCCCCCCGCTCACCGGATCGCGTTCAGCACCGCCTCCGCGGCTCGCCCGATCGCCAGCAACGCATCGTCCGCGTGCGGCGCCCCCGCCAGCATCAGGCCGACCGGCGCGTCCCCGCGCTGATGGCACGGCAGCGACAGCGCACACGCATCGAGGAAATTAAACACGCTCGGATTGCGCAGGATCAACGCATTGGTGCGGCCGAACGCATCGTCGTCGTGGACCAGATCGGCGACGCGTGGCGGCACCACCGGCACCGTCGGCGCGACCACCGCGTCGAAACGTTGCCACAACGTCCGCGCCGCCTCGTCGAGCAGGGCCTGACGCTGGGCCAGCAGATCCAGATAATCGGCGGCGGTGGCCGGCTGGCCCTTGAGAATACGCACCAGCACGCGCGGATCGTATTGCTCGCGATGCCGCTCCAGCAGCGGACGGTGCCACGCATAGGCCTCGATCGGCGAAAAGCCGAAGCGGTTGATCTCGGGGAAACGGTCGAGCGGCGCGAAGCGGACTTCGGTGACGATCGCGCCGGCCGCTTCGAGGTGCTTGAGCGACGAATCGATCGCCGCCGCGACGGCGGGTTCGACGCCGTCGGTCACGAAGTGGGTCAGCACGCCGAGGCGCACGCCTTCGAGCGGCCGGGCCGCCGGAATGCGCGGCTCGAGGCCGGCCAGCATCCGGTCGACCAGCGCGCAGCACGCCACCGACACGCCGATCGGCCCGAACGAGTCGAGCGTCGACGACAGCGGCACGCCGCCTTGTTTCGGAATGCGCGCGGCGGTCGGCTTGAAGCCGGTCAGCCCGCATAGCGCGGCCGGGATGCGGATCGAGCCGCCGGTATCGGTGCCGAGCGCGATCGCCGCCATGCCATCCGCGACCGATGCCGCCGCGCCCGACGACGAGCCGCCCGAAATCCGCTCGTCGCCCTTCACGTCGCGCCGGTACGGCGACAGCGGGTTGCCGTAATGCGGATTCAAACCGAGCCCGGAAAACGCGAACTCGCTCATATTCGTGCGCCCGACCAGCACCGCCCCGGCCCGTTTCAGACGCGCGACGGCCACCGCATCCGCGGTGGCGGCGGGCGCATCGGCGAGCACGACGGAGCCGGCCCGGGTCGGCTGGCCTTCGATGTCGAACAGGTCTTTCACCGAGACCGGAATTCCGGCGAGCGGCGAGAGCACGGTGCCGGCGGCGCGCAGGCGATCGTGCGCATCGGCGGCGGCGCGTGCGTTGTCGGCGTCCACGTGCATGAAGACCGCCGCGCCCTGGCCGGCCGGATCGGCGATCCGGTCGAGCGCGGTTTCCACCAGCGCGCGGCTGGTGGTGCGGCCGGCGGCGAGGTCGGCGGCGAGCTGGGCAAGGGGCGGGAAGGGCGTGAAATCGGTGGCCATGGTGTCGATGGGAATCCGGTTGAACCGGCGAGCCGGTCGGGGTCGGGTGGGAGGGAGAAGCGTCAGATCCGGTTGAACAGCGTCGCGCGGAACGCCTCGATGTGTTTTTGCACCGAGCGCCGCGCGCCGTCGGCATCGCGTTCGCGCAGCAGGTTGAAGAGTTCGAGATGTTCCTCGTGCACGTCTTCCAGATGATGCGGCTCGGACAGCGAGATAAACCAGAAGCGCAGCGACCGCTCATGCAGTCCGCGCAGAATGTCGGCGAGCACGGGGTTGCGCGACGCGGCCGAAATCGCCAGATGGAACTCGCGATCGATGTCCATCATGCCCTCCACGTCGTGCGCGGCCACGCACACCGCCGAGCGGTCGAGCAGCGCCTGCATCGCGTCGTAGTCGTGCTGCTGCGCGTGGCGCGCGGCCAGCTCGACGCAGTAGCTTTCGTTGACGAGCCGCACGTCGATGATCGCGAGCACGTCGTCGAGCGACACCGGGCGGACCATGATGCCCTTGCGCGGCATGATGGTCAGCATGCCTTCGTGCACGAGCCGGTGCAGCGCCTGGTGTACCGGCGTTCTGCCGATGCCGGTGAGCGCCATCAATTCGGCTTCGTTGAGCACTTCGCTCGGCCGCAGGCGCAGCGTGATGATCTCGCGCTTGACGAACGCGTAGGCCTGCTCGGCGAGGCTCGCGGCGCCGGTGTCGCGGGTGGGGCGGGAAGGGCGGTCGGTCTGCAAAAGCGTCATGTCTGGAACGGGCGGGCGATGTCGTCCGCATTGTAGAGCAAGGTTTTACGCGGCTTGCGCGGGCATGCCCTCACGCGCTACCCGGCACGACCGCCGCCGCATGCTGCACCTTCACGCGCGGCATCATCAGCGTCACCAGTCCGCCGACGATCAGCGCGCCCGCGATCAACACCAGCCCGAACGTCACGCTGTGCGTCGCGTCCTTGACGATGCCGAGCACGTACGGGCTCACATAGCCCGCGAGGTTCGCGATCGAATTGATCACCGCGATCCCGGCCACCGCCGCCGTGCCTTGCAGGAAGGTCGTCGACATCGACCAGAAGATGCCGAAGCCCGCGAGAATGCCGATATACGCGATCGACAGCCCGGTGACGGCGAGCGGAATCGAGTTGGTCACGGACGCGCTGCCCAGCAATCCCGCCGCGCCGATAAAGCAGCACATCGCGTAGTGCCAGCGCCGCTCGCCGCTGATATCCGACGAGCGTCCGATCAGAATCATGCCGATGCCCGCCGCCAGATACGGAATCGCGGTGACGAAACCGTTGGTGACGAGATTCGTCACGCCGAGATCCTTGACGATCTGCGGCAGCCAGAACGAGAAACCCGCGTTGCCGGTGACGAGGCAGAAGTAGATCAGCGTCAGCAGCCAGAAGCGGCCCGAGCGCAGCGCCACGGAGAGACTATGCTCGGCGCCGGCCGCCGCGGCCGCGCTGTTTTCCCGCGCGAGGCGACCGAGTATCACGCGCTTCTCGTCGTCGCTGAGCCATGCCGCTTCGGCCGGCGTGTTGCGCAGCACGGCCAGCGCCCAGAAGCCGGCGAGGATCGACGGAATGCCTTCGATCAGGAACATCCACTGCCAGCCGCGCAGGCCGTGCGCCTCGTGCAGCGCGGACATCAGAAAGCCCGACAGCGGCGCGCCGATAATGCCCGCGACCGGAATCGCCGCCATGAACACCGCAACCATCCGCGCACGCCGGTCGGCCGGAAACCAGAAGGTCAGATACAGCACCACGCCCGGCACCAGACCGGCCTCGGCCACGCCGAGGAAAAAGCGCAGCACGTAGAACATCGTTTCGCTGCGCACGAACATCATCAGGCACGACAGCAGACCCCACAGCATCGTGATGCGGGCGATCGTGGCGCGCGCGCCGAACTTCTTGAGCAGCAGATTGCTCGGCACCTCGAACACGAAATAGCCGAAGAAAAAGATCCCTGCCCCGAGCCCGTACGCCGCGTTCGACAGACCCAGGTCGCCGGTGAACTGCAGCTTCGCATAGCCGATGTTGACGCGATCCAGATACGACAGCACGTACACCAGAAACAGGAACGGCATGATGCGCCACGTGATCTTGCGGATGGCGGCGGCTTCGAGCCAGGCGTCGGACGACGCGTCGGCGCTGACGGAGTGCGGAGCGGGGTTCATGAAGGGGAGCGCCTTATTCGACGAGTGGCAGCGCGCGCACGCTGTAGGCGTGGCGCAGGGTGCGGTTCAGGATCGGGTCGTGCAGTTCGAGTTCGAGCGCGTCGCCGTCGTGCATGCCGACGATGCCGCCCTGGACCGCGAGCGTGCCGCAGAACATCGCCGCGCCGGCATCGAGCGGCGCGCGCGCGAGCAGCTCGGCGGCCGGCAGCAGTGCGGCGACGCTGCCTTGCTGGTAGACGCGGCGCGCGCCGTCGCTGACCGCGTAGGCGCGCAGTTCCAGCTGGTCCCAGTGACCGGCGACGTCGTCGAAACGCCAGGCGTCGCGGGCGAGCGGCTTGGGGCACACCTGTTTGGACACGGTCACGCCATAGGCCTCGACTTCGCGGTCCGTGTGGTCGGAGCCGACCGTGACGAGGAGGCCGGTGTCCGCGTTCAACAGCACGCATTCGGCTTCACCGCTGGATTTCACGCCGACCACGTCGACTTCGCCTGCCTGCGTCAGCAGTTGCGCGCCAAGCCGGTAGAAGCACGGCGTGGTGGACGGCCGCTTCACGCCCAGCTCGGCCAGTTCGGCGATGTGATGCTCGATCGCCGCCTGGTCGCGCCCGGCCCAGCCGGCGATGGTCAGCCGGTTCACCTCGACGGTCTCGGTGCGACGCTCGCCGCGACGGTCTACAACGTTGAAAGACACCTGCTGCATCACTCGACTCCGCATAAAAATATGCTGCAAATATTATTGTGATATTTCACAGGTGTCCAGCGTGTCAAAAATCGTTTGGCATCGATGCGGCGCTTGCATACCGCTTACGCGCCCCGGCGCGCCGTGACGCCGTCCGTCAGGCGCGCACGCCGCGCCGACCGGGCGATCCAGCCCGCGCGGCGTGCCACGTTCCTTTGCTACACTGCGTTTTCGAGATTACTTTCTGTAAGGAACGCGTTCATGCACCATGGCATCGGCTTTATTCAGGATCTGGCGGTCGTGATGGCGCTGGCCGGCGTCGTCACCGTGCTGTTCCATCGCCTGAAGCAGCCGGTGGTGCTCGGCTATATCGCGGCGGGCGTGATCATCGGGCCGTACACGCCGCCGTTCCAGCTGATTCACGACGAGCAGACCATCCAGACGCTAGGCGAACTCGGCGTGGTGTTCCTGATGTTTTCGCTCGGCCTCGAATTCAGTCTGCGCAAGCTGTTCAAGGTCGGCGCGACGGCGATCGTCGCGGCGCTCTCCGAGATCGTGCTGATGCTGTGGATCGGCTACGAGATCGGCAGCGCGTTCGGCTGGAGTTCGATGGACTCGCTGTTCCTCGGCGCGATTCTGGCGATCTCGTCGACCACCATCATCGTCAAGGCGCTCTCCGAGCTGGGACTGAAGCGCGAGAGCTTCGCGCAGCTGGTGTTCGGAATTCTGATCGTCGAGGACATTCTCGCGATCGCGATGCTGGTGCTGCTGTCGGGCATCGCGCAGACCGGGCAGTTGAGCGCCGGCATCGCGGTGATGACGCTGGGCAAGCTGCTGCTGTTCATGACGGTATCGCTGGTGGTCGGCATTCTGCTGGTGCCGCGCGCGCTGAATTACGTGGCGCGCGCGAAGAGCGACGAGATGCTGCTGGTCGCCGTGCTCGGCTTCTGCTTCGGCTTCTGTCTGCTGGTCGTCAAGCTCGACTACAGCATCGCGCTCGGCGCGTTCCTGATCGGCGCGATCATGGCCGAGTCGCGCCATCTGCACCGCATCGAGCATCTGATCGCGCCGTTGCGCGACGCGTTCTCCGCGATCTTCTTCGTGACGATCGGCTTGATGCTGAATCCGGCCGTGCTGGTCGACTATGCATGGCCGATCGCGGTGATCACGGTGGCGGTGATCGTCGGCAAGATCGTGTCGTGCGGGCTCGGCACCTTTCTCGCCGGCAAGGACGGGCGCACGGCGATGCGCGTCGGCATGACCGTGTCGCAGATTGGCGAGTTCTCGTTCATCATCGCGTCGCTCGGGCTCACGTTGAAGGTCACGAGCGCGTTTTTGTATCCGATCGCGGTGGCGGTGTCGGCGTTGACCACGCTGTTCACACCGTATCTGATCCGCGCGGCCGATCCGTTGACGCAGCGCCTGGGGCGCGCGATGCCGCGCACGCTCGCCAACGGTTTCGGTCTGTATGGGCAATGGTTGCGTAGCTTGAGTACCGGAAATGGCGAGCCGACGCTGTTCAGCATGACGCGGCGCATTCTCGTGCAGATCGCGGTGAATCTGGCGCTGGTCGCGGCGATCTTTCTCGCGGTGTCGTACAGCGCGCCTTATACGAGCGCGTGGCTCGCGCGCTGGCTCGACGCCGAGCCGCTGCAGCGCGTGGTGTTGTGGAGCGTGGCGCTGGTGGTGTCGCTGCCGTTTCTGGTGGCGGTCTATCGCAAGACGAAGTCGCTGGCGCTGCTGCTCGCCGAGGTCAGCGTTCAGCCGGCCACGGCCGGCCGCTTCACGCGCGCGATCCGTTACGCGATTTCCGATCTGGTGCCGGTGCTGTCGATGATCGGCGTGTTCCTGCTGCTCGCCGCGCTCTCGGGCGGGATCTTGCCGCCAACCGGTCTGCTCGTCGCGGTATTGATCTGCGCGGCCTTGCTGCTGGCGCTGGTGTGGCGCTGGTGCGTGAAGATTCATGCGGCCATGCAGATCGCGTTGCGCGAAACCTTCGACGAGCAGCCGGACGAACATGCGGACCAGCAACCGCACCGCGAGTGAGTTCTCCGCGGATTGTGTCGTCCGGCTCAACAATGTGAGCAATTGTGTGCGGGTTTGCCGCGCCTGGCTCGCTAGCGGATAATCAGGGCATATTCATTCGTTCGCGTGGAAGGCGCCTGTCTGACTGTCATGAGCGAAAACAAACCTGAAAACGCCGGTCAACCCGGCAGTCCCTCGTCACCTTCGGCTTCGCCGGCCCCTTCGCCCGCGCCGTCGTCGGCCTCTCCAACTGCAACGCCGACCCCGCCTGCATCCGCGCCGTCACCGTCGGGTGCAATTTCCGGCGCGGCGTCCGGGGGACGTTCCGGTGCGCCTTCGGGGGCATCGTCCGCGTCGGGTTCTGCCAGTGCTGGCGAGTCGTCTCCGGCACCCAGCGCGCCGCCGCCCGATCCGGCATCGTCGTTGCCGCCATCGCATGAAGATGCGATCCAGTCTCCGGTCAAGGATGCGGTCACGCCATCCGCCGCGACCGAGGCCGCCGCCGAGGAAGCCGCCGTGCGCTCGTCCACCGACGACCCCGACAGCGCATCCGCCGTCACACCGGCCGATCCGCAGGCCGCACGTCGTCGCGATGCCGCCGAAGCGCGCAGCGCGGCGGCGGCATCGACGGCGAAGCAGGAGTCGGAAGTGCACGAGAGGGCGGCGCGCGACGCGCAGTCGGCACGCGGCAAGAGCGCCGCACCTTCCACGCCTTCAGCACCTTCAGCAGCTTCAGTCCCGCCCGCGTCTCAACAAACAAAACCCGAGCCGACGCTCGCCAGCAGCGACCCGCTGACCGGCGCAGTCAAGGCCACCCCGGCCGCACCCGTCATTCCCGTGGACAGCGCCACCGTCGCGGCAGACGGTTCCGCCGCATCCGCGTCGTCGGCGGCCGTCGCCGCGGAAGCGGCCGCCGCGGGTGCAGCTGCGGCAGCAGCGCAGCGGCCGGCCGGCGCACCGCCGCCCGGATTCGGCGCGGCGCCCGATTTCACCGCCTCGAACCCGCCGCCGCCGAACGCGTTGCCGCCGTCTCCGCCGCGCTATCTGAAGCAGAACGATTCCGCATGGACGGTGTTCGGCCGCATCATCGCGGCGCGCGCGCGTCAGCTGTTCGATCGCGCCGGGCAGCGGATCACGCAGCGCACGCTGCGCATCGGCGTGTCGGCGCGAATCTTCCATCCGGAGCCGGGCGCGAAAGGGCTACGCGGCAAGACGCTGCAATACCTGGAGGAATCGATCGCGCATTGGGTGATGTCGCGCGACGTGCTGGTGTTCATGATTCCGACGGTCGGCCATCAAGGCATGCTGCATCCGAGCAATATCCGTCTGCGCGACTACGCGAAGCATCTGGACGGTCTGCTGCTGCAGGGCGGCGCCGACGTGTCGCCGCAGTCGTACGCGGAAAGCGCGACCAGCCACGAGTGGCCCGGCGACCGCGTGCGCGACATGTACGAACTGGAACTGCTGCACGAGTTCATCGAATCGGGCAAGCCGGTGCTCGGCGTATGCCGCGGTTGCCAACTGATCAACGTGGCGTTCGGCGGCACGCTGTATCAGGACATCGCCACCGACGTGCCGACCGCCGGCGCGCACGTCAACGAGAACTACGATCAGCATCGGCACGGCATCCATTTTCCGGATGGCTCGACGCTCGCCAACATGTTCCCGGGGCGGCGCGACGCGATCGTCAATTCGATCCACCATCAGGCGGTCAAGACGCTCGGCCGCGACCTCAATATCGAGGCGGTGTCGGCGTCGGACGGCATCATCGAAGCGGTGCGTTATCGTCGCGCGCCGTTCGTGATGGGTGTGCAGTGGCATCCGGAGTTTCATCGCGCGGGCGGGCCGGAACTGCTCGACTGCACGCCGTTGCTCGACACGTTCCTGCGCGTGGCGCGCGAAACGCGCTTCTGATTGTGCGCTGACAGCGTGTGCGAGGTTGCGTACCCATGGCGGGGCGCAACCTCCGGTTTTTTCTCAACACCCCCAGCGAAATTTCATCCTGAGCGCGGCATTCGTTGCAATGCCGGCGCGGTCGTTTCATCTCCCTCCAAGGTCTTTTCCGTCGACGCCCGAACGCTTCGTTTGACGGCTGATCCGCGCGATAATGCCCGGCTGTTCTGGAATCGCATGGAGCATGCACGTATGAAGCATCCCTTACTAATGTGGCGAGCCGTGCTGGTCGCCGCGTCGTGTGCGCTGTCGTCCGGCGGCGGCGTGATGGCCGCGCAGGGCGAAACGGCGGCGCCGCGCAACGCGTCGAGCGCCGCTATCGCATCCGCCGCATCGGTCACGACGGCTGCTTCAGTCCTATCAACCGACGCCCAGGGCAACGTCGCCGAACTCACGCAACTGATTCACGACGCGAAGCTGAGCGAACTGCGCACCACCTACAACGGCAGCTACGGCGCGAGCCTGTTTTTCTATCCGCGGCAGATGGCGTATTACGTCGCGCTGTTTCAGGACAAACACTTCTGGCGCGTCATCCGAACCGACGACACGAGCCGCGCCGAATCGATGTACGCCGGTTTTGCGCAACAGACGGCGCAACTCGCGGATGTCGAAATCCGCCGCATGCAGTTGCAGGCGCAGAAGGCGTACCTCGAAGACATCATCGCGATGTCGACGGATCGGGCGAAACGTCTGCAGGCGGACCTCAACGTCGCGCGCACGCAGCAGGCGAGGGTCGACGACTATCAGCGGCAGACGCAAGGTGAAGCCGCCGCGCTACGCATGGAAAAGGACAAGGTGCAGGCGCAGTTGCGGCAGGTGCAAGGCGAAGTGATTCAGCTGCAGAGACAGACCGAGGCGGGTTTGCCGCCGCGCAATTGAGAACAGGCGTGAGCGCACGCGCATCGCTTACCGCTTACCGGTCCAGCCGGAACACATAACGCAGCGCGGTGATATCCACGCCGCCCATATGATCCGGCTCCGCGCCGACGAACTGCCAGCCTTGCCGCTCGTAAAAGCCGATCGCGGGCGCATTGCCTTCGAGCACGTACAGATACAACTGCGTTTCGCCTTGCTCGCGCGCCCAATCTTTCGCGGCGCGCATCAGCAGCTTGCCGACGCCGATGCCCTGGTACCCCGGCAACGCGTGCAGATTATCGAGCAGCACACCCCACGCGGATTCCGGCTGACGCTCCACGCACACGAAACCGATCGGCTCGCCTTCGAGTTCGGCGATCAGCACGATGCGCCGTTCGCCGCCCGGTGCGCTCAAGCGCGCTTCCCAATATGCGGCCCGGTCGCGCGTGACTTCGCCGTCGAGGAACGCATCGGGTAGCAAGCCGCGATACGTGGCTTGCCAGCTGGTGCTATGAATCGACGCGATGAGGGCGGCGTCCGCGAGGGTCGCGTTGCGTAGGGAGAGAGCGTGGGGGGATTGCATCGGGTGGAGATCGAGGAAGAGTGCCTGGCAGCAAATTCTATCGCGACGACACGCGTGCGAACCATGTGTCACGCGCGATGCCAGGCACGGCGTCATGCGCGAAAAGCCCTTGCTGAACGGGCTGTAATGAATTTGTAGGCATGCCGCCGTGCATGACGCGATCGCGCCATCGACGGTAACATGTCGAGCAACCGGTAAGACGCAATTCACAACTGGGGTTCACACTGCGCGTCGCAGGTTAACCCTGATTTCAAGCGAATCCTGCCGGCATGAAAATGCAGCGCCCCCGGCGCGTTCTGCTGCGCGTTTGCGTCAGCCATCCGCCCACCGGAACCAGTGGATCGTTTCAACTGCCTGGCCGCCGGCCAACCTCGCGGCGACGGGCTTCTCCGAGAATGTCATGTCTACTGCGACACACGCCACCTCATCGTCCTCCGACGAGTCCAAGGTCAAGACGGTTTTCCGCGTCGTCAGCGGCAACTTTCTTGAGATGTATGACTTCATGGTCTACGGCTATTACGCGTCTCACATCGCCAAGACCTATTTTCCGAGCGGTAGCGAATTCGCGTCGCTGATGCTGTCGCTGTCGGTGTTCGGCGCGGGCTTCCTGATGCGTCCGCTCGGCGCGATCGTGCTCGGCGCGTACATCGACCATCACGGCCGGCGCAAAGGCCTGATCCTCACGCTCGGGCTGATGGCGCTCGGCACGCTCACGGTCGCGGCGATTCCAGGCTACGCGACGATCGGCATGCTCGCGCCCGCGCTCGTGCTGTTCGGCCGGTTGCTGCAGGGCTTCTCGGCCGGGGTCGAACTGGGCGGCGTGTCGGTGTATCTGTCGGAGATCGCGACCAAGGGCAACAAGGGCTTCTACTGCGCGTGGCAGTCGGGCAGCCAGCAGGTTGCGGTGGTGTTCGCGGCGCTGATCGGCGTGATCCTGAACAAGGTGCTGCCGGCCGACCAGATGGGAGCGTGGGGCTGGCGCGTGCCGTTCCTGATCGGCTGTCTGATCGTGCCGTTCCTGTTCCTGATCCGCCGTTCGCTGCAGGAAACCGAGGAGTTCAAGGCGCGCAAGCATCGCCCGAGCATGGGCGAGATCATGAAGACGATGGCCGCCAACTGGGGCATCGTGCTTGGCGGCATGGGCATGGTGATCATGACCACGGTGTCGTTCTACATGATCACCGCGTACACGCCGACCTTCGGCAAGGAAGTGCTGAAACTGTCGTCCATCGACACGCTCGTGGTGACCGTCTGCATCGGTCTGTCGAATCTGATCTGGCTGCCGCTCGCGGGCGCGCTGTCGGACCGCATCGGGCGTCGTCCGGTGCTGCTGGCGTTCACGATTCTGACCATTATCACCGCGTATCCGGCGCTGCAATGGCTGGTGGCGGATCCGTCCTTCGTGCGTCTGCTGGTGGTCGAATTGTGGCTGTCGTTCCTGTACGGCAGCTATAACGGCGCGATGGTGGTGGCGCTCACCGAAGTCATGCCGGTCGAAGTGCGCACCGCCGGCTTCTCGCTGGCCTACAGTCTCGCGACGACGATCGGCGGCTTCACGCCGGCCATCTCGACTTTGCTGATTCACACCACGGAAAACAAGGCGGCGCCGGGGCTGTTCCTCGGCGTGGCGGCGATCTGCGGGCTGATCGCGACGCTGGTGCTGTACCGCACGCCGGAATCGCGCAATCAGTATCGGGCAGCGTGACGTGTCGATGATGTCGTGACAATGCCGGGATGACGCCGGGATGACCTGGCGTTGTGCCGGTAGCCGCTTGGGTACCGCTTGGTACCGCTTGATAGCCGATTGGTACCCATGAGGCGCGCATGAAAAAACCCCGTGCTCACTGTGAAGGTGAGCACGGGGTTTTTGTTTTCACAAGCGGGCATCTCGCGACGGTTCGCGCGATCGCCTCGACTAGCCGTGCCGCAACGCGTTCGCCACCACCTCGACGACTTCGTCCCACGCGCCGGGCCGCGGCTGACGCACGAGCGTCGCGTCCGGATACCACGGGCTACGCGCGTCGCCGGTGAACCAGCGCCAATCCGCCGCGAACGGCAGCATCAGCCAGGTGGTTTTGCGCAACGCGCCCGCGAGGTGCGCGATCGACGTATCGATCGACACCACCGCGTCGAGCCGTTCGATGATCGCCGCCGTATCCGCGAAATCGCCGATCCGCTTGTCGAAGCGATGAATCGACGCCGCGCGCGGATGCGCGTCGAGCGCCGCGCGTTCGTCCGCGCTCAGATCGGGTTGCAGCACGATCCAGTCGATGCCGTCGAGCGCGAACAGCGGATCGAGCGCGGCGAGCGGCATGGTGCGTGTTTCGTTGGCCTGAATGCGCCCCGACCACGCAAGGCCGATTTTCCGTTTCGCCTGACCGCCGAGCGACCCGCGCCATTTGCGGCCATACGCGGGCGGCACGCTGACGTAAGGCGTGCGTGCCGGAATCGTGTCGTACGTCGTGCCGAGCGCGAGCGGCAGGCTCAGCAGCGGGCATTGCAGATCGGCGGCGGGGCGGGGCGCGCCTTGGGCGATCAGCGTCACGCGCCATGCTTGCGCGGCCGGCGCGAGAAGCGGCACCAGCGACGGCTGCACTTCAAGCACCACCCGCGCCGCACGCTGCGCGGCGAGCGGCACGAAGCGCGCGAATTGCAGCGTATCGCCGAAACCTTGCTCCGCGTGGATCAGCAGCGTGCGTTGCGCGATCGGTTCGCCATGCCAGCGCGGCAGCGTCTGGATCGCCGGGTCGGCCATGGTTTGCAGCCGCCATTCGTATTCCGGCAGACCGCGCGCGAAGTCGCGCATCGCGAGCCACGCCAGCGCGCGGTTCATATGCGCGGACGCGAGATCGGGACGCTGACGCAAGGCCTGATCGAACGCGCGCACGGCGGGCGCATGCGCGCCCAGCGCGAGATGCGCGGTGCCCAGACTCAGCCACGCGAGCGCGAACCGCGGATCGAGACCGACCGAGCGTTCGAGGTACGGCAGCGCCTGCGCGTGACGCCCGAGCGCCGCCAGCGCATTGCCCATGCCGAAGATCGCGGGCGGCAGATTCGGCTGCAGGCGCAGCGCCGCTTCGAACGACTTCGCCGCTTCCGCGTGGCGACCGGTGGCATCGTAGGTATTGGCGAGGTTGAAGTGCGCGGCGACGAAGCGTGGTTCGGCCGCGAGCGCGGTCTGGAAGCACGGGATCGCCTCGTCCGCGCGGCCGAGCGCGTTCAGCGACATGCCCATGTTGTTCAGCGCGCCGGCGTGCCCCGGACGCAGTTCGAGCGTGCGCTGGAACGATGCGATCGCGGCATCGTGCTGGCCGAGCGCGTGACGCGCGTTGCCGAGGTTGTTGTGCGACGACGCGTCGTCCGGTTGCAGGCGCAACGACTTTTCGAAGGCATCGGCGGCGTCTTCGTGACGGCCTTGCATCGCGTACGCGTTGCCGAGGTTGTAGTGCGCCATCGGGAACGACGGCGCGAGCGTCAGCGCGTTGCGGAACTGCTCGATGGCGTCGTCGATCTGGCCCAGCGCTTTCAGCGCGTTGCCGAGATTCAGTTGCAGCGCGGCATCTTCCGGACGCAGTTTCACCGCGCGCCGCACGAGGTCGACGGCTTCGGCATGCTGGCCTTGCTGATGGCGCAGCACGCCCAGCAGGTGCAGCGCGTCGACGTGCGCGGGGTTGCCGTCGAGTGTCGCGCGATAGTCGCGTTCGGCGTCGTCGAGGCGGCCGTCACGATGCGCCGCGAACGCGCGGTCAAAGACAGGTTGCATGACGGGGGGTGGCATTCGGGTGGGGCAGAGGCCGCATTTTCCCACACTCGATGCCTGGCGCTCCGATTTGACCGGTCATGTCGATGTCTATAACATTTGAATACTTGTTCATATGTGAGCTGACATTGACCGCTGCCATGGTGTCCAACGCTTCCGATACCGCCAACGTTTCCGCCGCTGCCGCCGGCCCGGCGGTCCGCATCGACGACCGGTCCGCCGACACCATCGTGCCGCTGGCCGATCTGTTCCGTCTGCTCGGCGATCCGACGCGCTTGCGTATCGTGCTGGCGTGCGTCGACGGACGGCTCGCGGTCGGGGCGATAGCCGAGGCGCTGGGCTTGTCGCCGTCGCTGGTGAGTCATCATCTGCGCTTGCTGCGCGCGGCGCGGATCGTGCGCGCTGAGCGCCAGGGCAAGCAGGTCTTCTATGCAGCGGCGGACCGGCACATCAGCGCGATGCTCAGCGGCATGCTGGAGCATGTGGCCGAACCGGCCAGCGATTTTCCAGTGGATGCGACATGAGCGAAAAGGATAAGTTGGGGCGAGGCGAGGGCTCGAGAGAGGCGGGTGGAGATCGCGGCGGTCATGGTGGTCATGGACACGACGATCACGGCCATGATGGCCATGACCATGACCATGACGTCCACGACCATAGCGGGCACGACCATAGCGGGCACGACCACGACGACCCAAGCCGGCTCGGGCAAAAACACGCTGACCATGACCATGACCACGGCCATGCTGGCCACTCCCACGGCGGTCACAGCCACGGCGGCCACTCCCACGCCGGCCATTCCCACGCCCACGCCCCCGTCCCAGGCCACGGCCGCGCATTCGCACTCGCCGTCGCACTGAACATCGCGATCGTCGTGATCCAGGCCGTCTATGGCGTGCTCGCGCATTCCACCGCGCTGCTCGCCGACGCCGGCCACAACCTCTCCGATGTGCTCGGCCTGCTGCTCGCCTGGGGCGCGGGCTGGCTCACCACGCGTCGCCCATCGGCCCGCTACACGTTCGGCTACGGCAGCTCGTCGATCCTGGCCTCGCTCGCCAACGCGGGGCTGCTGCTGTTCGCCTGCGGCGTGATCGTCGCCGAGGCGATCGGCCGGCTGATGAACCCCGCGCCGGTCGCGGGCCTCGCGGTGTTCGTCGTCGCCACGACGGGCGTCGTCGTCAACGGAATTTCCGCGTGGCTCTTCATGCGCGGCCAGAAGGAAGACCTCAACATCCGCGGCGCGTTTCTGCACATGGCCGCCGATGCCGGCATCTCGGCCGCCGTCGCGATCAGCGGTCTGGTGATTCTCTACACCAACTGGACCTGGCTCGACCCGGTGATGAGTCTGCTGGTGGTCGCGGTCGTGGTGGTGGGGACGTGGGGCCTGCTGCGCGATTCGGTGCGCCTCGCGCTCGACGCCGTGCCGCCCGGCGTCGACCTGCAACGTATCCGCGACTATCTGGGAACCCAGCCCGGCGTCGTCGACGTGCACGATCTGCACGTGTGGGCGCTGTCCACCACCGGCAATGCATTGAGCGCGCATCTGGTGATGCCGGCCGGTCATCCCGGCGACGAATCGCTCGACGCGATCGTCATCGTGCTGCGCGAACGTTTCGCGATGCAGCATGCGACGCTGCAGGTCGATCTGGGCACCACCGAGCACCGCTGCGCGATGGACGACGCCGCGCCGTCCGATGCGCTGCACAAGCCCGCCGCGCCGCATACGCACTGACGCGGGCGTACACTAGAACGCATCGTTGTCACCGGAGCTTCGCATGGATGCAGCCGCAACCGATGCGTCGCCGGTGCTGATCGTCGGTGCGGGTCCGACCGGACTTGCCGCCGCGATGAGCCTGGCGCGTGCTCACATCCCCGTGCGTCTGATCGACAAGGCGATGCAGCCGAATCCGTACTCGCGGGCCATCGGCATTCAGGCACGCACACTCGAACTGCTCGAACAGCATCGCCTGATCGAACCGTTTCTCGAACTCGGTCATCGCGCGCGCGTCGCCAATCTGTTTTCGAACGGCATGCGGCTCGCGCGGCTCGATTTCGATCCGCTGCACACGCGCTATCCGTATCTACTGTTCCTCGACCAGGCCGTCACCGAGCGTCTGCTCGCCGAACATCTCGCGACGCTCGGCGTGACGATCGAACGCGGCGTCGAACTGACGATGTTCGCGCAGAGCGCCAGCCACGTTCAGGCGACGCTCAGGCGCGCCGACGGCCACACGGAGACCACGCGCGCGTCCTACCTGATCGCGGCCGACGGCGCGCACAGCGTGGTACGCCATCGGCTCGGCCTGCCCTTCGCGGGCAAGACCTTCCAGCAGACTTTCCTGCTCGCCGATCTGCATGCCGAAACCGACTGGCCCGAGGACGAGTTCCATCTGTTCGCTTCCGCCGACGGTCTGGTCGCACTGTTTCCGCTGGGTCATGGGCGGCATCGGCTGATCGCCGATCATGCCGTCGAGTCCGCCGCGGTGCCCGCACCGGTCACGCCGGCCGTGCTCGGCGAGCCGCCGCTGAACATCGTGCCCGCGCCGTCGCTGGACGAATGCAAGGCGTTGATCGCGCGGCGCGTGCGCGAACGCGTCGACGTATCGGACCTTACGTGGTCCGCGTATTTCCATCTGAACAGCCGGATGGTGGAACGCTTGCGCATCGGCCGGATTTTTCTCGCGGGCGACGCCGCGCACGTGCACAGTCCCGCCGGCGCGCAAGGGATGAACACCGGCATCCAGGAAGCCTTCAATCTCGGCTGGAAACTGGCGCGCGTGTTGAAGGGCGCGGCGCCTGATCGCCTGCTCGACACGTACCACGGCGAACGTCATCCGATCGAACGCGACGTGCTGCGGCAAAGCGGCTTCATCACGCAGATGGCCGAGGCCGATCACGGCCCGCTGAAGCTGCTGCGCGAACGCGTGATGCCGGTGCTGGCCGCGCTCGGTCCGTTGCGCGACGCCGCGCGTCTGACCATCAGCGAACTGTCGATCCAGTACCGCCGCAGTCCGCTCACGCTCGAACGCGTGCTCGACGGTGGCCCGCGCGCGGGCGAGCGCGCGCCGGACGCGCTGGTGCATGTGGTGGATGGGCCGTTGGGCCGGGCGCCGGGCGTCGGCTGCATTTTCGATCTGCACGACCCGGCGTTCTTCTCGCTGTTCCTGCTCGTGCCGCCGTTGCCGATCGACGACACGCCGCTCGATCCGGCCGCCAAACATGCGCCACCGGCGGATGCTGACGTGGAGCGCATGGCCGCTGAAATCGAACGTCTGCTGCCGGGCGCGGTGCGCATCTGGCGCATTACCGATACCACCGGCGACGGCGGACCGCCGCTGTCCGATTCGTATGGCCGCACGCGGCCGTCGTTCTATCTGGTGCGGCCGGATGGATACATCAGCGCGCGCGGGCGAACCGGCACGGATCTGCACGGCTTGCTGCGGCATTGCGAGACGTGGTTCGCGGTGGGCGGAGAACCGCCGGAGCCGACCGCGTTATGAAGCGAGCGCGGGACGCTGTGGGACGTGCTGTGGGACGCGCTGCGGGACGTTAGCGCGCGCCGTTGCGGCATGACTCTGTAACGTCATGCCGCAACCTTGAACTGCAGTGAATCAAACCGGAGCGGTATCGAACCACTCCAGCATCAAACCGCCGCCGGCGCGGCCGGCGTCAACTGCTCGCGATGCCTGAGCACCGCTTCCCTGACGATCGCCGACATTTCCAGCTCTCCCGCCCGCGGTTCATCGAGCGATTGCAGCAACGCCCGCCGCATGCGCGGCTCCCAGAAGCGGCGGATGTGATCGGCGATGCCCGTCAGCGCCTCCTCGTGATCCGGCATCGACTCGAAGAAGTCGCCGATCCGGTTCGCCATGTCGATCAGATTCTGATTGTCCATCGTCTGTCCATGAGTCTGTCCGTGCGTTTGTCCGTGCGTTTGTCCGTGCGTTTGTCCGTGGCTCGTCTTACTTGCCCGAACTGGCGTTGGCCAGTTCGCGCTGCTTCAGCAGATCGAGCTGCTCGGTGTTGAAACGCGAGTAATCCTTCTGCCATTGCGACGGCTGCTCGACCGGCATCACCTGCACCGCGGTCACCTTGTATTCCGGACAATTGGTCGCCCAGTCCGAGCTATCGGTGGTGATCACGTTCGCGCCGGATTCGGGGAAGTGGAACGTGGTGTACACCACGCCCGGCTGCATCCGCTCGCTGACCTTCGCGCGCAGCACGGTCTGCCCGGCGCGCGATTCGATGCCGACCCAGTCGTCCATCTTTATTCCGCGCTCCTCGGCGTCGTGCGGATGAATCTCCAGCCGGTCCTCGTCGTGCCAGCGCGAGTTCTCGGTACGGCGCGTCTGCGCGCCGACGTTGTACTGCGACAGAATGCGGCCGGTGGTGAGCAGCAACGGGAACTTGCGCGTGACCTTTTCCGGCGTGGCGATGAACTTCGTGATCACGAACTTGCCCTTGCCGCGCACGAACGTGTCGATGTGCATGGTCGGCGTGCCGTCCGGCGCCTGCTCGTTGCACGGCCACTGAATGCTGCCGAGCGCGTCGAGCTTCGCGTACGACACTCCGTGGAAGGTCGGCGTGAGCCGCGCGATCTCGTCCATGATCTGCGACGGATGCGTGTAGTCCATCTCGTAGCCCAGCGCGCGCGCCAGCATCACCGTGACTTCCCAGTCGGCGTAGCCCGGCACCGGCGGCATCACCTTGCGCACGCGCGAGATACGGCGCTCCGCGTTGGTGAAGGTGCCGTCCTTTTCGAGGAACGACGAACCCGGCAGCAGCACGTGCGCATACTTGGCGGTCTCGTTCAGGAAAATATCCTGCACGACGATGCATTCCATCGACGACAACGCCTGCGACACATGATGCGTGTTCGGGTCCGACTGCACGATGTCTTCGCCCTGGCAATACAGGCCCTTGAAACTGCCGTGCAGCGCGGCGTCGAACATGTTCGGAATGCGCAGGCCCGGTTCGGGTTGCAGCGTGACGTTCCACGCTTCTTCGAACAACGTACGCGTGACCGTGTCGCTGATATGGCGATAACCCGGCAATTCATGCGGGAACGAACCCATGTCGCACGAACCCTGCACGTTGTTCTGACCGCGCAGCGGATTCACGCCGACCCCGTCGCGGCCGATGTTGCCGGTCGCCATCGCGAGGTTGGCGATGCCCATCACCATGGTCGAGCCTTGCGCGTGTTCGGTGACGCCGAGGCCGTAGTAGATCGCCGCGTTGCCGCCGCTCGCGTAGATGCGCGCGGCTTCGCGCACGTCCTGCGCGGGTACGCCGCTCAGGGCTTGGGTCGCTTCCGGCGCGTTCTCGGGCAGCGCGACGAAATCGCGCCACTGCTCGAACGCGCGCGTTTCGCAGCGTTCGGCGATGAAGGCGTCGTTCATCAGCCCCTCGGTCACGATCACGTGCGCGAGCGCGTTGATCACGGCGACGTTGGTGCCGGGCCGCAATTGCAGATGATGCGAGGCCTTCACGTGCGGCGTGTCGACGATATCGATCCGGCGCGGATCGACCACGATCAGCTTCGCGCCTTCCCGCACGCGGCGCTTCAGACGCGAGCCGAACACCGGGTGGCCGTCGGTCGGATTCGCGCCGATCACCACGATCACGTCGGCCTTATCGACCGAGGCAAAGGTCTGCGTGCCCGCCGATTCGCCGAGCGTGGCCTTCAGGCCGTAGCCGGTCGGCGAATGGCAGACGCGCGCGCAGGTGTCGACGTTGTTGTTGCCGAACGCGGCGCGCACCAGCTTCTGCACCAGATAGGTTTCCTCGTTCGTGCAACGCGACGAGGTGATGCCGCCGATCGAATCGCGGCCATGCTGCGCCTGAATGCGGCGGAACTCCGAGGCCGCGTAATCCAGCGCTTCTTCCCAGCTCACTTCGCGCCACGGGTCGGTGATCTTCGCGCGGATCATCGGTTTGGTGATGCGGTCCTTGTGCGTCGCATAGCCCCACGCGAAGCGGCCTTTCACGCACGCGTGGCCTTCGTTCGCCTGGCCGTTCTTGTGCGGCACCATCCGCACGACCTGGTTGCCCTTCATCTCGGCCTTGAACGAACAGCCGACGCCGCAATACGCGCACGTCGTCACGACCGAATGCTCGGCCTGGCCGAGCATGACGACGGTCTTTTCCTGCAACGTCGCGGTCGGGCAGGCGGCCACGCATGCGCCGCACGACACGCACTCCGATTCCATGAACGGCTGGTTCTCGCTCGCCGCGACGCGCGATTCGAAGCCGCGTCCCGCGATGGTCAGCGCGAACGTGCCCTGGGTTTCCTCGCACGCGCGTACGCAGCGATTGCAGACGATGCACTTCGACGGATCGTAGGTGAAGTACGGATTCGATTCGTCCTTGCGGTCCTTCAGATGGTTCGCGCCGTCGAAGCCGTAGCGCACTTCGCGCAGCCCCGTCACGCCGGCCATGTCCTGCAGTTCGCAGTCGCCGTTGGCGGGGCACGTCAGACAATCGAGCGGGTGATCGGAGATATACAGCTCCATCACGTTGCGACGCAGCGATTGCAGACGATCGGTTTGCGTGCGCACCTTCATGCCGGCTTCGACCGGCGTCGTGCACGAGGCCGGATAGCCGCGCTTGCCTTCGATCTCGACCAGGCACAGACGGCACGAGCCGAACGGTTCGAGCGAATCGGTCGCGCACAGCTTCGGGACGTTCACGCCGGCTTCGACCGCCGCGCGCATCACCGACGTGCCGGCCGGCACGGTCACGCTCTGGCCGTCGATTTCCAGCGTGACGTCGAGGTCGGCGTGACGCGCGGGTGTGCCGTAGTCGGTGTCGTCGAAGAACGAGCGGGCCGAGCGCGGCGCTTGCGTTTGTGCCTGCTGCAAAGCCTGCGACTTGCACGCGCACTGGCCGGAACCGCAGCCGCCGGCGTTGGCGGGCTTGGCGACATTGGGGGAGTTGAGCGCATCGGACATGGAGGGCTCCAGGATCACGCCGCCTTGGGCGCGTGATGAGACACGGTAGGGACGTCGGGCGTGTTCGCCGACGCGTTTTTCGATGCGCCGGCAAGGCCGAAGTCTTCGGGGAAATGATCGAGCGCGGACAGCACCGGGAACGGCGTCATGCCGCCCATCGCGCACAGCGAGCCGGACACCATCGTGTCGCACAGATCGCGCAGTAGCTGCACCTGGCGCGTCGAGGTATCGCCGTTGCGGATTCGCGCGATCACTTCGACGCCGCGCGTCGAACCGATCCGGCACGGCGTGCATTTGCCGCAGGATTCGAGCGCGCAGAAGTGCATCGCGTACTGCGCGAGTTCGGCGAGATTCGACGTGTCGTCGTGCACGACCAGCCCGCCGTGTCCGACCACCGCGCCGACTGCCGCGTAGGCTTCGTAGTCGAGCGGAATGTCCCACTGGCTTTCCGGCAGATAGGTGCCGAGCGGACCGCCCACCTGCACCGCGCGCGCCGGCCGTCCGCTCGCCGTGCCGCCGCCGAAGTCGTCGAGCAGTTCGCGCAGCGTCACGCCGAACGCGAGTTCGACGAGGCCGCCTTGCTTCACGTTGCCGGCCAGCTGGAACGGCAGCGTGCCGCGCGAGCGGCCCATGCCGAAGTCTTTGTAGAACGCTGCGCCGCGCGCGAAGATCAGCGGCACGGTGGCGAGCGTGATGACGTTGTTGATCACCGTCGGCTGACCGTACAGACCGACGAGCGCGGGCACCGGCGGCTTCGCGCGCACGATCCCGCGCTTGCCTTCGAGCGATTCGAGCAGCGCGGTTTCCTCGCCGCAGACATACGCGCCCGCGCCTTTCGCGACGAACAGCTCGAAGCGGTGCGCGGTCGAGCCGAGCACGCTGTCGCCGAGCCAGCCGGCGGCGCGTGCGCGGGCGATCGCCGCTTCGAGCGTCGCGATCGAATGCGGGTACTCGCTGCGCACGTAGAGGTAGCCGGCCGTCGCCCCCGTCACGACGCCCGCGATGATCATCCCCTCGATCAGCATGTACGGATCGCTTTCCATCACGAGCCGGTCGGAGAAGGTGCCGGAGTCGCCTTCGTCCGCGTTGCAGACCACGTATTTCTGCGCCGCTTTCGCACCGCGTACCGTGCGCCACTTGATGCCGGCCGGGAACGCGGCACCGCCGCGCCCGCGCAGGCCGGATTCGATCAGCGCTTCGCAGGCGGCGTCGCCGTCGGTGGCGAGCGCCGCGCGCAGGCCGTCGAGGCCGCCGTGCGCGAGATAGTCGTCGATGGACAGCGGATCGGTGAGGCCGATGCGCGCGAACGTGAGGCGCTGCTGTTTCTTCAGGTACGGAATGTCGTCGACCACGCCGACGCGCCGCGCATGCTCGCCGCCTTCGACGAAGCCCGCGTTGAACAGGGCCGGGACGTCATCCGGCTCGACGTTCGCATAACCGATGCGGCCTTGCGGCGTGCTCACTTCGATCAGCGGTTCGAGCCACAGCAAACCGCGCGAGCCGTTGCGCACCAGTTCGACGGCGATGCCGCGCCGCGCTGCCTCGGCGACGATCGCCGCGGCGATCGCGTCGGCGCCGAGTGCCAGTGCGGAGGAGTCGCGGGGAACGTAGACACGTGTCATGCGCTCACCTCCACGCGTTTTTCCGCCGCGGCGAAGATCGCATCGAACTTGTGCGGCGTGACTTTGGCATGCAGGGTGCCGTTCAGCATCAGCGCGGGCGACAACGCGCACTGACCGAGGCAATACACCGATTCCAGTTCCACCGTCGCGCCGGGCCGATGGCCGGCGTCGAAACGGCAGCCGGTGCGCGCCTCGATATGTTGCGCGAGCGCTTCGGTGCCCATGCTGCGGCAGGCTTCGGCGCGGCACAGTTGCACGGTGAGCGGCGCGGCCGGTTCGGTGCGGAAGTGGTGGTAGTAGGTGATGACGCCATGGACCTCGGCGCGCGACAGGTTCAGCGCCCGTGCGAGCGGCGCGACCGTGGCCGGCGGCACGTAGCCGAGTTCGTCCTGAAGCGCGTGCAGCACGGCCAGCAGCGACATGCCGGGCTGGGCATGACGCGCGACGAGCTGCTCCGGCGCGACCTCGTGGGAATCGTTCAAGTGGGGCTCCTCCAAAGTCATATATGCACTTGTTATTCATAAAGCGTGCACTTATGCTTCGTTTATTCGATATAGGATAGCCGAACGATAGGCGGGCTAAACAGCCCATGCAATAGGAAAGAAAGCGACATATATGATCAGAATCGAATGTCAGGCGCAGCTGGTTGTCAGGGGCGCGGACGGCCGCGAGGCCAGCCTGTCGGACGTCGTGCCGTTGCTCGCGCTGGTCGACGAATCCGGCAGCATCGCGCAGGCCGCCACGCTTAAGGGTTTGTCCTACCGTCATGCATGGGGTTTGCTGCGCAGCATCGAAGAGCGTTTGGGCGGCGCGCTGATCGCGAAGGAGCGCGGTCGCGGGTCGGTCCTGTCGGAACTCGGCCAGGCGGTGCTGCGCGCGCAGCGTCTGTGCGGCGAACGGCTCGACGGCAACATGCAGGCGCTCGCGAGCGAAGTGGCGAGCGATCTGAACCGCTGGCTCGCGCCGCCCGCCGACGACGTGCGCATCCATGCGTCGCACGGTTACGCGGTGGCCGCGCTGGTCACGGCGCTGGTCGCGCACGATCTGCCCGTCGACATCAAATATCGCGACAGCGCCGACGCCGTCAGCGCGCTCGCGCGCGGCGAATGCGACATGGCCGGCTTCCACCTGCCGCGCGGCGAGTTTCGCGCGGCCTGCGCGGATACTTACCGGCGCTGGCTCGATCCACAGCGGCACGTGCTCGTGCATCTGACGCGGCGCAAGCAGGGGCTGTTTCTCGGCAAGGGCAATCCGCGCGGCATCGGCGGACTCGGCGATCTCGCGCGCGACGACATCCGCTTCGTCAATCGTCAGCCGGGTTCCGGCACGCGCATGCTGCTCGATCTCGCGTTGCGCAACGTCGGGGTGGATCCGGATCGGGTCAATGGCTATGCGTCGGCGGAACTCACGCATTCGGCGATCGCGGCGTTCGTGGCGAGCGGCATGGCGGATGTCGGCTTCGGCGTGCAGCCGGCCGCGCATCACTTTGGCCTCGACTTCATTCCGGTCGTCGACGAGGACTATTACTTCGCCTGCGACCGCGGCCGGCTGGAGCGCGCGCCGCTCGCGGCGGTGATCGAACTGCTGCGCGGCAGCGCGTTCCGGCAGAACGTCGATCAGCTGGAAGGCTACGATCCGGCCGATTGCGGGACGTTGGTCGAGCTTGAGGCGGGATTGAGCGGGGCGGCATAAGTGGTGCGGTGAGCTGCGTTTGGCGACGGCGTGAGTGCAGGTCGACGGCGGCGGGATGAGCGGTGGACTGAGTGGCGTAAGGGGCGTCATAAGAGGCGTCATAAGAGGCGTCATAAGAGGCGTCATAGAGGCGTTGTACGAAGCATCGTAAGAGGCCGTAACGATCTACGCGGGTTCGGCGCTGCAACGCGCGCCGGTTTGCGATACCCTCTAAACTTCCGTTTTCGCCTTAATCGCGCGCCTCGCCGCGCTCATACGCCATGAAAGCTCTTCTTCACGCATGTGCCGCCGCTGCGACGGCCGGTATGCTTCTCGCCACTGCATCGGTTGCGTTCGCGCAGAATTCGCCGGGTGTGCCGGGCGGGATTCTGCAGGACCAGTTCCGTCTCGCCGAGCATCCGCAAATGCCGTTCGCGGCGTCGGCGCCGTCCGCCAAGTACCAGTCCGACAAGAAGTCGGCCATGCGCAAGCGCGGCGATAACGGCGACCCGAACGGCTGCAATCTGCAGTGCCCGAAGGACGAGTAACCAGAATGATCATGCGGGAGATATCTCCCGTTCTTGGTGCGACGCCGGCGCGATGCCGGCGTTTTTTTTTGCCTTTGTTTTTTCTTCGGAAAATAAGAAATTCGCCAAATGCATTTGTGGATTTTCTGCGGTATTTTATGGAAATTTCGTAAATGTGATTGGTGTGGTTTTTTGGTGTCTTCGGGTTGCGTGCTGGAGATTGGCGCGACATTGGCCGGAAGCCTTGATGGCATTGATGATGCGGACTTTGCTAATTATTAAAATAAGATGGATTTGTAAAATAAAGCAAAGGCGCTTCTATCAAAAACAAGCGTTGATAAGATCCGTCTCGTTTCGTGAATTCGATGTTTTATTCATGAAGCGAATTTCCTGACTTATTCAACATAAAGGTAATCGAAATGCAAAAAATCACTCGCAATGAACTGGCTAAATCCGCTGTTGCAGGCGGCTGCTGCAAGGGTGGCTCGGCACCGTCGAAGTCGACCACGCCGGCAGCACCGGTGCCGGGTCGCGCGTAATCGGTAGCTTCGCGCTAACCGTGCACCAAGCGCCGGGGCGGTTCGTATCGTGCCGCCCCGGCGCGCAACCGCGTATGTGGAGTGAAGGATGAAGTGGAGGCAGGGCGCTGCATGCGTGTCGAATCTGTTGCGCGGTGCGATGGCATACGCAACGCGCGGCGCACGGAGCTTGCAGGGCGCGTTGCTGGCCCGTCTGCCGCCTTCGTCGATCGAGCGGTGCGCCGCCATTGCAACGGCGACGCTGGGCCTCGTCGATGCACGCACGCGCTGGCAAGGCATCGCGCGCTACGAGATCGGCCGTGACGTGCTGAAGCTCGCGCCACTGCAGGCGGGCCGCGTGGCAGCCGGCGGCATGCGCGAGAAGCTGATCGACCAGCGCATCTATTTCGGCCGCCTCGCGCGCGGCAGCGAAGCGTGGCCCGACCTGAACGATGTGGCCGCCACGCTGGCGGGAAGAATCCGTCAGTTGCAGGCCAGTGAACCGGGCCGTCCCGTGATCGTGTCGCCGTTTCACTTCGTATCGCAGTACGCCAACATCTATGTCATCGACGAATTGCGTGCACAACTCGGACTGAAGTCGATCGCGGTCGTGTCCGGCGTGCCGCGCGATCTGTACGGTGACGACCACGCGCTGATCCCGGGCGTCGAGGTGCTGTACACCTATGGCGACGACGACCGCAACGGGCTCGGCCTGCGCGTCGCTCGCGCGCTGAGGCGTCATGGCGTCGCCGTGTTGTTCGCCGATGTGCCGCCGTTCGCGCTGCATCGCTATCCGATGGAAACGGTCGGCGTCTCCCTGTTTGGCCGTCCCGCGCGCATTCACAACGGCGTGTTCCGGCTCGGCGCGCCGTTCGACGCGATGCTGCTGCCGTTCTATCTGCGCTTCGAACGCGGGCGTTTCAGCGCCAGGTTGTTTGACCCGTTGCCGCTCGCCGAAGCCGGCGCGGCGCATCGGCTTGCACGCTGTATCGAAACGGCGGTCGCCGACAACTATCCGGACTGGCTGGTCGCCGGCCATCCATCCATGTATTCGTTCGCGCCGGTGCGCTAGCGGTTCGCACACAGCCGGCGTGCGGCGCATCGCATGCATGGCATGCATCGCATCCGTTATGCGCGGCCGCGCGGCGCGTTCATCCAGCATCGCCGTGAAGCACTCCGGCGCCAGCATGTACCGGCAGCAATCAATCAGCTATGCAACCTGTTCATCTCCCCCATTTCAGGGACGTCTCGTGGCGCTGGATCGCCTATGCGACCTCCACGCTCGTGATGCTCGCCACCGTGTTCGCGTTCTTCCACGAAGTCGAACTGAAACAGGACGTGCGCGCGGAAATCGTGTCGCCCTCCGAAGTCAAGATTCAGGGGCTGAGCGGCCTCGTCTCCGAGATTTACGTGCGTCCCACCACGCGCGTTGCGCAGGGCGCGCCGCTGTTCCGGCTCGACCGCGATCTCTCGCTCGCGAGCGACGGCCTGCAACGCCCGGCATTCGACGCACGCATGCGCGACGACCAGCTCCGCGCAAGCGACGCGCAGTACAGCCAGCGCAAGGCGGATCTGTCCGCGCAACGGGAAACCGCACGCCTGACCGCGCAAAGCCGCCGCGCGGAAATCGGCGCGCTCGACGAACAGCTCGCGCAGAACCGCGAACTGTCCGATGAAGCCGGCCGCAAGCTGACGCGGCTGGAATCGGTCGCCGACTACATCACCGCGGATCGCGTCGAGCAGGCCCGCGCCGACACGCACCAGGCGAAAGTCGCGCTCGCGCAGGGCAGCGCGCGACGCCAACAGTTGAGCGCGGAGCTCGGCGCCGCGCTCGGCTCGTTCGACGGTCTCGGCGCGCAACTCAACGAACTCGACGCGCGCCACGCACGCGAGTTGCAGGACATTCGCACGCGCTTCGAACAGATCCGCCAGGACGCGACGATTTCCGCGCCGCGGGCCGGCGTGGTCACGTTTTCGGGTTTGGTGCCGGGCCGTACGCTGGGGCCGGACGACGTGGCGCTCGTCATTTCGACCGGCGTGCAGGGCAGCTTGCGCGCGGCGTTGCGCATTCCGTCGCGGCGGCGCGGTTTCGTCCGCGAAGGGCAGATCGTGCGGCTGAAATTCGACGCGTTTCCGTACGCGAAATTCGGCACCTATGAAGCGCGTATCGATTCGATCTCGCGCACCACATTGCGCTCGGCGGTCTCGCCGGTCGATCCGTCGAAGCCGCCGAATCCCGGCGCCGACTACATGGCGTGGGCGACACTGAGCGGCAACCAGTTCGACTTCGAGCGGCAACATTTCGACATTCTTCCCGGCATGGGCGCGACGGCGAGCATCGTGATCGAGCGACGCACGATCGCCGAGTGGGTGCTCGCGCCGCTGTACCGCGTGTGGCGAGGCTGAGCATGCGTGCGATCTATCAGAACGAAGTCGCCGAATGCGGCTATGCCTGTCTGGCGATGGTGCTCTCGCATCTGGGCCGCGCGACCGAGGTGCGCGAACTGCAGGCGTTCCGCCCGGTGTCGGCGAACGGTCTGTCGTTGATGGACCTGTACGACGTCGCCGTGGAATTCGGACTCGCGGTGCAAGCCTATCGTTACGATGCCGGCGATCTGTCGGGCGTCAAACGCGGCGCGATCCTGCACTTCGGCGGCGCGCATTTCGTGGTGTTCGAAAAGTGCGGGCGCGGCTATGTGCAGGTGATCGATCCGGCCAGCGGCCGCCGGCGCATGTCGATGGACACCTTCGTGTCGAACGTGTCCGGCTATCTGCTGGAATGCGCGGCGACGCCGCTGATGCCGCGCATCCGCGACAAGTCGCGCGTGCCGGCCGCGCTGGCCCGCGTGCGGGCGCTGAATCCGCAGCTCAACGCGCAGATCGGCAAGGTGATGTTCGTGGCGCTCGGCAGCCAGTTCGCGATTCTGGCGCTGCCGTATCTCGGCAATCTGGTGCTCGACGACGTGGTCGCCGCCGATAACCTCAGCCTGCTCAACGTGCTGATGCTGACGTTCTCCGGCATATTCATCGCCGGTGCGCTTAGCCATTACGTCGAGGCCTATCTGATCGAGCTGCTGCACGGCTTCGTGCAGATGAGCATGACCGAAGGGCTGGTGTTGAAGCTGCTGCGCAACCCGATTCCGTACTTCGAGAAGCGGCACGTCGGCGATCTGTTCGCGCGCGTGAAAGCGCAGGACGAAATCAGCGTCTATACGACGCGGACCGCCATCGCGCTCGGCATCGATCTCGTGGTCGGTCTGCTCGCGCTCGCGTTGATGCTGGTGCAGAGCCGTCAACTCACGGCCATCGCGTTGCTGATTTTTGCTGTCTATGTGGCGGTGTCGTTCGCGCTGTTCGCACGCATGCGCGATACGCACGCGCTGGTGCTCGAAGAGTCCGCGCGCTGCGACGACACGCTGATCGAAACGATCCGCGGCGCTTCGCTGATCAAGCTGTCGCAAGGCGAAACGCGGCGCACCGCGCTTTTCATGGCGAAGTACCGCGCGTATGTCGCGGCACTGGTGCAGAACGGCCGGCTCACCAGCGCGCGCGACGCGATCCTGAAGCTCGTCAACTATGCGGAGACCATCGCGATCACCTGGTTCGCCGCGCGGTTGATGATGGGCGGCGTGATCTCGGTCGGCGTGTTCTATTCGTTCCTGATCTACAAGTCGCTGCTCTCGGAACGCTTTGCGCGCTCGATCAATGCGGTGTTCGCGTACTTCATGCTGAGCGTGCCGGTCGCGCGGGTCGGCGATATCGTCGAATGTGAAACGGAGCGCTATACGCCGCCGGGCGACATGCATAAAACGGTCGAGATGCGCGAATTCGAATGTATCGACGTACGCAACGTCACGTTCCGCTATGGCGTGTCCGATCAGCCGGTGCTCAAGGGCGCGAATCTTGTGATCCGCCGCGGCGACAAGATCGTGATCACCGGGGCGTCGGGCAGCGGCAAGTCCACGCTGTTCAAACTGCTGGCGGCGGCCGAGCCGCTGCAGGAGGGCGAGATCGCGCTGAACGGCATCGCGTGGCCGAACCTCGCCGTCGATGAAATTCGCCGTCACGCAGTGCATATGCGCCAGGGCGATCTGATCCTGCACGGATCGATCGCGGACAACGTGTCGCTATTCGCCGGCCACGCGGACGAGGCGCGCATTCACGCGCTGCTCGACGACGTCGGTCTGTTGCCCGACGTGATGCGCTTGCCGATGCGCACGCGCACGGTGATCAGCGACACCATCGCGAATATTTCGGCGGGGCAGCGGCAACGTCTACTGCTGGCGCGTGCGCTGTATCAGCAGCGCGAGTTGCTGTTGCTCGATGAGCCGACGTCGAATCTCGATCCTGCGTCGGTGCGGCATATCGTGGCGTTGCTGCGGCGTCTGGATCGAACCGTCGTGGTGATTACGCACGACATGTCGCTCGCGGCGGCGTTCGACACGCGGTATCGGCTGGTGGAGGGCGAGCTGGTGTGCGAGGCGCGCGATGGGGCGGTGGTTCATGATTAGGCGCGGGTCGTTGTGTGGGTCGTTGTGCGGGTCGTTGTGCGGGTCGGCATGCGGTTTGTGGCGCGGGTTGTTGCGCTGGTCGTTGCTCGGCTCGGTGCTCGGCTCGGTGCTCGGGTTGGTTCTCGTCTCCCTGCGCATTTTTCTGCGCATGCTCGTCGCGTTGGCGTGCGCCACTTGCGCGAGCGAGGCGGCGGCCGTCGATCTGCTGACGGTCGTCGAGCAGGCGACCGACCACGACGCGAACCTGGCCGCATTGCGCGCCGGATCGCGGGCCGCACAGCAGGCCTTGCCGAAAGCGCGCGCGGGCTTCCTGCCGCAAGTGGCAGGCGGTTGGGGACGCGGATACAACAGCACGGTGATGGAAGGTTTTCCGCGCAACACATATTGGCAGAGCGGCTGGAGCGTCACGCTGACGCAGCCGGTGTTCGACTGGAGCCGCTGGACGGTCTACAAGCAGGCCGATGTCGTCTCCGCGCGCGGCGTGGTGGAAGTAGCGAGCGCGCAGCAATCGACGATGCTGCAAGCCGTGCGCGCCTATTTCGACGAACTCGCCGCCGAGGACGAACTCGCGCGCGCCGGCGACTACGCGGCCGCGCTCGACGCGCACTTCGACCAGTTGCGCCGCAGGCAGGCGGCGGGCGAGGCGACCGTGATCGACTTGCGCGAAGCCGAGGCGGCGCGCGGGCAGGCGCAGTTGCAGCGGCAGGATGCGCGCAGCGACTTGCAGCTTCGGCGGCTCGCGCTGGAACAACTGACGGGTCAGCCATTTACCTCGCTGTCCAGGCTGGCGGAAGGCGTGGCCATGCCGCGGCTCGACGATTCGCCGGACGATGCCGACGCCTGGGCCGCGCAGGCCGAGGCTCACGACTACGCGGTGCAGTTGAAGCAGATCGATCGGCGTCTCGCGGAACTGGACGTGGAGAAGGCGCGGGCGAAGCATCTGCCGGTGGTCAGTTTGTCGGCGACGCATACGCCGGCAGGCGCCGCCTCCGGCTATTCCCGTCCGACCACGACGACGACCGCGATGCTGTCGATCACGATCCCGCTGTTCGAGGGCGGCGAGACGAACGCCACCATCGATGAAAAGCGTGCGCTGCAAGACAAGGCGCAGGATGAACTGCTGGCCGCGCAGCGTCGCGCGGGCGCTGCCGCGCGCGATAGCTGGTCGCGGTTTGGGGCCGGCGTTGCACGCGTCGATGCGTTGACGCGTTTGATGCGAAGCTCGCGCGAGGCGTTGGCGGCGACGCAGGTGGGGTACAAGGTCGGCAGCCGTACGAGCGCGGATGTGTTGCGCGCGTCGGAGACGTTGTATGCGAACCGGCGTGATCTGATCCGGGCGAGGTATGCGGCGGTGGTTACGCTGCTGCAGCTCAAGGCAGCGACGGCGGCGCTGGATTTGGGTGAGGTGGCGCGGGTGAATGGATTGCTGGCGGCGAGCGGGGCGGTGGAGGGGGCTCCGGCTGGAATTGAGTCTGCGATGCAGCGCGCGCCGGAGGTGCGGCGTGGGATGGAGCGGGCTGGTCTGGCCGACGTTGCGATCGCGCCTTCTGCTGATGCCGTGACCGTGCCTGCTTCCGCCCCGGCTCGTGCGCTCGAAACATGGCGTATATCCACGTCGACCGGGCGCGCAGACTCGCGTTGATCCGCGCGCGGGCGGGATGCTGAAAACCGATACGGCGTAGCGGATACCCGATGCGGCATTCGATCGCAGACAACAAAAAACCCCGAGAGCGTGACGCTGTCGGGGTTTTTCATAAAGCGCGTACCGATGAGGTAAGCGTGATGTATTGGTGGAGGCGGCGGGAATCGAACCCGCGTCCAGAAGCACTCTACGACCAGTTCTACATGTTTAGTTCTGTCATTTGATTTAACCGTAGCGACGCGGACGAACACGCTGCACTACGGCGATTCACTAGATTTTCGACCCGGATGTCGTGACACCACCAAGGCTTAACTGACGTATATGACCTCTGTCGGTATTGCTACCGGTCTTGCGACACTAGCCCGTCAGTGAACTAGGCAGAGGACGGCGGCCCTTAGGCTGCCAGTGCGAACGTATCGTCGTTTGCAGTTACGTTTTTCCCATTGATTAACGAGGTGACGGGTCCTCGACATGCCCTAGCCGCTTCGCAACCCCTGTCGAAACCAGGTCGCCCCCGCGGTTCGTTGCTCAGAATTTCTGAACCGTCGTACATTTTACAATAGTTTGACGGCCACGTCCTGACTCATTGTCGTAGCGAACGGCGCCGCGCGCTTGATGGGGATAGGTTGTGCGCGTCGCGGCCCGCGTTTCAGCGGGTATTTCGTTCGCTGCTTTAGCCGTGCTTTGACCGTGGCTTGAATCGCCGCTTTAACCGATATCGCGCAGCAGTTTCAGCAACTCCGCCGGCGAGTGCACGACGTGCTGCGCGTGCCACTGGGTCGGCGGAATGTCGTTGCCGCAGTAGCCGTACGCGGCGGCGATCGTCTTCATGCCGGCCGCGAAGCCGGCCTGCACGTCGCGCAGATCGTCGCCGACGTAGACGATGCGCTCCGGCGCCACGTCCAGTTCGCGCGCCGCGTGCAGCAACGGGGCCGGGTGCGGCTTCGGATGCGGCGTGGTGTCGCCGCTCACCACGCAGCCCGCGCGTTCTTCCAGACCGAGTTGCGCGATCAACGGCTCGGTCAGACGCGCCACCTTGTTCGTGACGATGCCCCAGCGCACACCGCGCGCATCGAGATCGTCAAGCAACTCGGGGATGCCCGGGAACAGCGTGGTTTCGATGCACAGGTCCGCTTCGTAGTTGGCGAGGAATTCCTCGCGCATCGACGCGTACTCGTGATGATCAGGGCCGATGCCGAACGCCCCGCCGATCAGCCCGCGCGCACCTGCGGAGGCGAGCGGACGCAGGTCGTCGAGCGGCACCATCTCGAGTCCGCGATCGTGGCGCATCTTGTTGACGGCGGCTGCAAGGTCGGGCGCCGTATCGGCGAGGGTGCCGTCCAGATCGAACAGAACGGCATGACAAAGACCCAGGGCGTCGTCGTTGTCTTCGCGTTGGGGCAGGGGCGTGGGATCGCTCATTGATGGTTTCGGGTCGGGCAGTCGTGGCGGATCAGACGTCGCGGCGGCAGGCGAGCATGTAGTTCACGCTCGTGTCGGCGGACAACGCAAAATGCTTGCTGAGCGGGTTGTAGACGATCCCCTTGATGTCTGCAGTGCGCAGCTCGGCGGCGCGCACGAAGCTCGCCAGTTCCGACGGACGGATGAAGCGCGCGTAATCGTGCGTGCCGCGCGGCAGCATCCGCGCGATGTACTCGGCGCCGATCACCGCGAACAGGTACGACTTGACGTTGCGGTTCAGCGTCGAGAAGAAGACCCAGCCGCCGGGTTTCACCAGCGTCTTGCATGCTTCGACGACCGCTGCCGGCTCCGGCACGTGCTCGAGCATCTCCATGCAGGTGACCACGTCGTACGTGCCCGGTTCGCGGGCCGCGAGCGCCTCGGCGGCGATCTCTTCGTAGTCGACCGTGACGCCGCTTTCGAGACTATGCAGATCGGCCACGCCGAGCGCCTGAGTGGACAGGTCGATGCCCTTCACGTGCGCGCCGAGTCCCGCCATGGACTCCGACAGGATCCCGCCGCCGCAGCCGATATCCAGCACCTTCTTGCCGGCCAGATGCGCGTGCGCGTCGATCCAGTTCAGACGAATCGGGTTGAGTTCGTGCAGCGGTTTGAATTCCGCATTCGGGTCCCACCAGCGATGCGCGAGGTCGCTGAATTTCTGTAGTTCGTGGGGATCGGCGTTGGTCATGGCGGAAGCTGCCTCGATGAGAGCGGTGAGCGGGCGCTCGAGGATAAACCCTGAGTATATAGGTCGAGGGACAGGGCGGCAAAATGCCGCGCCGCACAAGCCTGTGCGCTCACGTGAGTTCGGCGAAGACGGGGAAAGACGTCAGGGCTGTTAAGCGCCCGATGACAGGCGAAAAAAAACCCCGCCGAAGCGGGGTTTTGATACTGCGGTAACTTGTAGCTTACTGCTTCGAAGTACCGACAACTTCGACTTCCACGCGACGATCCGGTGCGAGGCAGGCGATGAGTTGCTTGCGGTTCTTCTGGTTGCAACCGGTCGTAACCGGGTTGCGCTTGCCCTTGCCTTCCGTATAGATACGGTTGGATTCGATGCCCTTGCTGACCAGGTATGCCTTGACAGCTTGTGCACGGCGCAGCGACAGACGGTCGTTGTACTTGTCCGAACCGATGCGGTCCGTGTAACCCGTTGCGACGACGACTTCCAGGTTCAGCGAGCCGATCTTCGATGCCAGATCGTCCAGCTTTTCCTTGCCGCCCGGCTTCAGGATAGCCTTGTCGAAGTCGAACAGAGCGTCAGCTTGGTACGTAATCTTTTGGCTGGTGATAGCCGGCGGCGGCGTGACCGGAGCCGGCGGGGTCGGAGCCTGGGCAACCAGTGCGCCATCGCACTTTGCGTTGGCCGTAGCCGGCGTCCAGAATGCATCGCGCCAGCAAAGCTCGTTCGTGCCGTTCATCCACACGTATTCGCCGGTACCATTCACCCAGTTGTCGTTCGTAGCTTGTCGCGACGCCGGCACCGATTGCGCCATGGCGGATGCAGCCATAACTGCGGTAGCTGCAATGAACGCGAGCTTTGAAAGTTTATTCATATTTCTCCTCTCGAAATTGAGATTACCGCAGGTTTACTGCGAGCCTGTTGACGAAGACAAGTCATACATTGCTCGAAGTATAACATCGGTGTAGAACAAAAAACGTGCTGTGTAGACTTCGAGCAGTGTCTAACTCTTTGTGCGTTGGCATTTTGCCATATCGTTCCCTTCCAACGATAAAAAAATCTGTCCCCGATCGAATCACCCTCCAATTGTGGTGCATGCGCAACAGAAGCAATTCGCTGGAGGGTCCGCCAGTCTTGGCTGAGCGGCGGATTGCCCCACGCACGAATCGCGCCTGACCCGGCAAAAATTTGCGCGTCGATACGGCCTCGATGTGCGCTCGATGTGAACTTTCGCGCACCCCTCTAATAGGTATACGTGGCGAAGTCGGGAGCGGATTCCCGGCATGTTAGAATCGCGTGATGCGTTGCGCCTGCAATGCTTACGCGAAGACGCGGCGAATAGCGGTTTCGCCGTCGTCCTGGCATGTAAAAGATACGGATAATGGATCAATTCGCCAAAGAGACTCTGCCAATCTCCCTAGAGGAGGAAATGCGCCGTTCGTATCTCGATTACGCGATGAGCGTGATCGTGGGGCGTGCGCTTCCCGACGTCCGCGATGGCCTGAAGCCGGTGCACCGGCGCGTGCTGTACGCGATGCACGAACTGAACAACGACTGGAACCGGGCTTACAAGAAGTCGGCGCGTATCGTCGGCGACGTGATCGGTAAGTACCACCCGCACGGCGACACGGCTGTATACGACACCATCGTCCGCATGGCGCAGGACTTTTCGCTGCGCTACATGCTGGTGGACGGTCAGGGCAACTTCGGTTCGGTCGACGGCGACAACGCCGCCGCGATGCGATACACCGAAATCCGCATGGCGAAGATCGGCCACGAACTGCTGGCCGACATCGACAAGGAAACGGTCGACTTCACGCCGAACTACGACGGCAGCGAAAACGAACCGGCCATCCTGCCCGCGCGCATTCCCAATCTGCTGATCAATGGCTCGTCCGGTATCGCGGTCGGTATGGCCACCAACATTCCGCCGCACAACCTCAACGAGGTCGTCGACGCCTGCCAGCACCTGCTTAAAAACCCCGAAGCCACGATCGACGAGCTGATCGAGATCATTCCGGCGCCCGATTTCCCGACCGCCGGCATCATCTACGGCGTGGCCGGCGTGCGCGATGGTTATCGCACCGGCCGCGGCCGCGTGGTGATGCGCGCGCTCACGCACTTCGAGGAAATCGATCGCGGCCAGCGCATGGCGATCATCGTCGACGAATTGCCGTACCAGGTGAACAAGCGCTCACTTCTGGAGCGCATCGCCGAGCTGGTCAACGAGAAGAAGCTCGAAGGCATTTCCGATATCCGCGACGAATCCGACAAGAGCGGCATGCGCGTGGTGATCGAGCTGAAGCGTGGCGAAGTGCCGGAAGTGGTGCTGAACAACCTGTACAAGGCGACCCAGCTCCAGGACACCTTCGGCATGAACATGGTCGCGCTGGTCGACGGCCAGCCGAAGCTGCTGAACCTGAAGGAAATGCTGTCGTGCTTCCTGTCGCATCGCCGGGAAGTGCTGACGCGGCGCACTGTATACGAACTGCGCAAGGCTCGCGAACGCGGCCACGTGCTCGAAGGTCTGGCGGTTGCGCTCGCGAATATCGACGAATTCATCGCGATCATCAAGGCCGCACCGACTCCGCCTATCGCCAAGCAGGAATTGATGGCGCGTCCGTGGGATTCGTCGCTGGTGCGCGAGATGCTGTCGCGCGCCGAGGCGGAAAACGCGTCGGCCGGTGGTCGCGAGGCTTATCGTCCTGACGGGCTGAATCCGTCGTTCGGTATGCAGTCCGACGGCCTGTACCGTCTGTCCGACACCCAGGCGCAGGAAATTCTGCAGATGCGTCTGCAGCGCCTGACGGGTCTCGAGCAGGACAAGATCATCGGCGAGTACCGCGAAGTGATGGCGCAGATCGCCGACCTGCTGGACATTCTGGCTCGCCCGGAACGCATTACGGCGATCATCGTCGACGAACTGACGTCGATCAAAGCCGAATTCGGCGACGCGCGCCGCTCGAAGATCGAGATGAACGCGACCGAGCTGAACACCGAAGACCTGATCACGCCGCAGGAAATGGTCGTGACCATGTCGCACGCCGGCTACGTGAAGTCGCAGCCGCTGTCGGAATACAGCGCGCAGAAACGCGGCGGCCGCGGCAAGCAGGCCACGGCAATGAAGGAAGACGACTGGATCGACACGCTGTTCATCGCGAACACGCACGATCACATCCTCTGCTTCTCGAATCGCGGCCGCGTCTACAGCGTGAAGGTCTATGAAGTGCCGCAAGGTTCGCGGAACTCGCGTGGCCGTCCGATCATCAATATCTTCCCGCTGCAGGAAGGCGAGAAGATCACGGTCGTCCTGCCGGTCAAGGAATTCTCGGCCGACAAGTTCGTCTTCATGGGCACCGCGTTAGGAACCGTAAAAAAGACGCCGCTGGAAGCCTTTGGCCGTGTGCTGCGCAAGGGTATTATTGCGGTCGGTCTGGATGACGGCGACTACCTGATCGGCGCCGCGATCACCGACGGTCAGCACGACGTCATGCTGTTCTCCGATTCGGGCAAGGCAGTGCGCTTCGACGAGAACGACGTCCGGCCGATGGGTCGCGAGGCGCGCGGCGTGCGCGGCATGCAGCTCGAAGAAGGCCAGAACGTGATTGCGTTGCTAGTGGCCGGCGACGAGCAGCAGTCGGTGCTCACCGCCACGGAAAACGGTTTCGGCAAGCGCACGCCGATCGTCGAGTACACCCGTCACGGGCGCGGCACGAAGGGCATGATCGCGATCCAGACGTCGGAGCGTAACGGCAAGGTCGTCGCCGCCACGCTGGTCGATCCGGAAGCGCAGATCATGCTGATTACCAATACGGGCGTGCTGATCCGCACGCGCGTGTCGGAAATTCGCGAAATGGGTCGCGCAACCCAAGGTGTTACACTCATCAGCCTTGACGAAGGGACCAAGCTTTCAGGTCTGCAACAGGTTGCCGAGGCTGAAGCGGAAAGCGATGCGGAAGGCGACGCCGAGGGTCCCGCCGAAGGTCATAACGGCGGTGAAGACGGTGGCGCGGCTTGATGCGCGTCGGCGGCTTTCGGTCTCAGTGATTGATTGAATGCTGCGCAGGGACTTATTGCGTATCGGGCCGATACGTGTCCCGCGCGGCGCACAGTTCAAATTAATTTCTCTTAGGGAGTAATGATGCAAAAACGATTCAAACAACTGATGTTGCTGGCTGCCCTCGTGCCGACCTTTGCCATGGCTCAAGCGCTTCAGAGCTCGGCTCCGGCGGCTCCGGCTGCTGCCGCGGCACCGGTTGATCCGGCCAAGCAGGCTGCCATCAAGGATCTGCTGGACGCAATCGACGCGCAGAAGCTGGTCGGCGCCATCGCCAACAGCGCGCAGATGCAGGCCAAGCAGCTGGTTCCGGCAATCCTGTCGGACGCGCTGAGCGAAAACAAGACGATGACGGACAAGCAGAAGCAGGCTTCCGTCCCGACGCTGCAAAAGAACACGGTGCCGAAGCTGGTTGAAGGCGCGGGTCAAGTGTTCGCAACCGACGGTTTCCGTCAGGACGCGATGCAAGCTCAGTACGACGCTTACGCGAAGTACTACAGCACGTCGGAAATCAAGGATCTGACCACGTTCTACAAGAGCCCGACCGGCCGCAAGTTCATCCAGGTGCAAGACCAGGTTGGCCGCGACGTCGTGAACGGTCTGATGCAGAAGTACATGCCGCAATCGATCAACGCCACGCGCGCTCAGGCTGACAAGGAAGTCGCCGCAGTCAAGCCGGCTAAGTAAATCCCAGGCCGAAAGGCTGCGCTGACATCGCGCAAGCCGCTTCCACGGGCGCGCCGGGCTGGTTCCAGGGCGCGCCGGGTTTGGCGGCTTGACGGTGACAATGCGATAATGGCCGTTTGCGCACACGCGCAAACGGCCATTCTGTTTTCAGGGCGGCCGCCTTCACGGCTGCTCGTTCCGCCGATTTCGCGCGATCCTTTCCATGTCGCGCCTGCTTCCAGGATTTCACGATGCGCGTCTTTAATTTCTCCGCCGGTCCCGCGGCCATGCCCGAAGAAGTACTGCGTCAGGCAGCCGACGAAATGCTCGACTGGCAGGGCAGCGGCATGAGCGTGATGGAGATGAGCCATCGCGGCAAGGAATTCATGTCGATCCACGAGGAAGCGCTGACCGATCTGCGCGAGCTGCTCGACGTGCCCGCCAGCCATCGCATCCTGTTCCTGCAAGGCGGTGGGCTCGGCGAAAACGCGATCGTGCCGATGAATCTGCTTGGCGCGAAACCGCGCGCGGACTTCGTCGTGACCGGTTCGTGGTCGCAGAAATCGTTCAAGGAAGCTGGCAAGTACGGCACCGCGCATCTGGCCGCGAGCGGTCAGACGGCGGACGGTTTCACGCGTTCGCCCGCGCGTTCGGAATGGCAGTTGTCGGACGATCCGGCCTACGTGCACCTGTGCACGAACGAGACCATCCATGGCGTCGAGACGTTCGAGATTCCCGATCTCGGCGATATTCCGCTGGTGGCGGATGCGTCGTCGCATATCCTGTCGCGTCCCATGGACATCGCCAAGTACGGCGTGCTGTTCGGCGGCGCGCAGAAGAATATCGGCATGGCGGGCGTGACGGTGGTGATCGTGCGCGAGGATCTGCTCGATCGTGCGCAGGCCGTGTGTCCGTCGGCATTCGAATGGAAGACCGTCGCCGAAAACAATTCGATGTACAACACGCCGCCCACCTATGCGATCTATATCGCCGGGCTGGTGTTCAAGTGGTTGAAGAAGCAGGGCGGCCTCGTCGCGATGGAAGCGCGTAACCTCGAAAAGTCGAAGCTGCTGTACGACGCGATCGATTCGAGCGCCTTCTATCTGAACAAGGTCGAGCATGGCTCGCGCTCGCGGATGAACGTACCGTTTTTCCTCGCAGACGAGTCGCGCAACGAAGATTTCCTGGCCGGCGCGAAAGCGCGGGGAATGGTGCAGCTAAAGGGCCACAAGTCCGTCGGCGGCATGCGGGCGTCGATCTATAACGCCGTCCCGCTCGAAGGCGTCAAAGCGCTTGTCGAATACATGAAGGAATTCGAACAGCGCAGCGCCTGAGCCGGCAGCACAGGCAGGCGCGCGCATCCTTTCCAGCACGCATTTTTGCAGCAGCTACCGGCAGAGCCGTTTTCACGCATGGACGACGAACTCAATACCCGACTCAAACCTCTTCGCGAACGCATCGACGCGCTCGACGCGCAACTGATCGCGCTGCTCAATCAGCGCGCCGCGGTGGCGCTCGAAGTGGGCGAGGTCAAGAAGCATTTCAACGCGCCGGTGTTTCGTCCCGAGCGCGAGCAGCAGGTGATCGCGCGGCTCCAGGACATGAGCGACGGGCCGCTCGCGAGCGAGCACATCAGCGCGATCTGGCGCGAGATCATGGCGGCGAGCCGCGCGCTCGAGAAGACCATCAAGGCCGCGTATCTCGGGCCGGTCGGCACGTATAGCGAGCAGGCCATGCAGGAGTACTTCGGTCAGTCGATCGAAGGCCTGCCGTGTCCGTCGATCGACGAAGTGTTTCGCTCGGTCGAAGCCGGCGCCGCCGAATTCGGCGTCGTGCCGGTCGAGAATTCGGCCGAAGGCGCGGTGTCGCGCACGCTGGATCTGCTGCTGCAAACGCAACTGACGATCGGCGGCGAACTGGCCTTGCCGATTCATCACAATCTGCTGTCGCAAAGCGGCGGCCTGACCGGCGTCACGCGCGTGTGCGCGCATGCGCAGGCACTTGCGCAATGCCAGCGCTGGCTCGCGACGAACGCGCCGCATCTGGAGCGCCAGGCGGTGTCGAGCAATGCGGAAGCGGCGCGCATGGCCGCCGAAGACCCGACTGTCGCGGCGATCGCCGGTGACCGCGCGGCGACCCACTACGGCCTGCAAGTCGCCTATGCGCTGATCCAGGACGATCCGCACAACCGCACGCGCTTCGTGATGATCGGCAAGCAGCCGTCCGGCCCGAGCGGCCATGACCAGACTTCGCTGATCGTGTCGGTCGTGAATGCGCCGGGCGCGGTGGTCAAGCTGCTGGAGCCGCTTGCACGTCACAGCGTGTCGATGACGCGTTTCGAATCGCGTCCGGCGCGCGTCGGCACGTGGGAGTACTACTTCTACATCGACATCGAAGGTCATCGCGACGATCCGGCCGTGGCTGCCGCGCTCGTCGAACTCGGCGAGAAAGCCGCGTTCCTGAAGATTCTGGGCTCGTATCCGCGCGCCCGCTGAAGTCATTGCGGCGGCGCCCGCGGTAACGCGGGGCGTCGCCGATCGCAGATTCATTTGCCCAATTTGCCAATCATCCATCGTTCGGAGATTTTCATGACAGCGTCTTTCGGTCCTTCCTATGTGCGCGCGATCGCCCCGTACATCGCCGGTAAGCCGATTTCGGAAGTGGCCCGCGAGTTCGGTCTGGACGAAGCGAGCATCGTGAAGCTGGCGTCGAATGAAAATCCGCTGGGCATGCCGGAATCGGCGCAACGCGCAATGGCGCAAGCCGCCAGCGAACTCGGCCGCTACCCCGACGCCAACGCGTTCGAGCTGAAGAACGCGCTGAGCGAGCGTTACGGCGTGCCGGCCGACTGGATCACGCTCGGCAACGGCAGTAACGACATTCTCGAAATCGCGGCGCACGCATTCGTGGAGAAGGGCCAGGCGATCGTCTACGCGCAGTATTCGTTCGCGGTCTACGCGCTCGCCACGCAAGGCGTCGGCGCGCGCGCGATCGTCGTGCCGGCGGTCAGCTACGGCCACGATCTCGACGCGATGCTCGCGGCGATCACCGACGACACGCGGCTCGTATTCGTCGCCAATCCGAACAATCCGACGGGCACGTTCATCGAGGGGCCGAAGCTCGAGGCGTTCCTCGACAAGGTGCCGCGCCATGTGGTCGTCGTGCTCGACGAGGCGTACACCGAATATCTGCCGCAAGCGAAGCGCTACGACCCGATCGCGTGGGTGCGTCGTTATCCGAATCTGCTGGTGTCGCGTACGTTTTCGAAGGCGTTCGGCCTGGCCGGTCTGCGCGTGGGTTTCGCGATCGCGCAGCCGGAATTGACGGATCTGCTGAACCGTCTGCGTCAGCCGTTCAATGTGAACACGCTCGCGCAGGCCGCGGCGATCGCGGCGCTCAACGACGCGGCGTTTCTGGAGAAGAGCGCGGCGTTGAACGCGCAAGGCTATCGCCGTCTGACCGAAGCGTTCGACAAGCTCGGCCTCGAGTACGTGCCGTCGGACGGCAACTTCGTGCTGGTGCGCGTCGGTCACGACGATGCGGCCGGCAACCGCGTCAATCTCGCGTTGCTGAAGCAGGGCGTGATCGTGCGCCCGGTCGGCAACTACGGTTTGCCGCAGTGGCTGCGTATCACGATCGGGCTGCCGGAGGAAAACGAGGCGTTTATCGCGGCGCTCGAAAAGACGCTCGCCGGCGCGTAAGCGGCAGGCGATCCGAGACTGAACCCGCGCGCCTGTCGGCATGAAAGACATGAGAGGTGCGCATTTTTCTGTGACTGACGTGGCTGCGTTTTCCTTCAACAAGCTGGTGATTTTCGGTGTCGGCCTGATCGGCGGCTCGCTTGCGCGCGCGTTGCGCGAGCGCGGCGAGACGGCGGGCGAGCGCAAGGTGGTCGGGGTCGGGCGTTCGACCGCCTCGAGTGCGCGGGCGCTGGAACTGGGCGTGATCGACAGCGCCGTCGCGCTGAATGACGACGTTGCATTGCGCGACGCGCTCGCCGGCACCGACTTCGTGTTGCTGGCCGCGCCGGTTGCGCAAACGCAGCCCTTGCTCGAACGCATCGCGCCGTTTCTCGACGCCAGCACGATCGTCACCGATGCCGGCAGCACCAAGGCCGATGTGGTTGCGGCTGCCCGCGCGGCGCTCGGCGCGCGCATCGGCCAGTTCGTGCCGGGGCATCCGATCGCCGGCCGCGAGGCGAGCGGACCGGATGCCGCATTGCCCGACCTGTACGTGAACCGCAACGTCGTACTGTGCCCGTTGCTGGAGAACGCGGCGCAAGCCGTCGAGCGCGTCGCCGCGATGTGGCGCGCCACCGGCGCCTGCGTGCGCGACATGCCGGCGGACCAGCACGATCGCGTGCTGGCGTCGGTCAGTCATTTGCCGCACGTGCTGTCGTTCGCGCTGGTCGAGCAGATTCTCAATTCGCCGGACGCCGCACTGAAGTTTTCGTTCGCGGCGGGCGGTTTCCGCGACTTCACGCGCATCGCCGCGTCGAGCCCGGAAATGTGGCGCGACGTGTGCGTCGCCAATCGCACGGCGTTGCTCGAAGAGCTGGACGCCTATACGGCCGTGCTCGCGCGTCTGCGCACGGCGATCGAAAGCGCCGACGGCGCGACGCTCGAAGCCGTCTTCGCCCGCTCGCGCGTCGCGCGCAGCGCGTGGCAGGAACAGCGCTCGGCCGGCGTCGCCGGGAGCGACGCGTCGAAATAACCGGAACTGGAACTGGACTCAATCATGGAATTCCTCGATCTCGGACCGTTTTCCCGTGCCACCGGCACGATCCGTCTACCCGGCTCGAAAAGCATTTCGAACCGGGTGCTGCTGCTCGCGGCGCTCGCCGAAGGCGAGACGACGATCACCAACCTGCTCGATTCCGACGACACCCGCGTGATGCTCGACGCGCTCGAAAAGCTCGGCGTGCGTCTGAAGCGCGACGGCGACACCTGCGTGGTGACCGGCACGCGCGGCGCGTTCACCGCGCGCACGGCGGATCTGTTCCTCGGCAACGCGGGCACGGCGGTGCGCCCGCTGACCGCTGCGCTGGCGGTGAATGGCGGCGACTACCGCATTCATGGCGTGCCGCGCATGCATGAGCGGCCGATCGGCGATCTGGTCGACGGCTTGCGGCAGATCGGCGCGCGCGTCGACTACGAGGAGAACGAAGGCTATCCGCCGCTGCGCATCCGTCCCGCGCAGATTACCGCCGACGCGCCGATCCGCGTGCGCGGCGACGTGTCGAGCCAGTTCCTGACCGCGTTGCTGATGACGTTGCCGCTGCTGCGCACTGATAGCGGCGTCACTACCGTGCAGGTGGACGGCGAGTTGATCTCGAAGCCGTACATCGAGATCACGATCAAGCTGATGGAGCGCTTCGGCATCAAGGTCGAGCGTAGCGGCTGGCACCAGTTCGTCGTGCCGGCGGGGCAGCGCTATCAGTCGCCGGGCACGATCATGGTGGAAGGCGACGCGTCGTCGGCCTCGTATTTCCTCGCGGCTGGCGTGCTCGGCGGTGGTCCGCTGAAGGTGGAGGGCGTGGGCCGCGCGAGCATTCAGGGCGACGTCGGCTTTGCCGATGCGCTGATCCGCATGGGTGCGAACCTGCAGATGGGCGACGACTGGATCGAAGTGCGTGGCGTCGGCCACGACAGCGGCAAGCTCGAACCGATCGACATGGACTGCAACCTGATTCCCGACGCGGCCATGACGATCGCCGTCGCCGCCTTGTTCGCGGATGGCGCGACCACGCTGCGCAATATCGCGAGCTGGCGCGTGAAGGAAACCGACCGGCTCGCCGCGATGGCGACCGAGTTGCGCAAGGTCGGCGCGAAGGTGCAGGAGGGCGAGGACTACCTCGTCGTCGAACCGCCCGAAAAGCTGATCCCGAACGCCGCGATCGACACCTACGACGATCACCGCATGGCCATGTGCTTCTCGCTGGTGAGCCTCGGCGGCGTGCCGGTGCGGATCAACGACCCGAAGTGCGTCGGCAAGACGTTCCCCGATTATTTCGAGCGCTTCACAGCGCTCGCTCAACCTTGATTCGCGTGCGAATCGCCTGACGTGCGACTTTTTCGATGAAACCGACCCGTCCCTTTCACCAGACGCCCGTCATTACGATCGACGGCCCGAGTGCCTCCGGCAAAGGCACCGTGGCCGCGCTGGTCGCCGCCAGCCTTGGCTTCCACCTGCTGGACAGCGGCGCGCTGTACCGGCTCGCCGCGCTGGCGAGCCAGCGCTACAACGTCGCCGCCGATGACGCCGACGCGCTCGTTCAGCTGATCGACGACCTGCACATCACGTTTCGCGAAGGGCTGGCGCAACTCGACGGCACGGACGTGTCGGCGGAAATCCGCGCCGAGGAAGTGGGCAGCCGGGCTTCGGCGATCGCCGTGCACGCACCCGTGCGCGCCGCGCTGGTGGCCCGTCAGCGGGCGTTTCGCAAGGAGCCGGGACTGGTCGCTGACGGCCGCGACATGGGCACGGTGATCTTCCAGGATGCGGCGCTGAAAGTGTTCATGACGGCCAGTGTCGAGGCCCGCGCGACCCGCCGGCATAAGCAATTGATCCAAAAAGGTTTTTCTGCTAATATAGATGACTTGCTCCGGGATTTGCGTGAGCGCGACGAGCGTGACAGTCAGCGCGCAGCCGCGCCGCTCAAGCCCGCGGCGGATGCAAAGCTGCTTGATACCTCGGCGTTGTCGATCGACCAGGCGGTCGAACAGGTGGTGCAGTGGTATGAAGCTTTAGTCCCGCACGCGTGATCGCGCAGTACGGATCGCGGTACAGATCCGGCCGCGTGCGGCAGCAGTAGAAGTCCGTTGTCGGTAGGTGCTTCACGATGGTCGTGGAGCGTTGTTTTTAACCCCTTAACCCCGCGTGGCATTCGCATTTTTTTACCGATGCTGACCCTCCGGCCAGCCGGGCACCGCGAGAACCATGCAAATTTTGATTTTTATGTCCGACCTGCAAACCTCTACCCCGAATACCGAATCTTTCGCGGCTCTGTTCGAAGAGTCGCTGACCAAGCAAGACATGCGCGCCGGCGAAGTGATCTCCGCCGAAGTCGTGCGTGTCGACCACAACTTCGTGGTCGTCAACGCTGGTCTCAAGTCCGAAGCCTACATCCCGCTCGAAGAGTTCCTGAATGACGCGGGCGAGGTAGAAGTGCAGGCGGGCGACTTCGTTTCCGTCGCGATCGACGCGCTGGAAAACGGCTACGGCGACACGATCCTGTCGCGCGACAAGGCGAAGCGTCTGGCTTCGTGGCTGTCGCTGGAAAAGGCTCTCGACAACAACGAACTCGTGACCGGCACGATCACGGGCAAGGTCAAGGGCGGCATGACCGTGATGGTCAACGGCATCCGCGCGTTCCTGCCGGGTTCGCTGGTCGACACGCGTCCGGTCAAGGACACGACCCCGTACGAAGGCAAGACGCTGGAATTCCGCGTCATCAAGCTGGACCGCAAGCGTAACAACGTGGTGCTGTCGCGCCGCGCGGTGATCGAAGCGACCCAGGGCGAAGAGCGCGCAAAGCTGCTCGAAACGCTGAAGGAAGGCGCGATCGTCGAAGGCGTGGTGAAGAACATCACGGATTACGGCGCATTCGTGGACCTCGGCGGTATCGACGGCCTGCTGCACATCACCGACATCGCATGGCGTCGCGTGCGTCACCCGAGCGAAGTGCTGTCGGTTGGCCAGGAAGTCACCGCGAAGATCCTCAAGTTCGATCAAGAGAAGAACCGCGTTTCGCTGGGCATCAAGCAACTGGGCGACGATCCGTGGGAAGGCATCTCGCGCCGTTATCCGTCGGGCACGCGCCTGTTCGGTAAGGTCACCAACATCACCGACTACGGCGCATTCGTCGAAGTCGAATCGGGTATCGAAGGCCTGGTTCACGTGTCGGAAATGGACTGGACGAACAAGAACGTTGCACCGTCGAAGGTTGTGCAACTGGGCGACGAAGTCGAAGTCATGGTTCTGGAAATCGACGAAGACCGCCGCCGTATCAGCCTCGGCATGAAGCAGTGCAAGCCGAACCCGTGGGACGACTTCAGCCGCAACTTCAAGAAGGGCGACAAGCTGCAAGGCGCAATCAAGTCGATCACCGACTTCGGCGTCTTCATCGGTCTGCCGGGCGGCATCGACGGTCTGGTTCACCTGTCGGATCTGTCGTGGTCGGAAACGGGCGAAGAAGCGGTTCGCAAGTACAAGAAGGGCGACGAAGTGGAAGCGATCGTTCTCGGCATCGACGTCGAGAAGGAACGCATTTCGCTGGGTATCAAGCAGCTCGAAGGCGACCCGTTCAGCAACTTCGTTGCCATGAACGACAAGGGTTCGATCGTCGACGGCGTGGTCAAGACGGTGGACGCGAAGGGTGCCGTGGTTCAGCTGTCGACGGAAGTCGAAGGCTACCTGCGCGCTTCGGAAATCGCGCAAGACCGCGTGGAAGATGCTCGCAACGTGCTGAAGGAAGGCGACAAGGTCAACGCGATGATCATCAACATCGATCGCAAGTCGCGTGGCATCAACCTGTCGATCAAGGCCAAGGATTCGGCTGAGCAACAGGAAGCGATCCGCGGCCTGGCTTCGTCGGACTCGAGCGCGGCTGCTACCGGCACGACGAACCTCGGCGCGCTGCTGAAGGCCAAGCTCGACGGCCAGAACCAGTAAGCCTGAGAGGTCTGCTGCAGTATGACCAAATCGGAATTGGTCGCCCAGCTGGCTACGCGATTTCCGCAACTTGTTCTTAAAGATGCGGATTTCGCGGTGAAGACGATGCTCGACGCGATGTCGGAGGCGCTTGCCAACGGCCACCGCATCGAAATTCGCGGCTTCGGCAGCTTCGGCCTCAACCGTCGTCCTTCCCGCGTCGGGCGTAATCCGAAGTCGGGCGAGAAGGTGCTGGTACCTGAGAAGTACGTACCGCACTTCAAGCCGGGCAAGGAATTGCGCGAACGGGTGGATCGTCGCGCGGGCGAGCCGCTGAAAGCCGAAGAGCCGGATGACGACCTGTAAGTGTTCCGCTGTGTGGTTTGCAGCGTGGCATTGGTAACGTCAGCGGCCAAAGCCAGTCGGCAAAAGACCAGAAAAAGCGCCTTCGGGCGCTTTTTTTTCGTCCGCAGTTTTTGTCCGTATTTTCGTCCATGCGTTTTGCTGTCGAGGCATGCGGCATGCGCATTCCGCCAGTTCCTGCCCAGCCGCGAGGGCTTCAATTACAATACGGGTCACTTCGGCGCGGGCAACACCGTGGCGCGACGCGTCATCAAGCCGGCGTCACCCCGCAACTGCCGTCAAGAGACCTTATTCATGAAATTTATCGTCTGGCTGATCCGTGTACTGGTGTTCGTGCTGCTGCTGGTGCTGGCGCTCTCCAATACACAAAGCGCTACGCTGAATTTCCTCGCCGGTTATGCATGGTCGGCGCCGTTGATCCTGATCGGCCTCGCGTTCTTCGTGGTGGGGCTGCTGGCCGGGCTGGTGTCGTCGTTGCCGGCGATGGTGCGCCTGCGCATGGAAAACGGCCGGCTCAAGCGCGAATTGCGGGTGGCGCGCGAAACCCCGGTCGTGGTCGAACAACCGCCCATGCCGCCACTGATCTGATCGTGTCCACGCCGCGCTGATCGAGCGCGGCTTTTCGTTTTAGTCGCGTTATTAGTCGCCGTATTAGTCGCCGTTTCCGTAGCCCTTTTCGGTTCCGCCTCTCCGCACATAAGCATCAATCGCATGGATCTAGACTTCTGGTGGCTGCTCGTCATACCCGTCGCGTTCGCGTTCGGCTGGATGGCCGCGCGCTACGACCTCAAGACGCTGCTGTCCGAAAGCGCCAACCTGCCGCGTTCGTATTTTCGCGGGCTGAATTTCCTGCTCAACGAGCAGCCTGATCAGGCGATCGACGCGTTCATCGAAGTCGTCAAGCTCGATCCTGAAACGGTCGAATTGCACTTCGCACTGGGCAACCTGTTCCGTCGCCGCGGTGAAACGGACCGCGCGATCCGCGTGCATCAGAATCTGCTGAGCCGCGCCGACTTGCCGGTCACCGAGCGCGACCACGCGCTGTACGAACTCGGCCAGGACTTCCTGAAGGCGGGTTTGTTAGACCGCGCGGAGGAAACCTTCCGCGCGCTCGAAACCGGTGATTACGCGCTCGGTGCGCAACGCGCGCTGCTGACGATCTACGAAATCGAGAAGGACTGGATCAAGTCGATCGACACCGCGCGTCATCTGGAAACGATGGGTGCCGAATCGCTCGACAAGGAAATCGCGCAGTTCCATTGCGAGCTTGCCCAGGAAGCGTTGCAGCAGAAAAACCCCGACGAGGCGCGCCGCCAGCTCTGCTTCGCGCTGAAGGCCAATGCGACCAACGTCCGCGCGACGATCCTGTTCGGCGACGTCGACGCGGCCGGCGGCGCGCAGGAAGCGGCGATCGCGCAATGGCGGCGGGTCGAGGAGCAGAATCCGGCGTATCTGCCGCTCGTCGCGGAGAAACTGATGAAGGCCTACGAGGCGCTCGGCCGGCCGCAGGACGGCGCGGACCTGCTGACCACGTGGGTCGATCGCTATCCGACCAACGATCTGCTCGATGTCGCGTATCAGCACGTCGCGTCGCTGCGCGGACCGGACGCTGCGCATGCGCTCGCGCGCTCGCAAATGCAGAAGTCGCCGAATCTGGCCGGCATGACGCGTTTGCTCGAAGCACAGCAGGCCGTCGCGGAAGAACCGCGCCGCAGCGAGCTCGAACTGATGCGCACGCTGATCCGTCAGCGCACCAAAAATCTGCCACGGTATACGTGCCAGAATTGCGGTTTCAGGGCGCGGCTTTTCTACTGGCAGTGCCCCGGTTGCAGCGGCTGGGAAACCTATGCGCCGCGTCGCGTCGAACCGATCAACGCGTCGAGCTGACGCCACGGCCGCCGCGCCAGGGTTAAAGCGTGGGCGTACCGCGTATCGCGCAACCGGGCCCGTCGAAAGGGCCGCGCGGCCGCAACGTCTCGCACATCGCGCCGGCACCGGCGCGCGGGCGGCCACGAATCGCAACGAGTTCATGACCGGCTTCATCGCCGGGAATCATCACCGGAACCTTCTACCGGAAAGCGTATGAAAATCACCATTATCGGCACGGGCTATGTGGGTCTCGTCACTGGCGCGTGTCTCGCCGAAATCGGCCACGACGTGTTCTGTCTCGACGTCGATCCGCGCAAGATCGACATCCTCAACAACGGCGGCGTGCCGATCCACGAGCCGGGGCTGCTGGAGATCATCAACCGCACGCGCGCGGCGCGCCGCATCACGTTTTCCACCGATATCGAGGCGAGCGTCAAACACGGCGACGTGCAGTTCATCGCCGTCGGCACGCCGCCCGACGAAGACGGCTCGGCCGATCTGCAATACGTGCTCGAGGCGGCGCGCAACATCGGCCGCACGATGAACGGCTTCAAGGTGATCGTCGACAAGTCGACGGTGCCGGTCGGCACCGCGCAGCGGGTGCGCGCGGTGGTCGAGGAGGAGCTGGCCAAACGCGGGCTGTCGGCCAGCGAGCAGCATCGCTTCTCGGTGGTGTCGAATCCCGAATTCCTGAAGGAAGGCGCGGCGGTCGACGACTTCATGCGACCCGATCGCATCGTGATCGGCAGCGACGAAGACGCGTCCGGCGAAAAGGCCCGCGAGCTGATGAAGCGTCTGTACGCGCCGTTCAACCGCAATCACGAGCGCACGCTCTACATGGACGTGCGTTCGGCCGAGTTCACCAAATACGCGGCCAACGCGATGCTCGCCACGCGCATTTCGTTCATGAACGAAATGTCGAACCTGGCGGATCGCGTCGGCGCCGATATCGAAGCGGTGCGGCGCGGCATCGGTTCGGACCCGCGCATCGGCTATCACTTCCTGTATGCCGGTTGCGGCTACGGCGGTTCGTGCTTCCCGAAGGACGTGCAGGCGCTGATCCGCACCGCGAGCGAAAGCGGTCATCCGCTGCGCATTCTCGAAGCGGTCGAGCACGTGAACGACAAGCAGAAGGACGTGCTGGTCGACAAGGTCACGGCGAAGCTCGGCAACGACCTGAGCGGCCGCACGTTCGCGGTCTGGGGCCTCGCATTCAAGCCGAATACCGACGACATGCGCGAGGCGCCGAGCCGTCGCGTGATCGCGGAACTGCTGGCGCGCGGCGCGCAGGTGCGCGCGTACGATCCGGTCGCGGTCGCCGAGGCGCGCCGCGTGTTCGCGCTCGATCTGCACGACGCGCCGGAGCAGCTCGCGCGTCTGACCTTCGCCGGCACGCAGGACGAAACGCTGACCGGCGCGGATGCGCTGGTGATCGTCACCGAATGGAAGGAATTCAAGAGCCCGGATTTCGCGCATCTGAAATCGGTGCTGAAGACGCCGCTGATTTTCGACGGCCGCAACCTGTACGAACCGGACGCGATGACCGAGATCGGCATCGACTATCACTCGATTGGACGCCCTTATGCCCAACCCTCTGAACTTCCGGCCGATGTCTGAGACCCTGTCCGAAACCGCCGCCGGCTCGGCGAACACGCCCGCGCCGGCGCTCATCGCGGTGCCGCGCGCGCAGCTTGCCGCGGCGCGCGTGCTGGTGGTCGGCGACGTGATGCTCGACCGCTACTGGTTCGGCGACGTGAACCGTATCTCGCCGGAAGCGCCAGTGCCGGTCGTGCACGTGCAGCGCCAGGAAGATCGTCTGGGCGGCGCGGCGAACGTCGCGCGCAACGCGGTCGCGCTCGGCGCGCAGGCCGGGCTGCTGTGCGTGGTCGGTCATGACGAACCCGGCGAGCGCATCGTGCAGTTGCTCGGCGAAAGCGGCGTGACGCCGCATCTGGAACGCGATCCGGCCTTGCTCACCACGATCAAGCTGCGCGTGCTGTCGCGCCAGCAGCAGTTGCTGCGCGTCGACTTCGAGAACTCGCCCGCGCATGAAGTGCTGCTCGCGGGTCTCGCACGCTTCGACGAGCTGCTGCCGTCGCACGACGTGATCCTGATGTCCGATTACGCGAAGGGCGGCCTCACCCACGTCACGCAGATGATCGCGAAGGCGCACGCGGCGGGCAAGGCCGTGCTGGTCGATCCGAAGGGCGACGACTGGGAGCGCTATCGCGGCGCCACGCTGATCACGCCGAACCGCGCCGAATTGCGCGAAGTGGTCGGGCAGTGGAAGTCCGAGGAAGACCTGCTCGCACGCGTGACGAAACTGCGCGCCGACCTGCAATTCAAGGCGCTGCTGCTGACGCGCTCGGAAGAAGGCATGACGCTCTTCTCCGACGACGGCATCCTGCACGCATCGGCGGTTGCGCGCGAAGTGTATGATGTTTCGGGCGCCGGCGACACCGTGATCGCGACGCTCGCGGCCATGCTGGGCGCGGGTCTCACGCTCGTCGACGCGGTCGGGCTCGCGAATCGCGCGGCCGGCATCGTGGTCGGCAAACTGGGCACGGCCACCGTCGATTACGACGAACTCTTTCATTGACGCGGCCCGCCGGATCGCTCGCCTCGCGCCCCCGAGCGGCGCGGCGCGGGGATTCGCGGGGCGTCGGCTGAACCTCACCATCGCTGGATCAACTACGGCAGGATCATCATGACCGTCATCGTCACCGGCGCGGCCGGCTTTATCGGCAGCAATCTCGTCAAGGCGCTCAACGAGCGCGGCGAACAGCGCATCATCGCCGTCGACAATCTCACGCGCGCCGACAAGTTCAAGAACCTGGTCGACTGCGAGATCGACGATTACCTCGACAAGACCGACTTCGTCGAGCGCTTCAAGCGCGGCGACTTCGGCAAGGTGCGCGCGATTTTCCACGAAGGCGCCTGCTCGGACACGATGGAAACCGACGGCCGCTACATGATGGAAAACAACTTCCGTTATAGCCGCGACGTGCTCGATGTGTGCCTCGCGCAGAACATCCAGTTCCTGTATGCGTCGTCGGCGGCGACTTACGGCGGGTCGAGCCGCTTCGTCGAGGAGCGCGAGGTCGAGCAGCCGCTGAACGTATACGGCTATTCGAAATTCCTGTTCGATCAGGTGGTCCGCCGCGTGTTGCCCACCGCGAAAAGCCAGATTGCCGGTTTCCGTTACTTCAACGTGTACGGGCCGCGTGAGACGCATAAGGCGCGCATGGCGTCGGTGGCGTTTCACAACTTCAACCAGTTCCGCGCGGAAGGCAAGGTCAAGCTGTTCGGCGAGTACAACGGCTATGCGGCAGGCGAGCAGACGCGCGATTTCGTGTCGATCGAAGACGTGGTGAAGGTCAATCTGTTCTTCTACGACCATCCGGACAAGTCGGGCATCTTCAACCTGGGTAGCGGCCGCGCGCAGCCGTTCAACGACATCGCGAGCACGGTGGTCAACACGCTGCGCGCGCTGAACAACGAGCCGGCGCTGTCGCTCGCGGACCAGGTGCAGCGTGGGCTGATCGAGTACATTCCGTTCCCCGACGCATTGCGCGGCAAGTACCAGTGCTTCACGCAGGCCGATCAGTCGAAGCTGCGCGCGGCCGGCTACGACGCGCCGTTCCTGAGCGTGCAGGAAGGCGTCGATCGCTACGTGCGTTGGCTATTCGGCCAGGTGTAATTAGTCCGGACATCTATCTAAACTGGAGTCTCCCGGTTGGTGATGAGCGCCGACCGGTTGTACGAGGGAGATTCCATATGTTTCGAAAAATTCTCATTAGCGCGGCGATGCTTGCCGCTTTCGGCCACGCGTACGCGTCGGTCGACGTCAACACCGCGAACGAAGATGCGCTTCGCGGTATCAAGGGCATCGGGCCGGCCAAGGCGAAAGCCATTCTCGATGAGCGTACAGCGCATGGTCCATTCAAGGACCCGGCGGATCTCGGCAAACGCGTCAAAGGCATGGGCGGGCATACCGTCGAGCGCCTGCAGGCGGAGGGTCTCGCTGTCGGTCCGGCTGGCGCGGCTGCTAACGCGCAGGCTGCGGCGTCTGCACAGACCAAAGGCGCGGCCGTTCCGGCCAATGCGGCCAGGTCCAACGCTACCGTGGCGGTGAAAAGATAGCCCGGGCCAGCGCAGGTCGCGCGCGTCTTTCCTGATTCGTGCGCGCGGCTTGCCCGCCTGTTTCGCCTCTCGTGGTCGGAGTTGTCCCTGACACTCCTTCAGCTGTCATGCAGATGACTGGCTCCCGCGGTGCTCAGCCGCGGGCTTTTTGCGTTTGGGCATGACGCGGCGAGAGTGGGTTTTACATATGACGTGGGCGTTCAATGCGCGCTGGATGAATATGCGCAGGTATTGATGCCTTCACCCATTCAGACAGCAGGGACGCACGGCAACGGCAGGCATGGTGGTTTAGAATCGATGGATTCAAGACACTGCGCAGCGACGGCACGACAAACGACATGGCTTACAAAACGATTGAAGACACGATCGGCAATACCCCGCTCGTGCAACTCGTCCGGCTTCCCGACGACGAGATCCGCAGCCGCAACAACGTGATTCTGGCGAAGCTCGAGGGCAACAATCCCGCCGGGTCGGTGAAGGATCGTCCTGCGCTGTCCATGATCAAGAAGGCGGAAGCGCGCGGCCGCATCAAGCCGGGCGACACGCTGATCGAAGCGACCAGCGGCAACACCGGCATCGCGCTCGCCATGGCCGCCGCGATCCGCGGCTACAAGATGGTGCTGATCATGCCGGAAGATCTGTCGGTGGAGCGCCGTCAGAGCATGGCGGCGTACGGCGCGCAGATCGTCCTGACGCCGGTGACGGGCGGCATGGAATACGCACGCGACCTCGCCGAGCAGATGCAGCGCGAAGGCAAGGGCATCATCCTCGATCAGTTCGCGAACCCGGACAATCCGGCCGCGCACGTCGAAACCACGGGCCCGGAAATCTGGCGCGATACGGAAGGGCGCATCACGCACTTCGTTTCGTCGATGGGGACGACCGGCACGATCATGGGCGTGTCCACGTATCTGAAGCAGCAGAACCAGGCGATCGAAATCGTCGGCGCGCAACCCGAGGAAGGTTCGCGTATTCCTGGCATCCGCAAATGGCCGGAAGCGTATCTGCCGAAGATCTTCGACCGTAGCCGGGTGGATCGCGTCGAGAACGTGAGCCAGGCCGCGGCGGAAGCGATGGTGCGGCGCATGGCGTCGGTGGAAGGCATCTTCGCCGGCATCTCGTCGGGCGGCGCGTGCGAAGTGGCGCTGCGAATCGCACGGCAGGTCGAGAATGCGACGATCGTGTTCATCGTGTGCGATCGTGGCGACCGGTATCTGTCGACCGGGGTGTTTCCGGCTTGAGCGTTTGACGCTTGACGCTTGATGTTTGAGGCTTGACTGCCCCGCTGTACGAGCACAGACAAAAACGCCGGTCCTTTCGATGAAAAGGACCGGCGTTTTTCTGTCTGTGCCCGCGTGATCGCGCGCTGTGGCGAATCAATGCAAAGCCTTGCCGTGAAACCTTATTGCGAAGCCGCTCCCGGCGCCGCGGCGCTATTGCCACCATTGCCGCCATTGCCGCCGTTGCTCGCGCCATTGCCGTTACCGCCGCCATTCACCGCATTCACCGCATTCACCGCATCGGTCGCTTCCATCTGCGCTTTCACACGCTGACCGAGTTGATACACCGCGAGCGCATAAAAGAAACTGCGGTTATAACGCGTCAACACGTAGAAGTTCTTCAACCCCAGCATGTACTCGGTACCGCGTCCCGGCGACGGCAGATCCACTACCGTCACCGGTGTGCTGGCTTCCGCCGCGACGTCGACGTTCTGCTCGTTCAGCAACAGCCCGGCGCGCAGCAACTGGTCGAGTGGCCAGTGCGGTTCCGGCTGACCGTCGGCGGCGGCCTGCGCGACGCCGAGGCTGCCGGCGTCCGAACCGATCTTCCACACGACCGGACGGCCGCTCTCCCAGCCGTTCTGCCGCAGATAGTTCGCGACGCTGCCGATCGCATCCGCCTGGTTCGTGCGCAGGTCGATCTGCTTGTTGCCGTCGTAGCTCACCGCGTACTGCACGATGCTGCTCGGCAGGAACTGCGGAATGCCGATCGCGCCGGTATAGGAGCCGAGCACGGTGGTCGGATCGATCTGCGAATCGCGCGTCCACACCAGGTAGTCTTCGAGATTCTTGCGGAAGGTCGCCTGACGATCCGCGCGATTGGCGGTGCCCGGATAATCGAAGCTGAGCGTGGTCAGCGCGTCGAGCACCCGGAAGTTGCCCATGAAGCGTCCGTAGATCGTTTCGACGCCGATAATGCCGACGATCACTTCCGGCGGCACGCCGAACTCCTCGTACGCGCGTTGCAGCGTGGCCTGGTTCGCGCGCCAGAAGCGCACGCCGGCGTTGATGCGGATCTGGTCGAGGAAACGCGATTGATACACGCGCCAGTTCTTCACCGACGGCGAGGGCGACGGCGTCACCAGCTTCACCGCGGTCGCCGAATAGCTGACGTGCGAGAACAGCGCATGCAGCGCATCCGGATCGAAGTCGTAGCGCGCGACCATGTCGTTGATGAACGCATCGACCGCGGGATTGTTCGCGTAACGCTGCGGAACGATCTCTTCCTCGAAAGTCTGCCCTTGCGGCACGGCGGGTTGCGGCTGACTCTGCGCGAGCTGCACCGGCGCTTTCCGGACGGCGCTTTGCGCGTGCGCCGGACTGGTTGCCATGAACATGCACGATGCGACGGAGAGTGCGGCGGCGACGCTTCGTGTGCGTAGCCGGGTGCGTGCAGACAGAGCAAACTTGACGGTCATAGTGAGCTGAAGGAGCTGAAGGCGCGGGGCGCGAGAGACGGGGAAAAACGGTTCGGGCAGTATACCCGACGCCTTCCGCAAAACTGTGGCGCACGCGTCATACCCATGTCGTGTGGTAAGTTGCTAGACGTTGGCGCGCCGGGGGCGCGCACCCCTGGATGGAGACACACGCGGCGCGCTTCGTTCGCGCCGCGCAAGAGAATCATGGCAACAGGCTTCTATTCCCACGCCGACTGTCTGCTGCACGATATGGGGCAATGGCATCCCGAATGTCCCGCGCGTTTGCAGGCGATCGAAGATCAACTGATCGCGAGCCGCATCGACGCGCTGATCGAGCGCGAGTCGCCGCCGCTCGCCGACGAAGCCGCGCTGCTGCGCGTGCATACGCAGGCGCATGTCGAATACATCCGCGAGCGTTCGCCCGCCTCGGGCCTCGCGGAGATCGATCCCGACACGTCGATGAATCCGCACACCTGGCAGGCCGCGTTGCGCGCGGCCGGCGCCGCGGTGGCCGCGACTGACGCAGTGATCGAAGGCCGCTACGACAACGCGTTCTGCAGCGTACGGCCGCCGGGTCACCACGCGGAGCCCGCGCGCGCGATGGGCTTCTGCTTCTTCAACAACATCGCGATCGCCGCGCGTCATGCGCTCGATGTGCATGGCCTCGAGCGGGTCGCGATCATCGACTTCGACGTGCATCACGGCAACGGCACCGAGGCGGCATTTTCGGGCGACGCGCGGGTGCTGATGTGCAGCATCTTCCAGCATCCGTTCTATCCGTTCAGCGGCGCGGACAACCAGGCGTCGAACATGTGCAACGTGCCGATGGCGGCGCGTTCGAAAGGCATGGAAGTGCGCGAGGTGGTCGACATGCTGTGGCTGCCGCGTCTGCATGAATTCAAGCCGGAGATGCTGTTCATCTCGGCAGGTTTCGACGCGCATCGCGAGGACGATCTGGGCAACATGGGGCTCGTCGAGGACGACTACGCGTGGATCACCGATCAGATGCGCGAAGTCGCGAAGCGCTATGCGCGCGGGCGCATCGTCAGTTGTCTCGAGGGCGGCTACAACCTGTCGGCGCTGGGCCGCAGCGTGGTCGCGCACGTGCGGGCGCTGGCGGGGATTTGAGCGGCGCCGCGCCGGTGCCGCGAACGGCAGGTACGGCGGCATAGCGGGCACAGCGGTTTCAGCAGTCACCGCATGCAACATCGATCAGACCGGGCCGCGCCTCGGCCGCCAACGCGACGAGTCCATCCCGCGCCCGGCCTTCGCATCAACATCGAGGAACGAACCATGAACGCCGACGCGCTCACCGCATCCCTTGTCGAGATCGAACATGACGCGTACGGCGTGCCGGGCGTCGTGCGCGTGACGATGAACCGGCCCGGTGCGTTCAACGCGCTGTCCGAGGCCTTGCTCGACGCCTTGCAGACAGCGCTGGCCGGGATCGCGCAATCGTCGCAGGCGCGGGTGGTGGTGATCGCCGGCGCGGGTCGCGCGTTCTGCGCGGGACATGACCTGAAGGAAATGCGTGCGGCGCCGTCGCTCGCGTACTACCAGGCGCTGTTCGCGCGCTGCACGAAACTGATGATGACGGTCCAGCGCATGCCGCAACCGGTAATCGCGCGTGTGCAGGGAATCGCCACCGCGGCCGGCTGCCTGCTCGTCGCCATGTGCGATCTCGCGGTCGCGGCCGATACGGCGCGCTTCGCGGTGTCGGGCGTGAACCTCGGGCTCTTCTGCGCGACGCCTTCGGTGCCGCTGTCGCGCAACCTGTCGCGCAAGGCGGCGCTGGAGATGCTGCTGACCGGCGATTTCATCGATGCCGCCGAAGCGAAGCAGCAAGGTCTCGTGAACCGCGTGACGCCTGCCGACGCATTGGACGCGGAAGTCGCGCGCCTTGCCACGAGCATCTGCGCGAAGCCGATGGAAGCGGTGAGCGCGGGCAAGGGGCTGTTCTATCGGCAACTGGAGATGGGCATCGAGGCCGCGTATCAACTCGCCGGCCAGACGATGGCCTGCAACATGATGGACGACTCGGCGCTGGAAGGCGTGCAGGCGTTTATCGACAAACGGCCGCCTGAGTGGCAGCGGTGAGGCGCGCCTCACGGACGCCACCTCGCCGATACCCGGCGGCGTGCGATCGTTGACGTGCATCATGTGAACCACGCGCATCGCGCCGAGCGGCCACCTCCGGCCGTCTCCGGCCACCTCCGGCCGTCTGCGCTATTTGCACCGCTTAATCCATCCGCTGCGCCCGTTTCCCGATCCACTCGACCAGCGCGCCGATCACCCGATCCCGATCGAGGTCGTTCATCGATTCGTGATAGCTGCCTTCGTACAGCGTGAGCGTTTTATCCGGCGACCCCGCGTGCTGCCCGAATGCGCGGCTGCCGTCGGGTTCGGTGAGCTTGTCGGACGTGCCGTGATACACCAGCAGCGGCACCCGCAATCCTGCACGGCCACGTTCGATACGCGCCATCGCCAGCAGCAGCTCGGCGCCGGTGCGCGCCGGAATCGCGCCGTGATGCACGAGCGGGTCGTTGCGATTCGCGTTCACGACCGCTTCGACGCGCGAGAGCGATGCCGCATCGATTTTCATCGCCGGGAAGGTCGGCCACAGACGGCTGATCAGCTGGCTCAGCGCGAGCATCCAGCGCGGCACGTCCCGGCCGGGCGCGAGCGCGGGACTCGACAGGATCAAGCCGTCGACGCGCCGCCCGCTTGCGCCGAGCCGTTCGATCGCGTACAGCGCGGCGACCGCGCCGCCCATGCTGTGACCCATCAAGAAGAGTGGGGCGCCGCTTTGCGAGGCGGCGTCGAGCAGCGCCTGCGCGTCGAGCAGATAGTCGTCGAAACGATTGACGTAGGCGCGCTTGCCGGGCGCGCCGCCGTGGCCGCGCAGATCGATCGCCACCAGTTCGATACCGGCTGCGTTGAGGCGCGCGGCCAGCGCGGCGTAACGTCCGGCGTGCTCGGCCAGACCGTGGATCAGCGCGACCGTCGCGCGAAATGGCGTAATGGAGGTGGGGGAAGTGGCGGAGGTGGCCGAGGTGGCGGGTGGCCAGCGGTACAGCGGCAGCGTCACGCCGTCGGCGGTGCTCACCGAGCCACGCCGTGCGACGTTATTCGTTGGGTCCAGCCAGCTCGCGTCGTGCGTCGCGCCAGCGCCGCTCGTTTTCTGCTCCACGCCGACGCGCTCGTCGCGTTGGGATGTCTCCATGGCCGCTGCCTCGCCTATCCTGATTTTGTTCGCCCGATCATAGTCGCAGCGACACGCCGTACGCGAGCGCGGCGAACCGGGCATGCCTCTAATGCTTTGAGGTTATAAAAAGCTCGCAATTGATTATTAAAGGGAATGACGACGCTGCGGTAGAATTGCGGCCTCAAATCCCAATAAAAGCAACGGCGGCCGCTTGCCGGGAGCGCACAACGCTCGCCGACAGACTCCGCCGTTTCGTTTTTCCATGATCGAAATACGCAATATCTCCCAGCGTTTCGCCGGACCCCGGGGCTGGGTCGAGGCGCTGCACAACGTCAACCTGTCGATTCCGGCGGGCGAGGTGTTCGGCATCATCGGCCGCAGCGGCGCGGGCAAGAGCACGCTGGTGCGCACGCTCAACCTGCTGACGCGTCCGTCGGAAGGCAATATCGTCGTCAATGGACGCGATCTGACCACGCTGCCCGCCGCGCAACTGCGCGAAGCGCGCCGCGAGATCGGCATGATCTTCCAGCATTTCAACCTGCTGTCGTCGCGCACCGTGTACGGCAACGTCGCGCTGCCGCTCGAACTGGCCGGCATGAAGCGCGACGAGATCGAGGCGAACGTGCTGCCGCTGCTCGAACTGGTCGGCCTGTCGGCGCAGAAGGACCGCTATCCGGCGCAGATCAGCGGCGGCCAGAAGCAGCGCGTGGGCATTGCGCGCGCACTGGCGAGCAAACCGAAAGTGCTGCTCTCCGACGAGGCGACTTCCGCGCTCGACCCCGAAACCACCCGCGCGATTCTCGATCTGCTCAAGCGCATCAACCGCGAGCTGAACCTGACCATCGTGCTGATCACGCACCAGATGGACGTGATCAAGCAGGTCTGCGATCGCGTCGCGGTGCTCGACGCGGGCCGCGTCGTCGAGGAAGGCAAGGTGATCGACGTGTTCCTGCAACCGCATCACGAAGTCACGCGCGCGCTGATCGGCGACGTGATCGCGCAGGAGCTGCCGCCCGCGCTGAAGGCGCGCGTCGCCGAACGGCTGAAGACGGGCAGCGGCCATTTGCTGCGGCTCGCGTTCACCGGCTCGGGCGTCGACCAGCCGATCCTGTCGGAAACGATCCGCCGCTACGAACTCGACTTCAACATCCTGCACGGCCAGATCGACGAGATCCAGGGGCAGGCGTTCGGCTCGCTCGCGGTGCTCGCGGGCGGCGAACCGGCGAAGGTGGCGCAGGCGCTGACGTATCTGCGCGAACAGGGTGTGGTGGTGGAGGAGCTCTCGTATGTTGAGTGAAATGTTCGATATGTTCGTCCAGTCGTTCTGGGAAACGCTCGTGATGGTGGGCATTTCCGGACTGGTCGGCGCCGTGGTGGGCTTGCCGCTCGGCGTGCTGCTGTACCTGACCGACCGTCAGGGCGTGCTGGAAAACGTCGCGGTGAATCGTGTGATGGGGGTGATCGTCAACGCGGTGCGCTCGACGCCGTTCATCATCCTGCTGGTCGCGGTGATTCCGTTCACGCGTCTGGTGGTGGGGTCGTCGATCGGCACGGCCGCCGCCGTGGTGCCGCTGACGATCGCCGCGGCGCCGTTCATCGCGCGGCTGGTGGAAACCGCGCTGCGCGAGGTCGATCGCGGATTGATCGAAGCCGCGCAGGCGATGGGCGCGACCACCAGCCAGATCGTCTTCAAGGTGCTGTTGCCGGAATCGCTGCCGGGTGTGGTCGCCGGGTTGACGATCACCTTCGTGTCGCTGGTCGGCTATTCGGCGATGGCCGGTGCGATCGGCGGCGGCGGGCTGGGCGATCTCGGCATCCGCTACGGGTATCAGCGTTTTCTGCCGGAAGTGATGCTGACGGTCGTCGTGATCCTGATCGTCTTCGTGCAACTGGTGCAGTCGTTCGGGGATTGGCTCGTGCGTCGTTTGAGCCATAAGTAAAGACAGGTAAAAGGCCAGCAGAAGCAGCCGCGCGGGTCATCGCGGCCTGCTATGACAGATCAACAAATCAACAGATCGACCAGGGGTTCATCATGCAACGTCGTTTGGTTCTCAAGCTCGCCGCGCTGCTCGGCGCCGCCTCCGCGTTCGCCGCCAATGCGGCGTACGCCGAAGACACCATCAAGGTCGGCGTCACCGGCGGTCCGCACGCGCAGATCATGGAAGTCGTGAAGACGGTCGCCGCGAAGAACGGCCTGAACATCAAGATCGTCGAGTTCGCCGACTACGTGCAGCCGAACGCCGCGCTCGCCGCCGGCGATCTGGACGCGAACAGCTACCAGCACGACCCGTACTTGCAGGCGCAGGTGAAGGACCGCGGCTACAAGCTGATCCGCATCGCCGATACGGTCACTTACCCGATGGGCATCTATTCGAAGAAGCTGAAGTCGCTGGCCGAGCTGCAACCGGGTGCGAAGATCGCCGTGCCGAACGACCCGACCAACGGCGGCCGCGCATTGCTGCTGCTGCAGAAGCAGGGTCTGCTGAAGCTGCGCGCCGACGCGGGCCTGAAGGCGACGCCGCTCGATATCGTCGATAACCCGAAGAAGCTGAAGATCGTCGAACTCGACGCCGCGCAGATTCCGCGCTCGCTGAACGACGTGGACGCGGCCGCGATCAACACCAACTTCGCGATGGAAGCCGGCTTGAACCCGAAGAAGGACGCGATCGCAGCCGAGGACCCGAAGGGTCCGTACGTGAACATCATCGCGATCCGTGCCGAGGACAAGGACAAGCCGTGGGTCGCGAAACTGGTCGCCGCCTATCACTCGCCGGAAGTGAAGCAGTTCGTGGCGACGAAGTTCGGCGGTTCGGTGATCACCGCGTGGTGATGGCGGCCCGCGGATGACGGCCCGCGGAGGGTGGTCCAGGAGCCGGCAACCCTCGTTCGCAGTAACCCGAACGCAGTAGTTCATCAGTAGTAAGACAGGACGGCAATACGGATTTAGAGTCGTGAGTCGGAACCCGGGGTTGCCACCCGGGTTTTTTCGAGATTAAAATAGAACGATCGTTCGTTATTGCCGTCACGCCGCTGGGGAGCGATATCCTCCTGCTAGAGCGCCCGCGAACCGGCTGCCGTGAGGGCAGTCGCTATAATGTTCGCTGGGTTGACGTATTCGTAACTTTGGAGCGTGTGCATGAAAATCCTGGTGCCAGTGAAGAGAGTGGTCGATTACAACGTGAAGGTTCGAGTCAAATCGGACGGCACGGGTGTCGACATCGCGAACGTGAAGATGTCGATGAATCCGTTCGACGAAATCGCGGTGGAAGAAGCCGTGCGCCTGAAGGAAGCGGGCGTGGCGACCGAAGTGATCGCCGTGTCGGCGGGTGTCGCGCAATCGCAGGAAACGCTGCGCACCGCGCTGGCGATCGGCGCGGACCGCGCGATCCTGATCGAGTCGAACGAAGAGCTGCAGCCGCTGGCGGTTGCCAAGCTGCTGAAGGCGCTGGTCGACAAGGAACAGCCGCAACTGGTGATCCTCGGCAAGCAGGCCATCGACGACGATTCGAACCAGACCGGCCAGATGCTCGCCGCGCTGGCGAACCTGCCGCAGGCCACGTTCGCGTCGAAGGTGGTGGTGGCCGACGGCAAGGCGACGGTGTCGCGCGAAGTGGACGGCGGTGCGGAAACGCTGTCGCTGACGCTGCCCGCGGTGGTGACGACCGATCTGCGCCTGAACGAGCCGCGCTACGTGACGCTGCCGAACATCATGAAGGCGAAGAAAAAGCCGCTGGAAACGATCAAGCCGGAAGACCTCGGCGTTGATGTCGCGCCGCGCCTGAAGACGCTGAAAGTCGTCGAGCCGCCCAAGCGCTCCGCTGGTGTGAAGGTGCCGGACGTGAAGACGCTGGTCGAAAAGCTGAAGACCGAAGCCAAGGTGCTGTAAGCGCCGCATGGGATCAGAGTAAGCGCTGAAGCGCTAACTCTGATCGACAGCTTTGCATGGGACCAGAGTAAGCGCTAAAGCGCTAACTCTGGTCGACAGGAGACTGATGAAATGACGAATCTGGTAATTGCAGAACACGACAACGCGTCGATCAAGGCCGCGACGCTGAACACGATCGCAGCGGCACAGAAGATTGGCGGCGATGTCCACGTGCTGGTGGCAGGCCACAACGCGCAAGCCGCGGCGGATGCGGCGGCGAAGATCGCCGGCGTGTCGAAAGTGCTGCTGGCCGACGCGCCGCAACTCGAAGCCGGCCTCGCGGAAAACGTCGAGGCGACGGTGCTGAACATCGCGAAGGATTACTCGCATATCCTCGCGCCGGCCACGGCCTACGGCAAGAACATCGCCCCGCGTATCGCGGCGAAGCTCGACGTCGCGCAGATCAGCGACATAACCGCGGTGGATTCCGCCGACACGTTCGAGCGTCCGATCTACGCGGGCAACGCGATCGCGACGGTGCAATCGGCTGACCCGATCAAGGTCATCACGGTCCGCTCGACCGGTTTCGACGCCGTCGCGGCCGAAGGCGGCAGCGCAGCGGTCGAGAAGATCGAGGCGGCGGCGGACAGCGGCATCTCGTCGTTCGTGAGCCGTGAGGTGACGAAGCTGGACCGTCCGGAACTGACCTCGGCGAAGATCATCGTCTCGGGCGGCCGGGGCCTGGGCAACGGCGAGAACTACACGAAGGTGCTGGAGCCGCTGGCGGACAAGCTGAACGCGGCGCTGGGCGCCTCGCGCGCGGCGGTCGACGCGGGCTTCGTGCCGAACGACTACCAGGTCGGCCAGACCGGCAAGATCGTCGCGCCGCAGCTGTACGTCGCCGTGGGCATCTCGGGTGCGATCCAGCATCTGGCCGGCATGAAGGATTCGAAGGTGATCGTCGCGATCAACAAGGATCCGGAAGCGCCGATCTTCAGCGTGGCCGATTACGGTCTGGTGGGCGATCTGTTCACGGTCGTGCCGGAACTCGTTAGCGAACTCGGCTAACTCGGCCAATGGCCACGACGCCGTCGAGGCGTCTGGCAGCGAAAGAAAAAGCGAAAGGGCGCGGGACCCATCAAGTCCAGCGCCCTTTTTTTGTATCGAAGACAGGAGGAGAACTGATATGAGTTACACAGCGCCCATCAAGGACATGTTGTTCGTGATGAAAGAACTGGCCGGTCTCGACGACATCGCGACGCTGCCAGGCTTCGAAGACGCTAACTTCGACACGGCTGCGGCCGTGCTCGACGAATCGGCGAAACTGTGCGGCGAGGTGCTGGCGCCGCTGAATGTCGAAGGCGATCGCAATCCGAGCAGCTGGAAAGACGGTGTCGTCACCGCGACGCCGGGCTTCAAGGACGCGTTCCGTCAATTCGCCGAAGGCGGCTGGCAAGGCGTGCAGCATCCGGCCGAATACGAAGGCCAGGGCCTGCCGAAGCTGATCGCGACGCCTTGCGTCGAAATGCTCAACGCGTCGAACCTGTCGTTCGCGCTGTGTCCGCTGCTGACCGATGGCGCGATCGAGGCGCTCCTGACCGCCGGCACCGAAGCGCAGAAACAAACCTATGTGCCCAAGCTGATTTCCGGCGAATGGACCGGCACGATGAACCTCACCGAGCCGCAGGCCGGTTCCGATCTCGCGCTGGTCCGCACGCGTGCCGAGCCGCAAGGCGATGGTTCGTTCAAGCTGTTCGGCACGAAAATTTTCATCACGTGGGGCGAACACGACATGGCGAAGAACATCGCCCATCTCGTGCTGGCGCGCACGCCGAACGCACCCGAAGGCGTGAAGGGCATTTCGCTGTTCATCGTGCCGAAGTTTCTCGTCAATGAAGACGGCTCGCTCGGTGCGCGCAACGACGTGCATTGCGTGTCGATCGAACACAAGCTCGGCATCAAGGCGAGCCCGACCGCGGTGCTGCAATTCGGCGATCACGGCGGCGCGATCGGTCATCTGATCGGCGAGGAAAATCGCGGCCTCGAATACATGTTCATCATGATGAACGCCGCGCGTTTCGCGGTCGGCATGCAAGGCGTCGGCGTGTCGGACCGTGCGTACCAGAAGGCGGTCGCGTATGCGAAGGACCGCGTGCAAAGCCGTCCGGTGGATGGTTCCGCGAAACAGTCGGTGGCGATCATCCAGCATCCGGACGTGCGCCGCATGCTCGCGACGATGCGCGGTCTGACCGAGGCATCGCGCGCGCTCGCGTACGTGGCGGCCGCGCATTGCGACATCGCGCATCGTCGTCCGGACGACGCCACTCGCGCCCAGCATCAGGCGATCTACGAATTTCTCGTGCCGATCGTGAAGGGCTGGAGCACCGAACTGTCGATCGACGTCACCAGCCTCGGCGTTCAGGTGCACGGCGGCATGGGCTTCATCGAGGAAACCGGCGCGGCGCAGTATTACCGCGACGCCCGCATCCTGCCGATCTACGAAGGCACGACCGCGATTCAGGCGAACGATCTGATCGGCCGCAAGACGCTGCGCGACGGCGGCAAGGTCGCGAAGGCGCTGCTCGCCGAAGTGGCGCAAACCGTCGAAGCGCTTGGCGTGCAGCAAGCTCCGGCGTTCGATTCGATGAAAAAGTATCTGGCGCAAGGTCACGCGGCATTGAGCGCGGCAGTCGATTTCGTGGTGGCGAACACCAAGGGCGATCCGAACGCGGTGTTCGCGGGCAGCGTGCCGTATCTGAAGCTCGCGGGCGTCGTGCTCGGCGGCTGGCAGATGGCGCGTGCGTTGCTGGTGGCCGCGAAGAAGCGCGACGAGGATCCGTCGTTCTACGGCGCGAAGATCGCGACCGCGCAGTTCTACGCGGAGCATGTGTTGCCGCTCGCATCGGCGCTGGAGGCATCGATTGTCAGCGCGAAGGGCGGCGAGGGTGTGCTGGCGTTGTCGGACGATCAGTTCTGACCGGATGGGCGGCAAGCGTCGGGGCGGCTCGGCGCTCAGCCTGCTTTATTTAGTCCGGATCAGGTATGAAAAAAAAGCGCCCCACGGGGCGCTTTTGCTTTTGCGTTGCCTGGGTGTGCCGGCTCGGCCTCAGGCGTAAGCCGGACGATGCGCGCCACCGGTCTCGCCGAGATAGCGGTGCACGGACAGATCGTCCGCCTTGATCGCCGGCTGCTTGCCCGACATCACGTCGGCCAGCAACTGGCCCGACCCGCACGACATGGTCCAGCCGAGCGTGCCGTGACCCGTGTTCAGGAACAGATTCGCGACCGGCGTGCGGCCGACGATCGGCGTGCCGTCCGGCGTCATCGGGCGCAATCCGGTCCAGAAACTGGCCTTCGACGTATCGCCGCCGCCCGGGAACAGATCGTTCACGCACAATTCCAGCGTTTCGCGGCGCGCCTGGCGCAGCGACTTGTCGAAGCCGACGATCTCCGCCATCCCGCCGACGCGAATCCGGTCGTCGAAACGCGTGATCGCGATCTTGTAGGTCTCGTCGAGCACGGTCGACACGGGCGCAGCCGCTTCGTTGACGATCGGCGCGGTGATCGAATAACCCTTGAGCGGGTACACCGGAATCTTCACGAGACCCGAGAGGAACTTCGTCGAGTACGAACCCAGCGCGACCACGAACGAATCGGCGCGCACCAGTTCGCTGCCGCATTGCACGCCCGCGATGCGGTCGCCCGCCATCGCCAGCGAATCGATCGGCGTGTTGTAGCGGAATTTCACGCCCAGTTGTTCGGCCAGCGCGGCGAGGCGCGTGGTGAACATCTGGCAGTCGCCGGTTTCGTCGCCCGGCAGGCGCAGGCCGCCGGTCAGCTTGTGCGATACCGCGGCGAGCGCCGGCTCGGCTTGCGCGAGTTCGGCCGCCGACAGCAATTCGTACGGCACGTTGGCTTCCTGCAGCACGGCGATGTCTTTGGCGGCGCCTTCGAACTGCTGCTGCGTGCGGAACACCTGCAGCGTGCCGCCGGTGCGGCCTTCGTACTGGATGCCGGTTTCGGCGCGCAGCGCCTGCAGGCAGTCGCGGCTGTATTCGGCGAGGCGCACCATGCGGCCCTTGTTCACCGCGTAACGCGACGACGTGCAGTTCTGCAGCATCTGCCACATCCATTGCAGCTGGAATTGCGTGCCGTCGAGGCGGATCGCCAGCGGCGCGTGCTTCTGGAACATCCATTTGACCGCTTTCAACGGCACGCCCGGCGCGGCCCACGGCGACGCGTAGCCCGGCGAGATCTGGCCGGCATTGGCAAAGCTGGTTTCGAGCGCCGGGCCGGCCTCGCGATCGATGACGGTCACTTCGTGACCGGCACGCGCCAGGTAATACGCGCTGGTCACCCCGACGACGCCACTGCCCAAAACGACGACTCGCATAACTGCTCCGACAGATTCAATAGAGGTTGAAGGGCGCTGCGCTCGCGGATTCGTTGGAATTCGTTCGATTCACGAGGTGTAACGCGGGTCGCCCAGTGTTAACCGCTATACTATTAACAGTCAGGTAGGTTTTGTTATCGTATTTTCAGGATTTTCAGCAAATACACCATGCGAACACAGCGTCAGCCGGTCCGGGCTCTCGATAAGCTCGATCACAAGATCCTGCGGCTGTTGCAGCAGGACGGCCGGATGGCCATGAAAGACCTCGCGGAGCAGGTCGGGCTGTCGGTCACGCCGTGCATCGAGCGGGTCAAGCGGATGGAGCGCGACGGCGTGATCACCGGCTATCACGCACGCGTGAATCCGGCCGAGCTCGGTGCGGCGCTGCTGGTGTTCGTCGAGATCACGCTGGATCACAAAAGCGGCAACATGTTCGACCAGTTCCGCCGCGAGGTGCAGAAGATCCCCGAGGTGCTGGAGTGCCATCTGGTGTCGGGTGACTTCGACTATCTGATCAAGGCGCGCATCGGCGAGATGGCCGATTACCGGAAGCTGCTCGGCGACATCCTGTTGCAGCTTCCCGGCGCCGTGCAGTCGAAGAGCTATGTGGTGATGGAGGAAATCAAGGAGACGCTGACGATCGCGGTCGGGGATTAAGAAGCGCATGGTTTGACGGCTGGGCAGGGCTCGACAAACGGCGTAAACACTGTATATTTATACAGGTGTTTGGCGCCGTTTTTTGTTGGCGCTGCTGTTTTTTATTGCCGTGCTTTGCCTGATTCCAGCCGTGACCGCCCCTGCCCCTGACCCCGACTTCGACTCCGCGCCCGAGTATCCGATCGCGCCGCCTGCGCCACGCAAGGGGCGCGGCGCGGTGACGAATCTGCAAGGCCGCTACGAAGTCGACCAGCGCGAAGCGGTGGACGACGGCTGGCTGACGGTCACGACATCGGAAGATGACGACGGCCAACCCAAAGTCCTGCGCACGCAGGTTTTCGAGGAGCGCGCGAAGACCATTCTCACGCGCAATGCGTCGCCGGACATTCCTTTTGGCGTGTCGCTGAATCCCTATCGCGGGTGCGAGCACGGTTGCATCTATTGCTTTGCGAGGCCCACACATAGTTATTTAGGCTTGTCGCCGGGGCTCGACTTCGAAAGCCGTATCTACGCGAAGATCAATGCGCCGGAATTGCTCGAACGCGAGTTGTCGAAGCAATCCTATGTGCCGGAACCGATCGCGCTCGGCGTGAATACCGACGCGTGGCAACCCGTGGAGCGGGAGTTGCGGCTCACCCGGCGCGTTATCGAAGTGCTCAGCGAACGTCAGCAGCCGTTCGCGGCGATCACCAAGTCGTCGCTGATCGAACGCGATCTCGATCTGCTTGCGCCAATGGCGGCGCGCGGGCAGTTCATGGCCGCCATCACGATCACCACGCTCGACGCGGACATCGCGCGCACGCTGGAGCCGCGTGCCGCTACGCCGTCGCGTCGATTACGCGCCATTCGCACGCTGAGCGAGGCGGGCATTCCGGTCGGCGTGAGCATTGCGCCGGTCATTCCGTTCGTGACGGAACCGGACATGGAGCGGGTGCTGGAGGCGTGCGCGGAAGCCGGTGCGAGCAACGCGAGCTACATCGTGCTGCGTTTGCCGTGGGAAGTCGCGCCGCTGTTCAAGGACTGGCTGGCCGCGCATTTTCCCGATCGGGCCGATCGGGTGATGAGTCGCGTGCGCGATATGCGGGGTGGCAAAGACTACGACTCGAATTTCGCCACGCGCATGAAGGGCGAGGGCTTGTGGGCGGATCTGTTGCGGCAGCGTTTTCGCAATGCAGCGGCCCGGTTGGGATTGAATCGGCGCGATCGCGGCATTCTGGATATGTCGCATTTTCGCCGCCTCGATCCGTCGGGGCCGCCGCATTCGTCACGTCCCGCGGCGGCCGCGCGAGACGATCCGCAGTTGGATCTTTTCTAGCTTTGTGCGCGGCTGGGCAGGCGTCATTGCAAAAACGCCGCCGCGAATGCTTACTGCGAAAGCGCCTTGGCCGCCTGCACCTGACTTTCGAAATAGGTTTGAAACGAAAGGGCGAGGCCGGTCATCAGCAGAAATGCGCCGATCAGCAGCGAGAAGATGACGATGAAAATGACCGTCCAGCCGGAATTGCTGTGGCGGCCGGTTTGCGCGTTGAACTGGGCGTCCCACTTTTCGTCCGGGCGCAGACCGTAGACGATCGCGGCGAGAAACGCCGAGAGCAGCGACACCGCGCCGAAGAATGCGAGCACCCAGCCAGGCATCGACGCGCGCTCGCTGGCGATCACCAGCATCACGCCCGGAATGCCGATCAGCGTGCCGAGCAGATGCGCCCAACCGTAGATGTCGCGTGTGCCGTAGAGATAGAAGCGGTGTGCGCCGAGGGAGCCGAACAGGAAGGCCAGCGCGGCGGTAATCGTCTTGGATCTGAAGCGCGGTGAAGCCGAAGCGAGGGTGGACATGTAGGCGAGGGCGGAGTACCCGGTGTAAGCGGAATAAGGGGCGATCGAAGGTTGCGGCGCGTCGAATGGCGCAGAGTGACACGGCGCAGACCGTCGCGCATTCTACGCCCGGGCGGTGGGGCGGTCACGTGACCGGGGGTCGCAATAAACGTGGGCGAATGTTCAGGAGCCTGGCGCCGAATACGTTACGCGGTAAATGGCGCCGGCGGTGTCGTCGCTGATCAGCAGCGAGCCGTCGGGTAGTGGTAGCACGTCTGCGGGGCGCCCCCAGACCGCTTCGCCGGGTTGCAGCCAGCCTTCGGCGAAGACCTCCTGACGTGCGTTGCTGCCGTCCGGGTTGGTGATCACGCGCACGACGCGGTAGCCGACCTTCTTGCTGCGATTCCACGAACCATGCTCGGCGATGAAGATGTTGTCGCGATAGGCGGCGGGGAACATCGAGCCGGTATAAAAACGCATGCCGAGCGACGCGACATGCGCGCCCAGCTTGACCGCCGGCGGCGTGAACGCGCTACACGGGCGGTCCTTGCCGTACTGGGGATCGGGCGTGTCGCCGCCGTGGCAATACGGAAAGCCGAAATCCATGCCGGCGCGCGGCGCGCGGTTGAGTTTGTCGTCGGGTACGTCGTCGCCCAGCAGGTCGCGGCCGTTGTCGGTGAACCACAGGTCATGCGTCGCCGGATGCCACGCGAAGCCGACGGAATTGCGGATGCCGCGGGCGACCACTTCATAATGGCTGCCGTCCGCGTCCATGCGGCCGATCAGGCCATAGCGGTCGCGGTCCTTCAGGCACACGTTGCAAGGCGCGCCCTGGGGCACGCAGAGTTTGCCGTCCGGGCCGAAGGCGATGAATTTCCAGCCGTGGTGCGTTTCGGTCGGCAGGGAGTCGGTGATCACGACCGGCTTGGGCGGATCGTTCAGATGCGAGTCGATCGCGTCGAAGCGCAGGATTTTCGATACGGCGGACACGTAGAGCGCGCCGTCCCGCCATGCGACGCCCGCTGGCATCTCGAGGCCGGAGGCGATCACATGACGGCCGGTCACGTGGCCGTTCTGCAGTTCGAGCGCATACACGTGGCCGTCGAGGCTGCCTATATAGAGAATGCCTTGCGGGGACAGCGTCATGGCCCGCGCGCTGGGCACGGCATCGGACAGCACGTCGATATGGAAACCGGGCGGCAGTTTGATCCGGTCGACGGGTAGCGCGGCGTACGCGCCAATGGCCTGCACGGCGAGCACGAAGGCCGTCGCGACGTGCATCGTCCGATGCCGCGAGGTGCGTGCCGACGAAGTCCTGCGCGAGGCGAGGCAGGCGGCGGTGCCTCGGGCAACGTAACGGACAAGCGCAGAAAAAGAGGGTAAAAACACGCTTCGCGGCAGGACTTTCACGGGCGCTCCGTCAGGTAGTTCGGGCGTTTCGGCGGGGTTCGCGGTCCGTTTCCGTATGCCCGGCGCAACCCCGTCATGCAGTTTATCCCGGTAAGTGTTTGTTATGGCGTCTGTTTCCCGCTATAATCGCGTGTTTCAGTCGTTCCGAACCCCGGTTTTCAAGGATTCTAGTATGGTCATCATCCGCTTGGCTCGTGGCGGTTCCAAGAAGCGCCCGTTCTACAACATCGTCGCAACCGATTCGCGTAACCGTCGTGACGGCCGCTTCATCGAACGCGTTGGTTTCTACAACCCGGTCGCTACGAAGGGTGAGTCGCTGCGTATCGCTCAAGATCGCCTGACGTACTGGCAAGGTGTTGGCGCGCAACTGTCGCCGACCGTCGAGCGTCTCGTGAAGGAAGCGCAAAAGGCGCAGCCGGCTGCTTAATGGTAGCTCGCACGCGTATCGTCGTCGGTTTGGCCGGCGGCTCGCGCAGCTTGCGTGAGCAGTCCGATATGCAAAAAGTTGTGCTGAAACAGACGTCGAAGTTAGCAGCGAGGTTCAATCATGTCTGAGCGTGATTCCGGCAGTCTAGGGCGCGCCAAGGCAACTTCGCGCGCCAAGACGTCTGATCAGGCGTCATTCGGTGCATTCGTCCGCAAGCCGGTCGAAAAAGCCGAAGGCAAGGCGAAAGCCCAGGTATCAGCCGCAGCTTCCGGTGCCGCAGAAATGCGCCTGGAAACGGCGGAAAGCTGGCCGGCCGATGCGGTCGAGGTCGGCAAAATCGTCGACGCTTACGGCCTCAAGGGCTGGGTCAAGGTGGCCGCGCACGCGGATGCCGGCCACGGCGGCGATGCATTACTGAGCGCTAAACGCTGGTGGCTGTTGCAAGGCCGCGAGCGCAAGTCGGCGCCGTCATTGCAGTCGAAAACGCATAGCGACAGCATTGTTGCCCAGCTGGGTGGCGTGGCTGATCGCGATGTGGCGCTGGCAATGCGCGGCACACGCGTGTACATCAGCCGCAGCGAATTTCCGGCGCTCGACGCCGACGAATTCTACTGGGTCGACCTGATCGGCCTGGATGTGGTGAACGTTGCCGGGGTTCATCTCGGCAAGGTTGCAGACATGATCGACAACGGTGCGCACTCGGTGTTGCGCATCGAATATCCGGCTTCCGACAAAACCGGCAAGCCGGCCACCGCCGAACGTTTGATCCCGTTCGTCGGCGTCTTTGTCAAAACAGTGGACCAGGCGGCAAGGCAGATTACCGTCGACTGGGAAGCCGATTACTAAATCATTCGCTGAACGGAGAGAGCGATGCAGTTCGATGTCGTCACGCTCTTTCCTGACATGTTTCGCGCGCTGACCGACTGGGGTATCACCAGCCGGGCGGCGAAGCAGGAACGCTACGGCCTGCGGACGTGGAATCCGCGTGATTTCACGACCGACAACTACCGTACGATCGACGATCGTCCCTACGGCGGCGGCCCCGGCATGGTCATGCTGGCCAAGCCGCTCGAAGACGCGATCGGCGCGGCGAAAGCCGCGCAGGCGGAGCAGGGCATCGGCGCGTCGCGCGTCGTGATGATGTCGCCGCAAGGCGCTACGCTGAATCACGAGCGGGTCATGCAGTTTGCCGCCGAGCCCGGTTTGATTCTGCTGTGCGGACGCTATGAAGCGATCGATCAGCGCTTGCTCGATCGTGTCGTCGACGAGGAAGTCAGCCTTGGCGACTTCGTGCTGTCGGGTGGCGAATTGCCTGCCATGGCGTTGATGGATGCGGTGGTGCGTCAGTTGCCCGGCGTGCTCAACGACTCGCAATCGGCGGTGCAGGACAGTTTTGTCGATGTGCTGCTGGATTGTCCGCATTACACGCGGCCGGAGGAATACGACGGCGTGCGGGTGCCCGATGTGCTGCTCGGCGGCCATCATGCGGAAATCGAGGCGTGGCGTCGGCGCGAAGCGTTGCGCAATACGTGGAACAAGCGGCCCGATCTGATCGTGAAGGCCAGAAAGAACAAGATGTTGAGCCGTGCCGACGAGGCATGGCTCGCAAGTCTCGCGAAGGAAGCGTCGAAGGCGTAAGGCCAGCGGTCTTTCAAGCGGACACCAGGCGGTGTCGTGCATGCGTGTACGGCGCCAGATGTGAACCCATCCTCTATCGGGGCCGTAGCCGGGCGCAACAGGAAACTTAGCGCGAGGCAGGTACGAACGCCGACAAGATGGATACAGGAGTCAGTCATGAATCTGATTGCAAAACTCGAGCAGGAAGAAATCGCGCGCGCGCTCGGCGAGAAGACCATCCCCGAATTCGCTCCCGGCGATACGGTGATCGTCAGCGTGAACGTGGTTGAAGGTACGCGTAAGCGTGTTCAGGCTTACGAAGGCGTCGTGATCGCCAAGCGTAACCGTGGTCTGAATTCGTCGTTCATCGTCCGCAAGATCTCGTCGGGCGAAGGCGTCGAGCGTACGTTCCAGACGTACTCGCCGCTGCTGGCAAGCATCGTCGTGAAGCGTCGTGGCGATGTGCGTCGTGCGAAGCTGTACTACCTGCGCGACCGTTCGGGCAAGTCGGCCCGGATCAAGGAAAAGCTGGTCTCGAAAGACCGCGCTGCTTCCCAAGCGTAAATGCTGTAAGAAAAAGCACCCCTCGCGGGTGCTTTTTTCTTGGCCAGGTCAAAATAGCGGCACGTCACCATCCGCACAGTCGAGAGAGCCGTTGATCCGCCCCGTCTTTGAGCCTGAAACTTTGCCCGTCATCGGAACGGGCGCCGATCTGCCGGCCCTGACCGGCGAGCGTCTGACGCCTGACGCTCTGCGCGCCCGCTTCGAACAGCGCCTGGCGTGGGAGCCCGAGCCGATCGTCGAAGCGCGCTTACGCGGCGCGCCGATCGATCCGCGCATTGCCGCGGTACTCGTACCCTTGGTGGTCCGCGAACACGGTCTGACCGTGCTGCTCACGCAGCGCGCCGACCATCTGAACGATCATGCGGGGCAGGTGAGTTTTCCCGGTGGTCGTTATGAACCGTCCGATGCCGATACCACGGCCACCGCGCTGCGTGAAGCACAGGAAGAGGTGGGCCTCGCGCCGTCGCGCGTGGAAGTGCTTGGCGCATTGCCCGACTATCTGACGGGCACCGGTTTTCGCGTGACACCGGTTATCGGCCTCGTACATCCGCCATTTGCATTGAAGATGGACGCGCTCGAAGTCGCGGAAGTCTTCGAAGTACCGCTCGCGTTTTTGATGAACCCTGCCAACCACGAAGTGCGCGTGTTTCGATTCGACGGCGGCGAGCGGCGCTTCTTCGCGATGCCTTATCCGCGCGCGCAAGCAGCGCAAACGGCACAGGACGCGCACCCGGCCGATGTCGAACCCAACCCCGTCGGCAGCCATCACTTCATCTGGGGTGCGACGGCCGGGATGCTGCGCAACTTCTATCGCTTTCTCGCGGCCTGAAGCGTTGCGGCCTGTGCACGTGTCGGGTGTTTGTCGACGTCCGCGCTCAGTCCCATCCGACCCTGTGCTATCGTTATAAAACAATCGTAAAACTCGAAAAGCACGGCGCATCGCATGACTTTTTTCTCCGTATTGCTGGCTCTGATCATTGAACAGGTACGCGCGCTGTCGCCGAATAATCCGGTGTCGGCGCTGCTTCAGTACCATGCGGAGTCGGCGGCGCACGGATTCGATGCGGGCAAGCCCAAGCATGGATTGCTCGCGTGGCTCGTGGTGGTGGTGCCGTGGACGCTGGCCGTCGCGCTCGTCTACTACGTGCTGTACCACATCCACTTCGCGCTGGCGTTTCTCTGGAACGTCGCGGTGCTGTATTTCACGCTCGGCTTCCGCCAGTTCAGCCATTACTTCACCGACATCCACCTCGCGTTGAATAACGACGACGTGCCGCGCGCACGCGAAATCCTCAACGAATGGACCGGGATGGATACCGTCGACATGCCGGTCAGCGAGATCGTGCGTCACACGCTGATTCATGCGGTGGTTGCGTCGCATCGCCACGTGTTCGGCGTGTTCTTCTGGTTCCTGATTCCGGTGGGGCCGGCGGGCGCGGTGTTGTATCGGATCGCCGAATATCTGGCGCGGACGTGGGCACGTCCGGCCGACGATCGGACCGCCGCGTTTTCGAGCTTCGCACAGCGTGCGTTCTTCGTGATCGACTGGGTGCCGTCGCGTTTGACGTCGCTGGGCTTTGCGATCGTCGGCAACTTCGAGGACGCGATTTATGCATGGCGCAATCACGCGCGGCAGTGGCCGGATGCGAACGACGGTGTGTTGCTTGCGGCCGGCAGCGGCGCATTGGGTGCGCGGTTGAGTGGTCCGCTCGCGGAGCAGTCGAGCCTCGACGCTCTCACTACCGGCGACGGTGGCCCGATGCAGGTGGGTGATGATTGCACGCCGCGCACGCTGCAATCGGCGGTGGGGTTGGTGTGGCGCGCGGTGGTGTTGTGGATGATTTTGCTGTTGATGCTGACGATCGCGGTGTGGGTGGCGTGAGGGGTCGAAGGAATCGAATGAGAAGGCCGGAGTCGGGGAACTGACTTCGGCCTTTTACTTCATCCTCTAACGTAAGCGCTAGCTGCGAGATACAGGTCGCGCCACCTACGGCAAATGCTTGCGGGAAAACTCATCGACGCCCTCTTTGCGCAACGTTTCCGCCCAAGTGTTGATCGCATTACTGTCGTCGAGATGGGCAAGGGCCGCGTCCTTCAGTAACGCGAACTCCATGCGCAGATTGGTCGGCATCACGCCGGGATCATCGGTGTTGACTGTGATGGGAATCGGCGCCTTGCGCAGGCCGAATCGATTGTGTATTGCACCTTTGGCCAGCGTGCTCGTGTCCAGCGGATGCCAGCGAAATATCGGATGTTCCTGGTAATTTTTCAGGCGCGCAATGTACACGTTCGATGTCGGATTGGTTTCGATGCTGATGCCTGTTTTCGCATAACGCGTGACGAGCAGATCCTGCAACGCATGCATAAACTCGAGCTGGCTGTCAGGACAGGTATCCTCAATCAGATCGTACGCCGCATGGCGATGGCCGCCTGTTGGCAAATCCTTGCCGCCCAGCGTGATATGAACTTTGGGCATCAATTTTGTCGGTCTGATCGCGGGAGGGCGTTCGTCATCGGTTGTGACGGACTGGTTTTCCGACAGCCACCTTGCGCGATTGATGTGCAGCGCTGCGGCAGGATGATTTTCGCTCGACGTGAGTATGCTCAGATCGGGTATCAATGTCGTGATCTCGCACGGCCGCCTGCCGCTTCGCCGTAATTCGTCCAGGTGATAGAAAGAGTTGCGCCTTAATTTCCATGCCTCCCACAGCACGCTAATGGTTGGGACGGGAGTCGCGGCCGGCAAGGGCCGCGTCAGCCACGGCAGCATGGAGGCAAAGTGGAGTGCGCGCTGTTCAAACTTTACCCTGATCGCGTGGATGTCCGGGCGTTTCTTTACCGGCATCGCGGCGGCGAGATCGGCAGCCATTCCCCAAGCCCAGACCAGATTGTCGACGTGTTCGTCAATGTCGATGAGCACCATGCCTTGCCGGCGAGCCCACTGTTCCGGTTCGATGCCGAGCGCCAAGGCGTGCCCCAAACGGTCACCTTTGTGCATGCCGCAAAAGACGACCGTTTCGTCGACATGCCGCATGCCCGACAGGAGATCCGCATAGTCTTCACCGGCGTGAACGCTCAAGTGCAATCCGCCACGTGGAGAGGATCTGTTCAACTCGGGAGCAACATGATGAACGCCGGGTGCACTCTCTGACCTGAAGCCTTTTGCGTATTGAAATCGCAGCAGCCGCAGCGCTGGCGCAAACACTTCGATCTTCACGGCGTTTTCGTCGCCGGCGACGTCAATGCCACGGATCCAATGAGACAGTGGTTTGCTCAATACGCCTGTGGCGACGTCCTGACTGTTAGCCGAAATCCACGAGGGGGTGACGACAAGCGCTTTTGCCAATTTCTCGATTTCGTCCCAGACGAGCGACTCATTGGCCAGATAGACGGGAAAGCGGTTGAAGTGGACGCAGATGTGCCAGCGGTCCATCGAGCGCGCAAGAAGGCTGGCGTCGGGTTTATCGTCACGCCACGCTGCCCGATTTAGATGGGCCGCGATCGCGTAGCCGATTTTCTTGATCGCGTCGTGCGGATCTTTCTCATAGGCCAGTTTGATTTCCGCCACGTCACTCGTTCCAGCAAAAATCCGTTGAACCGCGCTTCGCTGCCGGCCCTTCCGATTCGGATAAAGGCGGGTGGCGTCCGGAAAGCGGTGGGTGAACCGAGTCAGCCCCTGACCATCCATGATTGAGCGATATCGGATGTCCATCAAGACAACGACGGCGTGAAGCAGCGCAAGACGCAACACGCGTGAGGGCGCTAGCTTGTAGTAAGTCCAAATCCAGGTGAAGAACCAGAGCCACGCTTCATCGGTGTTTTTTCGACTCCAGGCTTCGTTCATTTGCCAGCTAAGCCATGGCGGATCACGTGGCGATAGGCTTGCGGGCTGGGGGCCTCGCAGTGTCGGACAGAGTCCAGCCACGGGCGCGGCGGTGGCGCCGCCACCTATAAATTCCCCGATGAGCATTTCGCTCACCTTTGCTGAGTTGGGCAATGCACTATACCCACGTAGACAGCCGAGCCAGCGTTGCAATGCCGGCAGGCGATCATCTCCGGACTTGTCTTTGGACCCGCTGGGTGAGTCGAACAGTAACGTGGCCATGCCAAGATCGACCCCGCTAATGCCGTAAATGTGCACGTGATTTTCGCCGTATGGCTCATCGTCATGGGGCGGGGCGAAAAGACCGCGCGCTTGCGCAACGATGCTGATGAGCCCTGAGTCGCTCAGCCCTTGTGCTTTTTCGATTCGCGTCGCCAGATGCCAGCCGGCGATCATGGCCGGATCGAGGCGGCTGCATAGCTTCGCATAGTCGGCAATTCGATTGGCACGATAGTGAATTTGCCCAGAAGACACGTCGAAAGCCCTTTCGACGAGATCGTCGAGCAACGGCAGTTGTCCGTTGGTACCAAGGTCGTCCGGCACGATCAGATGGAATGCACTTTCCAGATCGTTGAGCCGGAACTGTCGCGAAAAGTCGCGATCAAGTTCGGTGTAGAGCAGTTCGCGGCATCGCGCTGCGAAAGTGCCAGGCTCTGCACCTTTGCTCTCCAGTAGTTGTACCACCTCAGTGCGTAAGACTTCTGCCAGCGCGACATTGGAGAGTGCCGTCGCGGCCGCGAGCTCATAGAGCGTCTGCGCGAGCATGCCTAGCCTCGCCGTGAGTGCGGACGGGCCTTGGCGCGCCGCATGATCTGAACGATTTTGGCAAGTGCGCCGCGGAAGCCCACGTCGAAGGCGCTGGCTTCAACGAGCAAGGCCCAGTCCTCGGACAAACCGTGAGCTGAAAATTGTTGCTTGAATTGCCTTAAGTTCCTGATCGCGTCTGCTCTCGACATCGCGAGAATTGTCTCCCTGGTGTCTTCGCTGCCGATTAACCGGCGGGCTAGATCAAGGCTTGTTGGCACCTGTAAATCGAGAGCTTTATTGTGGTCGTAGGTGCGGCGATGAAAAATTCTCCTTGATGTCGTCGCCTTATGAACGTTTTCGATCAGATAAAGCAAAGGATGAGAGCCGAGCGCTTTAGTCACCGACCCGTACTCAATGTCCAAAGCCATGAACGGAAGAATATTGAAGTTATAAAGCAACGAGTTCCTGAAACCCTCGACCCGTCCGACATTCTGATAGGCGATGCGGTTGTCGAAGCCGAACAGAGGACCTTTTTCGAAGCTGCCAATCGTCGCCCACAATGCATAGAACGCTTTCAGCGCGCTTCGGCTCATGTCGAGCATTGAGCCCGAAACGTTGTTGCCGGATTGGCGCGAATTGAAGATGTTCACTTGATTGAAGAACTTGTTCATCACGTTGTATAGCAACCAAGGGTGCGGAGCAGTCAGGCGATGTATTCTGCGCCACGAATTGATCGAATCAATCAATTCGTAGACCATTTCCGTATCGAGAATCGACGCGGCTTCGCGGTTGGCTTCATGCATCTCGACGCTTTCCTCATTGTCTTCATTTTCCGAAGTGAGAGTGAGGGCTTTGGTGTTGGCGAGTGCTGTCAGTGAGTGATAGGGATGCTCGGCAAGAATCCGTGAAATCTCGGCACGCGAGATATCGCGCACCAGACTGCTGACGACCAGTTCGAACAAGCGCCCGCAGAACACCATCGCCGAGCGGGTGCTGCGCGAATAGAAGTTGCGATGAATCATGACCTGCCGCAGAAACTCAGCAGCCGTATCGCTTTCGGTTTGGATCGTGCTGACCGGCGCGCCAAGCGCGCTCATCCGTCGACCCAGTTCGGGCATCGGATAAGCCAGAATCGCATGTTCAGGAAAGCGCGCCAGCCAAGGTTCCGGCGCCTGATCGGCTGCGATCTGACTTAGCCATTCGTCGCGCAATGGATGTTTCCGGTCGAAATGATCATATGTGGCCGTCGGCTGCACCATCGGCTTGAAAAGCGGTAGATCAAGCACGCTCCTTGTCACCGATGCTAAGGAGTGTGATTCCTCGTTCGGTGCTTGCAGATTCATCTTGAGCCATTCGAGCCAAGCGTCGAGTACAAGGAACGCATTGCCGGCATCGTGCTGATGTCGAAACGCATTGCGTAACAGGAGCGCCCATTCACGAATGGTTGCGGTGATTCGATCTCCTGCGAAAGCGCGCGACATGAAAAGCAGGCGCCTGATGTCCCGTTCTTCCTCGACTTCCGCGTCCCGCTGAAGCTCGAACAACGCTGGGATTTCGCTACGCGTGCTGAAAATCAACTGCGTCAGCACGCGCAACGTTCGAACCGGCAGCGCGAGCCTGCTGTTTTCCACGCCGTTGACGCGTTCGTTCAGAAACGCTTCGATCCATGACGAGTATTGAGGCAGCGTCATCAGTCTGGTCGGTTCTGCTTGCGCGTTGGACGCCGGTTTCACCAGTACGATGTTTTCATCGCGCAAATAGTCGTCGATCTCCGGCATCGTTAGCCGGCGCGGCAGGGGTAGCACCTTGATCTGGTATTCCTGCGCGAGCGACTGCGCATATCTGACGGCCTGATGGCGTTCTGCGGTGCTGTCTTTGAGGATGCGGCCGTGCATCTCGCGCCAGATCACCTCGTGATAAAGCTTCAGATCACCGCTGATGATCGGTAGCACGTACGGGCTTGCCAGATATTTGCGGACAATCTCCAGATTCTCGAATGCGTGATTGAGCGACGTGTCGACGTCATCGATCGGCAGCACGATCACTTGCTTACCAGTCAGCAGCAGCGCTTCACGGAACAGTTCGTGGATCTTCTGTGCGAGGCCGTGATTGCCCATGAACGAGCGCAGCCGCTCCAATCCATATTTTTCGCTGCGCGTCTGTACGGCTTCGAGCGCGGCGCCGAGTTCGTGCAACTTCTCATAGAATCTTTGCGCCTGGGGGTCTCCCACGTCGAGCAAGGTCTTGACCTTCTCGTTGCGAATGATGGCAGCGACGATGACGTTCAGCAGCAGGTCGTGATCGTTGTCCAGAAGAGTGGGGTCGACCGGTTTCAGTATCAGCAACTGATCCCTGAGTACAGCCGCTTCTTTCGCGAGATAAGTCTCCAGATTTACCAGCACGGAACTCTTTCCCGTACCGCGGCTGCCCGCGATCAGGATGGCTTCGTGAGCGCGAACTTCGTCGAGTGTCCTGGGTTTGCCATTCCCCTCTCTGACGAGCATGCGCTGAACGTGTTCTTCCAGTAAGCGCTGGATCTGCTTGTACACCGTTCTGGGTAACAATGACTGCGCGCTTTGAAGCGCCTGTTCTTCCTGAGAAACAGGCAGCAAGATAAATTGACTCATTCTGCAAACGGCTCCACGTGCATTCTTTTTCTATTACGCGGGCTTCACGCTGAAATCGCTCATGCGGCCGCGCGGCGGCTCACATCCGCGCGCAAGTCAGATTTGTGGAAGGTCCCGCGACGACTCGATCCGCCGCTCCCGATGCGGCACGCGGTATTTTGCTCGACTTTTAATATTTCGTGCGCGGCGCGATTTGCGCGCGGCGAATAAATCTATTCGTTACGCATGGTATTGGAGCAAAACCCAACCCCGCCTCACCCATCCAACGGATCCCGCGCCGTCCCACACTGCCAGCACACCGTAAACTGCGCCTCCAGCGTCTCTCCGCACTGCCGGCACCGCCACTCAGGCGCCCCCTTCGCGGGCCCTTGCGACGCCGCTTCGATCAACCGTCTTGCCAGAGCCTCATCGCGATCATCCACCAGCCACAACTCCGGTGCGCACTGATCCGCGGGAATATCGCCGAGCGCGCCGTTCAGATACCGGTTATGCAACTCGCAGGCTATGCCCGCGGTCGCGAGCAGATTGACCCAATGCTGTCCGATGATCAGGTTCGGCGCACGCATCAGTTTCATGTCAGCGGACGATCTGGCTGGCTTCGTGCACGAGTTGCGCATACAGCGCATGCCGTTCGCGGCGGATGTTGCCTTCGGCGACCGCTTCGAGAATCGCGCAACCCGGTTCCTGCAGGTGGTGGCAGTTATAGAAGCGGCAATTCGGCAGCAACGGCCGGAATTCAGGGAACGCGCGTTCGAGCTTGCCCTCGGTCAGATGATGCAAGCCGAATTCCTGGAAGCCGGGCGAGTCGATCAACGCGCCGTGCTGACCGACCACCGCGGCTGTCTCGTCCCGACCCGACGCTTCGGCGTCCGACGGCAGCGGATAAAGCCGCGTGAACGTCGTCGTATGGCGCCCGCTGTTCAACGCGGTCGAGATTTCGCGCGTCGCGACCTCGGCATCGGGAATCAATAGATTCACGAGCGTCGACTTGCCCATCCCGGATTGACCGAGCAGCAGCGTCGCATGTCCGTGAAGATGTTCGATCAGCGCGGCGCGCGCCGCGTCGGGCTGAGTCTTGATCGACACCTCGACGACCGTATAACCCAGCGCGCGATACGGCTCCAGCCGCTTGCGCGCGCCATCGAGCGCCTGAGTCACGTCGGTCTTGTTCAGCACGATCAGCGGTTTCAGTTCGTTCGCATCGGCCGCGACCAGCGCGCGCCCGAGCAGATCCTCGCTGAAGTGCGGCTCGGTGGCGAGCACGATCAACAGTTGATCGAGATTGGCGGCGAAGAGCTTGGACTTGTACTGATCCGAGCGATACAGCAGGTTGCGCCGCTCGCCGATCTCGACGATCACGCCTTGATCGGCCGACGTCGGTTCATACAGCACGCGATCGCCTACCGCGACCTCGCTGCGCTTGCCGCGCGGGAAGCATTGGAGCATCGGGCCGCCGTCTTCCGGCGCGACGAGGTAATGGCGGCCGTGCGCGGCCACCACGAGACCACCGATGCGCGTGCTGCTGGACGGCGCGGCGCGCTTGGCCTTCGGGGAACGGCCGCTCATGCGTGACGCAGCAGTCGGTCGATCCGCTGCGAGGCCGGCGGATGCGAGTAGTAGAACGCGGTGTACAGCGGATCGGGCGTCAGCGTCGACGCGTTGTCCTCATACAGCTTGACGAGCGCGTTGATCAGATCGCGCGCATCGGTCTGGCCGGCGGCGAACTCGTCCGCCTCGAACTCGTGCTTGCGCGAGCTGAGGCTATTGAGCGGCGTGACGAAGAACATGAACACCGGCAACGCGAGAAAGAACAGCACCAGCGCGAGACCGCTGTTGCCGCCGATCAGCGACGGCCGCACACCCAGCCCTTCGTAGAACCACACGCACTGCGTGAGCCAGCCGAGCAGCGCGAGCATCACGAGACTGACCGCGAAGCTCACGAGCATGCGCTTGAGCACGTGACGTCGCTTGAAGTGGCCGAGTTCGTGCGCGAGCACGGCCTCGATCTCGCTGCCCGACAGACGCTCGAGCAGCGTGTCGAAGAACACGATCCGCTTGGTCGCGCCGAAGCCGCTGAAATACGCATTGCCGTGCGCCGAACGACGGCTGCCGTCCATCACGAACAGACCCTTGGCGGCAAAACCGCAGCGCTGCATCAGCGACTTGATGCGCTCGATCAGCGCCTCGTCCTTCAGCGGCTCGAACTTGTTGAAGAGCGGCGCGATGAAGGTCGGGAAAATCCACAGCCCGAACAGCTGGAATGCGACCCACACGATCCATGCCGACAACCACCACAGGCCGCCGGCGCGATTCATCAGCCACAGCACGACGAACAGCAGCGGCAGGCCGAACGCGGCACCGAGCGCCACGCCCTTCAGACGGTCGTAGAAGAACAGCCCGCGGCTCATGCGATTGAAGCCGAAACGCTGTTCGACCACGAACTGGCGGTAGTACTCGAACGGCAGATCGATCGCGCTGGTGATCGCGATCACCGCAATGACCAGCGCGATCTGGCCGGCGTAACCGCGGCCGATCCAGCCGGAGATCGCCAGATCGAGCGTCTGCACGCCGCCGAGCAGCGTCAGGCCGACCAGCACGGCCGCGCCGACGACGATCTCGATCATGGTGAGACGGGTGCGCTCGACGGTGTAGTCGGCGGCGCGCTGATGCGCGGTGAGCGCAATGGTGCCGGAGAACTGGCTGGGCACCTGTTCGCGGTGCGCGGCGACGAAGCGGATCTGCCGCGACGCGAGCCACAGTTTGGTGCCAACCATCGCCACGATGGCGACGACGAACAGGGCGGTGAAGTACAGGGTAGGCATCCGGGGATTCCGTGGTATCTATGCGAGAATTATATGTTTCTTCGCGCATCCCGGCGGGGAGAGAAGCTGCGCGAAATAACGGGAAGCCGCGGGAAGTTGTCTTGAGCGGCGCGCGGCCCAGACCCATTCCACACGAACATCCGCCACGGCCGACGAGCGCTCAGCCCATCGTCCGCCGGGCTTTCGAGGTTGACCTTCATGACTGACATCAGCACTTTCACCGACCAGCCGCTCGTTCGCAGCGACATGAATCTCGTCTGGCTGGACATGGAAATGACCGGGCTCGAACCCGATACCGACCGCATCATCGAAATCGCGGTGGTGGTGACGAATTCGACGCTCGACAGGATCGCCGAAGGTCCGGTGCTGGCGATTCACCAAAGCGACGAAACGCTCGCGAAAATGGATCAGTGGAATCAGAACACGCATGGCCGCTCGGGGCTGATCGACCGCGTAAAGGCGTCCACGGTCAGCGAAGCCGATGCCACCGAACAGATTCGCGATTTCCTCGCGCGGTACGTGCCGCCGGGCAAGTCGCCGATGTGCGGCAACTCGATCTGTCAGGATCGCCGCTTCATGGCGCGCTGGATGCCGGATCTGGAAACCTTCTTCCACTACCGCAATCTCGACGTCAGCACGCTGAAGGAACTGTGCCGCCGCTGGCAGCCGGCCATCTACAAGGGCTTCCAGAAGCGCGCGATGCATACGGCGCTGGCCGACATCCACGAGTCGATCGACGAACTGAAGTACTACCGCGAACATTTCCTCGTGCCGGCAGCACCGGATGCGGCGGCCGGCGCGGAATAACGCTTAACGCGCGAGGCAGCGGAAAAGGGCGCCAGTCGCACACGGCGCCCGCTTCCCCGACCCCTAGCCTCGATCCGGCTGCGCGGCGCGCACGGCGTTCTTCGGCCGGAACGCCTTCACCACTTCGGCATGCGTTTCCACATACGGACCGCCGATCAGATCGATGCAGTACGGCACCGCGGCGAATATGCCCGGCACTTTCACCGCGCCGTCCGCATCGCGTAATCCTTCCAGCGTTTCCTTGATCGACTTCGGCTGGCCCGGCAGGTTGACGATCAATGCCGCGTGGTCCGCCGTTTCGCGGATCACCGCCACCTGACGCGACAGAATCGCCGTCGGCACGAAGTTCAGGCTGATCTGCCGCATCTGCTCGCCAAAGCCCGGCATGGGCTTGCTGGCGACCGCGAGTGTCGCTTCCGGCGTCACGTCGCGGCGCGATGGGCCGGTGCCGCCGGTGGTCAACACCAGGTCGCAGTTCACGTCGTCGACGAGTTCGGTCAGCGTGGCGGAGATCGTCGCGGCGTCGTCCTGAATCAGCCGCGTGACGACCTGCCAGGGCGAACTCAGCGCCGTGCCCAGCCATTCCTGCAGCGCCGGAATGCCCTTGTCCTCGTACACGCCGCTCGACGCGCGGTCGCTGATCGACACGAGGCCGATCACGATCTCGTCCGGATGCCGGCGTTGTGCCTTGCCCGGCGGCGAAGCCGGCCGGTCAGTCGTCGTGCTCGTCATCGTCGTCTTCCAGGGTGTCGTCGGCGTCGGAATCGCTCGCGGCGGACGGGCCGTCGGCGTTCTTGATCCACTGGAACAGTTCGCGGAAGTAGCGCGGCGGCTTGCTCTGCTGCGCTTCCTTGCGGGCGTTGCGGATCAGCGTGCGGCCCTGCTGCGGGTCGGCGTTCGGATGCTGGCGGATGAAGTCGGTCAGCGCGGCGTCGTCGGCGAGCAGTTTTTCGCGGGTGCGTTCGATCCAGTGCAGCTTGGCCGTTTCCGCCTTGTTGACACCGTTGTACGTGTCGAGCGCGGTGCGCAGCGCGGCGGTTTCCTCGTCCAGCAGCGAGCGCATTACGCGCCCCACATACTGCACCTGGCGGCGTTTGCCTTCGTGATCGGTGATGCGGCGCGCCTCGCGCACGGCGTCGTCGAGCTTTTCGGGCATCGGCATGCGCTTGAGCGCGTCTTTGGGCAGCGCGATCAGCGCCGCGCCCAGTACCTGCAGCTCGTGCATTTCGCGCTTGAGCTGGGACTTGCTGGGACGGTCGTAACCGTTCTCGTCGACTTCCGGCTCGGCGGATTCGATGGGTTGAATGCGGGTTTTGCGTGTCATACCGATATTGTAGCGTGCCGCGCCGGTCGAACCCGCCGAATCGCCGTCCCTGCGGGCGCCTTGCGGCCATTCACGTGGCCCTCCACGTGGCCATCCAGGTTGCCGGCGACGATGCCGCGCAGCCGTACCGGATGCCTCGCCCGCGCGTCGCGAATGCCAGGTACGGCGACGCGGACCTTGCTATGATCGCGGGATGCGTGAGGGCGCATCCGCGCCCACCGTCATGCACCGGCAACGGCATGGCAGGGACGAACACATAGGGCCGCCCGGCCCCGAACAGGACGACAACCACAATGGCAGCAGACATGGACGTCAAGCAGCGCTATTTTCCGCATACCCAGGATGAACTGAAGGAAATCGCCTCGGACATCCTGCGTCACGCGAAGTCGCTCGGCGGCACCGATGCGGCGACCGAGATTTCGGAAGGCGACGGCCTGTCCGTCTCCGTGCGGCGCGGCGAAGTCGAAACGATCGAACACAACCGCGACAAGATGGTCGGCGTGACGGTGTTCATCGGCAACAAGCGCGGCAACGCGAGCACCTCGGACTTTTCCACGCAGGCGCTCAAGGACACGGTGGCGGCGGCCTACAACATCGCGCGTTTCACCGCGGAAGACGATTGCGCGGGCCTCGCCGAAGCGGACCTGCTCGAAACCGCGCCGCGCGACCTCGATCTATATCATCCGTGGAATCTGACCGCCGACGAGGCGGTGCAGATCGCCCGCCGCGCGGAAGACGCGGCGTTCGCGACCGATCCGCAGATCAAGAATTCGGAAGGCGCGAGCGTATCGGCGCAGCACTCGCAGTTCGTGCTGGCCACCTCGCGCGGCTTCCTCGCGGGTTACCCGTACTCGCGTCACTACATCGCGTGCGCGCCGATCGCCGGCAGTGGGCGCAACATGCAGCGCGACGACTGGTACACGTCGACCCGCAACGCGGGCGACCTCGCCGATCCGGAAGCGGTGGGCCGTTACGCAGCGCAGCGCGCGCTGGCGCGCATCGGCGCGCGCGGTCTCGACACCCGCAAGGTGCCGGTGCTGTTCGAGGCACCGCTTGCCGCCGGCATTCTCGGCGCGTTCGTGCAGGCCACCAGCGGCGGCGCGCTGTATCGCAAGACCTCGTTCCTCGTCGACAGCCTCGGCAAGCCGGTGTTCGCGCCGCATGTGCAGGTGGTCGAAGATCCGCACGTCGCGCGTGCCATGGGCAGCGCGCCGTTCGACGAGGAAGGCGTGCGCACCCGCCAGCGTTCGGTGGTGAAGGACGGCGTGGTGGAAGGTTATTTCCTCTCCACGTATTCGGCGCGCAAGCTCGGCATGCAGACCACCGGCAACGCGGGCGGCTCGCACAACCTGTCGTTGAAGAGCTCGAACACGCGTCCGGAAGACGACTTCGAAGCGATGCTGAAAAAGCTCGGCACCGGCCTGCTGCTCACCGAACTGATGGGGCAGGGCGTGAACTACGTGACGGGCGATTACTCGCGCGGCGCGTCGGGCTTCTGGGTCGAGAACGGCAAGATCCAGTACCCGGTCGAGGAAATCACGGTCGCGAGCACGTTGCAGGAGATGTTCCGTCACATCGTCGCGATCGGCGCGGATACGATCACGCGCGGCACCAAGCAGACCGGCTCGGTGCTGATCGAACGGATGACGATCGCCGGGCAGTAAGCGCCGCTCTGCGATGCCGAAGCGCGGGCGCCGCGACGCCCCACGGCATCGCGGCGCTCGAAAAACGCGAGTCTCGCAAGCCCTGAGCGCCAGAAACGAAAACGCCACGCAGATCTGAACTGCGTGGCGTTTTTTTATGCCGGACGTTTAATCAACGCCGCGTGCGTTCAAACGTTCCTGCGCCGGTATGTGACGAACGCGTAGTCGAAGTCGTTCGGCGCGTCCGCGCGATGCGTTTCGTGCGCGACTTCTTCCCACTCGCTTTCGTCGAGTTCCGGGAAGGTCGCATCGCCGTCGAAGTCGGCGGAAATCTCGGTGATGATCAGCTTGTCCGCCTGGCGCAGCCCCTCGGCGTACAACTGCGCGCCGCCGATCAGAAACGCTTCCGGCGCCTGATCCTGGCCGGCCAGCACGAGCGCGTCTTCGAGCGTGGTGGCGGCGTCGCAGCCCTGGAAGCGCCGCGTTGCGTCCCGTGTCACGACGATGTTGCGGCGTCCCGGCAGCGGCCGGCCGATCGATTCGTGCGTCTTGCGGCCCATGATGATGGGCGCGCCCATGGTGGTGCGCTTGAAGAACGCGAGGTCTTCGGGCAGTCGCCAGGGCAACTGGTTGTCGCGGCCGATCACGCCGTTATTGGCGCGAGCGACGATCAAGGTGAGCGTCGTCATCGAATGGAAAGGGGAACGTAACCGGACGATTCTACCTGACGCGCCGTGGCGGGCCCACGCGGGTGGACCCGCCCCTTCGTCACTCGTGCGCGGCGTCTTCGTCGGCGAACACCGCCTTGTCCTCGGCGGCACTCAATTCGCGCAGGCCGTGCAGTCCCATCAGCCGGTACAAGGTGACGCGCGAAATATTCAGATCCGCCGCCGCCTCGTTCAGCCGATGCCGATGCCGCAGCAGCGCCGCTTCGATCGCACGCTTTTCCGCCGCCTCGCGCGCCTGCGACAACGTCATGGTCTGCTGCTCGGTGAAGTGCGCGAGATCGAGATCGTCGGCGGAGATCAGCTTGTTTTCGGCCATCACGATCGCGCGGCGGATGCGGTTGATCAGCTCGCGCACATTGCCAGGCCAGTTGTAGTTGTAGAGCGCCTCGATCGCCGACGGCGTGAAGCCGCGAATCTTGCGCGCGCTGTCGGTCTTGAACTTGTGCAGGATGTGCTGCGCGAGCAGTTCGATGTCCTTGCCGCGCGCGCGCAACGGCGGTTCGTCGACGCGCAGCACGCAGAGCCGGTGAAACAGGTCCGCGCGAAAGCGTCCGTCGCGCATTGCGTCTTCGAGATCGACGTGGGTCGCCGAGATGATGCGCACGTCGACCGGAATCGATTCGCGGCCGCCCAGGCGCTCGATCTTGCCTTCCTGCAGAAAGCGCAGCAGGCTCGCCTGGCTTTCGAGCGGCAGGTCGCCGATTTCGTCGAGCAGCACGGTGCCGCCGTCGGCGGCCTCGACGCGGCCGATCTTGCGCTGGTTGGCGCCGGTGAACGCGCCGCGCTCGTAGCCGAATAGTTCGGATTGCAGCAGATGATGAGGGATCGCGCCGCAATTGATCGCGACGAACGGCGCCTTGCGACGCGGCGAACGCTCGTGAATGGCGAGCGCCGTCAGTTCCTTGCCGGTACCCGATTCACCGGAGATGAACACGCTCGCGTCGGTGTTCGCGACCTTGCGGATGGTGCGGAACAGTTGCTGCATCGCCTCGCAGGTGCCGACCATTTCCTCGTCGCCGGATTCGCCGGCGGGCGGCGCGATCTCCGGCTCGCACAGCGTCACCATGCCGAACGCGTGGCCGACCAGGTAATCGACGGTCGCGTTGGCGACCGGCATCTTCACGAAGTCGAAGCAGTAGTGACGCACGAGGCGCCGCACCACCGGATCGTTCAGGCGCTCGTGCGTGGCGAGCGCGATCCAGCCGACCTGCTGCTGACGCAGACTGGCTTCGAGGCCGGCGAGATCGCGCGGCGGAAAGCTCGCCAGATCGACGATGCCGGCGCACGCCAGGTCCGGTTTCACCAGCTTGCCGAGTTCGTGCGCGGAGCGTGCCGCCGCCACGTGCCAGCCGCGGCTTTTCAGATGCGCGATCAAGGTCTCGTCCGGCGTGCGCGCGACGTACAGCAGCGCGCGCTCGGCGTGCAGGCGGGTCACGGGCGCCATCGGCGGGACGGCGGCGAGGGGCGCGGCGGGGGGCGCGGGAACGAGCGTGGCGACGCTCGCCGCCTGGGCCGCCGCGGCCAACGTCGTGCCCGCCGTGCCCGCCGTGCCCGCCGTGCCCGCCGCTCCTCCAGCCTGCACATCCGCGGCCTGGCCCGCCGCGTTCCTGCGCGGCAGCGCGAGCGTGAGATGCGATCCCGCTCCCGCTGCCGGTGCAACACTCGTCAGATGAGGTGATTCACGCACGGTCGACCTCGTATCGTTGGCTTGTCAGAAGGTATAGGGAAAGCGCACGCCGACCACGAAGTTCGGCGCGTCCGGCGTCAAGCCGACCGACACCGAGCCGTTGATGGTCAGGTGTTTGTTCACCACGTGGTTCAGCCCGAAGTTCAGCGCGGCCGCCGTGGTCTCGCTGCCCGGTACTTTCGTGTAGGAACCGCCCGGCGCGCGCGTCTTCGATTCGGGTTCGAGCGCCATGGTGTACGAGATGCTCGCCGAGTCCTTGTCGGAGAACGCGAGCGCGACGCCGCCGCCGAACTGCACGATGTCGCCGAGCTTGACCGTCGCCGGTTCGGTCTGGCCCTGCACGGACGAGATATCCGCGAACGAGCGCGCGATGTTGTACGTGTAGGACATGCTGCCGAACAGCACCACCGGGTCGTAGGTCTTCAGCAGCGACACGCCCGCGGTGATGTTCCAGAAGCCGGTGCCGGTGGGCAGCTTGCTGGGCGCGACCAGATTGGTGTTGTTGGTGTCGAGCTGGACCAGCTTCTCGCCGAACGGCGAGGTACCGGTCGGCGCCTTGATGCGCAGACTGCCGACCACGTCCGGCAGACTGTTGGTCTCCTTCAGGAACTGGTAGTAGATGCCGAAGTTGACGTCGCCGATCGCGCTGCCGTTCACCGACGCGTCCGACAGCGTGTTCGCCGCTCCCCCCGCGCCGCCGACGATGAAGTTGCTGTGCCGGTAGATGTACGGCACGTCGACATCGATACTCATGCGATCGGTCAGACCGTAGCGCGTATCGAGGTCGGCCATCACCTGGTGCGACTTGGTCTCGCCGAGGTTGATGTTGCCGAGAAAAATCGCGTCGAGCGCGAGGAAGCCCGACAACTGCAACTGGCGGCGATCGTAGTAGGTATCGCTGATACCCCAGTCGAGCGTCAGTTTGTGATCGAACAGCGGTGCGTGTTCGCGCTGCACGACGGCTTCCTCGGCCTGCGTGCGCACCGGTTCGGCCGCCTTCTGGGTCTGGCCGATCGCGCCGCTGCCGTCGGTCGCGGCGGGCAGGCCGCCGGCGCTGTTGCCCGCATTGCCGCCATCGGGCGTCGGCGGATTGACCGGCACGCCGGTCGCGGTGCCGGTGTTGCCGCCTGGCGCGGGCACGCCCGGATTGACCTGGGCGAGCGGCGGCAACGGCACCGGCAGCCCGTCGGCGCCGGGTTGTTCGGCGACCGCCTCGCTGCCGGCGGGCGCGCCGTAGCCCGGCACGCCGCGGCCGCGTTGCGCCATCTCCAGATCGGTGACCTGCCGTTCGAGCGAGTGGATCTGCCGCTGTTGTTCGTCGACGACCCGCATCAACGTGTTCAGACGGTCTTCGACCGATTGCCCCGCCAGCGCCTGAGCGTTGGCTCCCTGCGCGAACGCGAACAGCAGCACGGCGGCCGGAATGGCCGCCAGTGCCATGCGCGGCACGCTCGTCGATGAAATGTGGTTCATTTTGTCTTCCCCCGGTGTTCGGTCGGGCGCCGTCCGTTTCCGGGCGGCGCGCGGCCTTATGTGTGCTGCTGGTCCTGCGGTTGACGGGTGGCGGCCCGTATCCTCATCTCCTGTTTTGCAGCGCTTGTAGTACGCCCAGCTGACGGATCATCGCGGCCGACATTTGCTGAGTCTGCAGACTCAGTTGCAATGCGTTGGCGACTTGCTGGTTATTGCCTGCAATCTGCAGCAACTGGGCGATCTGCCCGTTGCCTGGCGTGATGGTCTGGGTGGCGAGCCCAGCTGGTGTTTGTAGTGCGACGCTGATGCCGTTGCTGCCGAACGTGATGCCGGCCTTGACCGAGCCGGTCGAATTGCTGGCCGCGGCTGACGGAGCATTGGCGGCGCCCGCCAGCGTCACGGCGCTGTTGTTGAAGTCGATGACGGCCGAGTTCGTGCCGGTGTTCCGGTCGCCCGCCACCTGGGTGACCTGCGATACGCCGTTCACCGAGACGCTCTGGCCGCCGTTGACCTGAGCGTTTGGATTGGCGCCCGAGTTGGCCCCAGCGTTGCCGCCGGACACGCTCGCGAGCGTGTTGACGGCGGTCGTGACCTGGCCCACGGCATTCTGCGCGGCCGACAACGTGCCTTGGGCGAGGGCGGTCACGCCGTTCGGCAGTTGCCATTGCGAAATGACGTTCAGCACGAAGCCGGAGATCATCGTGGCGCCGGCGTACTTGCCGGTCTGGGTGGCGAGCACGTCGTCGTCGACGAGCTGTACCTTGACGGCGGCAGGCTCCAGCGCGCGAGAGGCAGGATTCGCCGTCAGCGCCGGGTCCGTCGCGGGCAGGCTGCCGCCCTGCGCCGCGTGGGCGCTGCCTGCCGGGCCGCATAACGCGGCGCAGAGGGCGAGCCCGAGTGGTGTGAGGTGTAGCTTCATGGTTGGGTCAGAACAGGTCTGCCTTGATCAAGCCGTATTCCACGAAGGGAGTCGCCGCCGTGCCGTTGGCCAGCGCATTGGCGCGCAGCTTCAGCGCGAGCGACTCGTTGTCCTGCAAGAGCGGGGAATCCTCCCTGAAGGGTTTGCCGAGGACCGCGAACACGAGACCGTTCCAGGTCTTCGCGAAGTCCTCCTGCATCACGATGCGATTGCCCAGCGCCGGGTCCGCGATGAAGATGCGGCCGTCCTGCGCATGCTTGACGATCACGAAGTGCTCGTAGCCGTCGATGTTCATCAGCACCATCACGGGAATCTGCAGATGCTGGAGCGCGTCGACGTTGACGCGAAAGCCGCGCCCGCGCATGCCGATGGTCTCGACGAACTTCTTCATGTCGAGCATCGAGAAGCCGTTCTTGACGACCACCTCGGGCGTGGAGAACACCATCATCCGGCGGATCAGTTCGGTTTCCGGAATGTCGATCCCGTAACCGAACTTGAGGAGGGTCGCGAGCGCCGCCGCCCCGCAGCTGTAGTCGAACTGCTGGTTGACGATATGGCTGTAGCGGATGTCCTTCATCGACCGTACCGTCTTGGTGAGCGGTACACCGGCGAAGGTCGTCGTGTCGATGCTCGCCTGCGCGTAAGTCTGGTCCGCGCACAGCGTGCAGCCTGCCAACGCTACGGCGAAGCGTAGCGCCGGGAACCCCTTGAACCCGGACATGCTGGTCTCCTGCCTGTTATCCGCGCCGGCCGCTGCGATGGCGGCCGGCGCGTCCTCCCTGCTGCTTAAGGCTTCTTGTACTTCTACCGGTCGCCGATGCGACGGTCGCCGCTGCGACGATCGCCGCTGCGACGGTCGCCGTCGCAACGATCGGCGGCTTACTTGCCGCTGTTCAGCGCGGCGATCGCCAGACCGTTGTGCTGCAGGTTGCCCGCGCCGCCCGCGATGTTCACGCCGATGTTGCCCGACGCGTTCATCAGAGCGCCCGAACCCAGCATCGCGGTACCCTGGAATTGACCCTTGACCGACATGTTGGCGGTTTGCGAGTTGTCATCCGTGGCGACCATCGCCGTGGTTTCCGCGTTCATCGGCGTGGTCGTCGTCACGGCGCCGGCAAGGCTGTTGTTCTGCACGTTGCCGATACCCGAGGAGACGTTCACACCGACGTTGCCCGACACGCTTTGCAGCGAGTTGTCGCCGATCGACGCATTCAGATTGAAGTTGTTGATCCTGGCGGTGCCGGCCGAGGCTTGCGAGTTGAAGATCTGCGCATTGCCGAACACGTTGCCGATGTCGACCGAGGCGAGCGACACGTCGTTGCTTTGCGCGTTGTCGATGCCTTCCGTGATGTTGATGCCGAGGTTGCCCGACACCCCGTTGGCGGCGCTCGAACCGGTCGTCGCGGTCAGCGTGCCGGCGGTCTGCGTGTTGGTGTGCTGCGTCACGGAGCCCTTGGTGGTGACGTCGGTGGTGGTCAGGCCGGCGTCGATGCCGAACGCCACGCCGTAGCTTTCCTTCGACGACGACGAGCTCTTCGTGTAGCCCGACGACTGTTCGCCGACGGCGGCGTAGCCCGAGCCCTGATCGGCGCTGTAGCCCCACACCTTGCCCTTGCCCGACGCTTCCGTCGCTTCGAAGCCGCCCGCCACGCCCGACGAATTCGCATAGCTCGATTCGTTGTAGCCGGCCGAGAAGCCGCCGCTGGCATGCGCCGAGCCTTCGCCGAAGTGCGGCGTGTTGATGCTTTGGTAGCCGTAGCTGCCGCCGATCGAACCGCCTGCCGCGACATGGCCGCCGGAATTCTGGCTGGTGTGGCTGAAGCCGCCTTCGATGCCGGCTGCCTGCTGGCTGAACGTGTAGCCGCCGCCCTTGACCGCGCTGCTCTGATTGCCGTACGCGTAGCCGCCGGATGCTTCGAAGCCTTGCGAACCGGACGATTTCGACGACTGGCTTTGCGACACCGTGGCCCATGCCGAGCCGCCGCCGACTGCCGTCGACGTGTTGTTGTTGACCGACGTGGTCACGCGGCCGGTCGTGTAGCTCTGCGCCTGCGGGTCGAGCGACGCGTTCACGTTGACCATCTGGCTGTTGTTGATCACCGCGCCGGCCGTGCTGGACACGTGCACGCAACCGTACAGGCCCACCAGACCTTCGACGCCGACCGCTTCGCCGACCATCGTGGCATTGAACAGATAGACCTTCTGCGGTGCGGCGAGGGCGCTGCCGGATGCGGCAACGAGAACGGCTGCGGCAATAAGAGTGCGCTTCATGATTCGCTCCGATACTTAAGTGTGGTCAGTTAAAAAAAGTGCCCGCCGGGGGACGGAGCACAAAACTGTTTGCCGTGGCATTACCGGCGCCGGCTGCCTGGTTGATCTGCACGATCCCGCTGACGTTCCTGAAGGCATCGTTGGAGATGTTTGCCTCGCGGACGCTATGAACCCCGATGGATTGCCCCAGACTGCCGTTTTTCGGGGCCGTCGCGGATAGCTCCCCATCCGAGACGGTCTCGACTCCGAGCGCAGCGGCGGTCCCGATCTGGGTGCTGTTGCGCTGCAGATTCCCTGCTCCGGCGGACTGGTTCACCAGTACCGCGCCGGATGTATTCGAAAAAGCGTTGGCTTCGATCGCGGCCCGCGCGCTCGTCACCTTCGCGGCCACCGTGGCGCTTTGCGTGCCGGCGTTGGCATTGCCGAGCGCGCCGCCGTTCGTCAGCGTGATCTGATTGGCCTGCGCGTTGTCGAGCCCGGCCGTTTCGTTGACCGCGAATGCGCCGGTCACGCCCGCGCCGGCGCCGTTGCCGATCGTCGCGGTGGCGCCGACGGTCGGCACGTTCGCTACGCCCGGCACGCTGGATACGGATTGAGCGCGCGCGTCGAGCGATGCGGTGAGCAACACGGCGCTGCCGAAGCACAGGCACAGCGTGGCGTACAGAGCGCGCGGGCGCAGCGAGGCGGGCGTCGGCGCGCGCAGGCGGGCTGCCTTGGCTGCGTTAGCCGCGCTGGCCGCGCTGGCCGAATTCATGAGCGGCTTCATTTCAAACCTCCGAGCGAGCCGCTGAGCGCGTTGGAGAGCGGCGCCAGCGCGCCCGTCACCGACGAGGTGATCGTGCCGCCGATGCCTGGCCCCGGCATGCCGATGCCGCCGGCGTTCAGCGCGACGTTGCTGCCGGTGGCCTTGCCGCTGAGAATCTGCGTGACCGCCTGCATGCCGGTGCCGCCGAGCACGCCGCCTTCGGCGACGCCGCTCGACCCATGCGCATTCGTCAGATCGGTGTCGCCGACCAGCTGGGCGATCGCCGGATTGAAGGAATTGGCCGGGAAAGTGGTGGCATTCACCGCGACCGGGTCCTGGCTTTTCGGCACGGGGATGAAAGCGTCGCGCGGCGTGATCGTGCGTTCGACGACGATGTCGCCGGGATTGGTGCTTTGTTGCGCGTGGGCATCGACGGCGAAGACGGCGGTCAGCGTGAACGCCGAGACGGCGGAGACGGCGGAGAGCAGGGCGGCGGTGCGCCGGACTTGCGTCGCCGGCGACGTCGCCGGCGAGCTGAGCGCGCGCGTCGTCCGGATGGAGTGAGTCATGTCGGTCCCCTGCGTTGTCGTTGTGAGCGGGTGGTGAGTTCGGTACGCCACTGCCGCTGTCTTCGTTCCGTTTGCTTCGGTTTGCTTCGTAATCCTGTGCGGCTACTTTCTCTGGTAGCTGGCCACGTTGCCTTGCGCGGAGCGCGCGGCATCGACCGGTACCGGCAGCGGTGCGGTGGGCGGTGCGATTTCGTCCCACAGCGTCACGCCGTTGCCGCCGCCATTGCCGCGCATCAGTTGCGGCGTCGCGGCCACCATCAACATGCCGACCGCGCCGCCGCGTTGACGCGACAGGATCTGGTCGTCGAGCGAAAAATCGTTCACGGATGCACCATCGGCCGGAATCCGCAGTGCGTTGCCCGCGAGTTGCCGGAACGCGCCGGCGATGACGGCGGTGGCGTCCTGAGCGTTCGTGGCGTTGGTGGCGTTGGTGGCGTCGGTGGTATTTGCGGTGTTCGCGTTGTTCGTGGTGTCGGCGGTGTCCGGCGTCGCGAGTGTCGCTTCCGTGAGCGTGGCGGATTGCGCCTGGGTCGTCTGCGGGGCGGCTTGCTGAGCGTCGGCTGCGGCGGGCAGCACGAACAGAGCGACGGCGGCGCACAGTGCGGTGCTGGCTGCGAGGCTGCTCAGTTCGATGCGGAAAGCGAGTCGCATGATGTGTCTCCTTGGTGCGAGACATTTAGCGAAACGTGTGCCATCGGTCGCAATCCGTTGATGGCTCGGGATGCGACCCGCATACCCCGGCAAGAGCCATGACAAATCGGACAAAAACGTTTCAGCGCTGAAACGGCAAGCAGAAAATACCTATAATTTGTTAAAGGCGGCGGTACGAAGTACCTTCGGGTCTACGCTAGGAAAAGCGCTTCCACTGGCTTTTTATTTGTCGGCTCAAAGCACGTCGATCGCCTTGTAAGCCTTGCTGGGCATGGAATCTGCGATTAAATTCGCATAATTGTTTTCCAGGTGGCGCGCGTATAGTAAGCTCTCGAAAAAGAGCTTCAGATTTAAAAAAGCCCGCTTACGGGCCGTCTCAAACACACACGCCGCTTTCTTGGGGATCAGCTGTCCGTACGGAATGGAATGGCCGTTCGGTGTTTGCTTTTGCGCGAATCCCGAACGAGTCAGCGTGTCTGAATCAGGATTCAGGTACGTGCGTCATCCTTAACGTTCGTTGACGAGAGGATCTGAATAATGGAACCCGCAACGCGGCAACTGATTTACGTGTCACGCGACCCGAGCGCGGAGCTGAACACACGCTTTCATCAGCGCGGCTGGCACGTGGAAGTGGTGGGATCGGCGCGCGACGTGCGCCGGGCGGTTCGCGCCGGGACGGCGGCGGGCGGCCTGCTCGATCTCTCCAGCGACTTCCAGCCGCATGAAATCGCCGCTTTCGAATCCTGCCTGACCATGCCGAATGTCGGCTGGGTCGCCGCCACCACGCCGGGCCAGTTGCAGGACGCCGCCTTGCGCCGTCTCGTGCGCGACTACTGTTTCGATTATGTGACCGTGCCGTATTCGGGCGACCGTATCGTCGATTCGGTCGGCCACGCGTACGGCATGATTTCGCTCGGCGAAACCGCGTCCAACGATGGGTCGCAAGGCGCCGAAGGCGAAATGGTCGGCTCGTGCGACGCGATGCTCGCGCTGTTCCGCTCGATCCGCAAAGTCGCGATGACCGACGCGCCGGTATTCATCTCCGGCGAGTCGGGTACCGGCAAGGAACTGACGGCGGTCGCGATTCACGAACGCTCGGCGCGGCGCAATGCGCCGTTCGTGCCGATCAACTGCGGCGCGATCCCGCCGCATCTATTGCAATCCGAACTATTCGGCTACGAGCGCGGCGCGTTCACCGGCGCCAATCAACGCAAGATCGGCCGGGTCGAAGCGGCGAACGGCGGCACGCTGTTTCTCGACGAGATCGGCGATCTGCCGCTCGAAAGCCAGGCGAGCCTGCTGCGCTTTCTGCAGGAGCGCAAGGTGGAACGGCTCGGCGGCCACGGCGCGATCGATGTCGATGTGCGCATCATCTCGGCGACGCACGTGGACATGACGGCGGCGATGATCGAAGGGCGCTTCCGCTCCGATCTTTATCATCGTCTGTGCGTGCTGCAGATCGACGAGCCGCCGCTGCGCGCGCGCGGCAAGGACATCGAGCTGCTTGCGCGGCACATGCTGGAGCGTTTCAAGAAAGATGCGAGCCGCCGTTTGCGCGGCTTCGCGCCGGACGCGATCGCGGCGCTGCATAACTACGGCTGGCCGGGCAACGTGCGCGAGCTGATCAATCGGGTGCGGCGCGCGATCGTGATGTCGGAAGGGCGCGCGATCACGGCGCGCGATCTGGAGCTGGCCGAGTATGTCGAGATCGTGCCGGTGTCGCTTGCGCAGGCGCGCGAGGCGGCCGAACGGCAGGCGATCGAGCTGGCGCTGCTGCGCCATCGCGGACGTCTCGGCGATGCGGCGCAGGAGCTCGGCATTTCGCGGGTCACGCTGTATCGCCTGTTGTGTTCGCATGGCATGCGGCACATGGAAGGCGAGCCACTCGCCACGCCACATGGGGACTTGCCGGCGTCGGTGCCGCATCTGTAAATACCAGCAGCGGGGAGGCGTCCGGACGTGCTCCGGCCGCCCTTGCTAAAATCCGGGTTTCGTTCTCAATCTCCGTGGCGCGCGAGGCGCGTTGCGCGGCGCGCGTCGTCGAAGGAACCCGCATGAAACAATATCTGGACCTCGTCCGCACGATTCTCGACACTGGCACGTGGCAGGAGAACCGCACCGGCATCCGCACCATCAGCATGCCGGGCGCGATGTTGCGCTTCGACCTCCAGCAAGGCTTTCCCGCCGTCACCACGAAGAAGCTCGCGTTCAAATCCGCGATCGGCGAGCTGGTCGGCTTTCTGCGCGCGTCGCGCAGCGCCGCCGATTTCCGCGCGCTCGGCTGCAAGGTGTGGGACGCGAACGCGAACCAGAATGCGCAGTGGCTGGCCAATCCGTACCGCACGGGTGTCGACGATCTCGGCGATGTGTACGGTGTGCAGTGGCGCGAGTGGCCAGCCTACAAGGTGCTCGACGCGGGCGCGAGCGCGCAGCTCGCCGACGCGGCCTCGCGTGGCTTCCAGGTAGTGACGGAGTTCGAGGAGAACGGCGCGCCGAAGGTGCTGCTTTACAAGGCGATCGACCAGTTGCGTCAATGCCTCGACACGATCATGCAGAACCCCGGCGACCGGCGGATTCTGTTTCATGCGTGGAACCCCGCGGTGCTGGATCAGATCGCGTTGCCGGCCTGTCACCTGCTTTACCAATTCCTGCCGAATGCCGCGCGGCGCGAGATTTCGCTGTGTCTGTACATCCGCAGCAACGACATCGGGCTCGGCACGCCGTTCAATCTGACCGAGGGCGCGGCGCTGCTGCATCTGGTCGGACGGTTGACGGGTTATACGCCGCGCTGGTTCACGTACTTTATCGGCGACGCGCATATCTACGAAAACCAGCTCGATATGCTGCAGCAGCAGTTGACGCGCGAGCCGTACGAAAGCCCGGCGTTCGCGATTTCGGACCGGGTGCCGGAATATGCGAAGACCGGCGTGTATGAGCCGGAGTGGCTGGAGAAGATCGAACCGGCGGATTTCTCGCTGGTGGGGTATCGGCATCATGAGCCGTTGACGGCGTCGATGGCGGTTTGAGCGAGGGCTAGCGGTACCGGGCGCGAGCGTATGAGTTGTCCCGCGTCTCCGACACAGTGCATGGTTTTCGAATCCCCCGGGGCGTCTTGTCGCCGGGGGATTTTGTTTTTTATGACGTATGTAGAGGGCGGCAAATTATTGCGATAACAATGCAATAAAGTATTGCGATGGCAAAGCATAAAATTATTGCTATGATAAGTCATCAAACTATTGCGATAGCGCGCCACCTATCCATTGCTCATGGCGACAACCAACGAAAAGCTCGCGTCCTCGCTCTCGGTCCTGAAGCAGATACAGGACCGTGGCATCAACGTTTTCCAGGCGAGCGCATTGCCTGATCTCACCCGGGTCCATCGGGAAAGGCTCGTTCGAGCGAATTTTCTTAAGGCGGTTATTCCCGGATGGTATCTGGCAAGCAACCCCGCGGACGATGCCGGCGACTCGACACTTTGGTACGCGAGTATGGAGACGTTCATCGCGGCTTATGCCAACGCCCGTTTTGGCAGCGAGTGGGAGGTCAGTCCGGAGCTTTCTCTGCTGCGTCACAGCGGCCATGCCAGTGTTGGCAAGCAGATCGTGCTGCACGCGACGAAGGCAAACAACCAGCTTTTGCAGCTTCCACATGACTGCTCGGTTTTTCTCTATCAGGTAAAGCGTCCGGCTCTGGCCGCTCGCCGGACCCCGAGCCCAAGTGGCCTGCTCCTCGTGCCCGTCGCCGAAGCGTTAGTTCGAGTGGGACCGTCATTTTTTGAGAAGCATCCGCTTGCGGCGCAGATCGTTATGCGTCAGGTCGACGTGACAGATCTCATTTCCGCGTTACTGGCGGGTGGTCATAGCGTGATCGGCGGCAGAATGGCCGGTGCTTTACGCGCCGTGGGCCGCGAAGACGACGCCAGCCAGCTTGTTGCTACCTTGAGCGCAGCAGACTATGTCGTCTCCGAAGCTAACCCCTTCGAACAACCTCTCGCGCCTATTTCCGGAAGGCGTAACGAATCGCCCTATGTGCAACGGATCCAGGCGATGTGGGTGTCGATGCGTAGCGCCGTGATCGACCGGTTTGCGGACATACCGATACAAGTGCCAGTCGACGTTGACGCGTTGATCGACGACATTTCTGCACGCTACGTCGCCGACGCGTATCACTCGCTTTCCATCGAGGGCTATCGGGTGAACGCAGCGCTTATCGAAAATGTGCGTAACGGTAACTGGAACCCGCTAACCAATTGAGGACAAGGAAACCCAGGAGGCCATGGCAGCCAAAGGGTATTCGGAAACTCACCAACGTGTCCGCGATTTGATCCGGCGCGTGGCGACGCGTTCGGAAAGCCCCGCTGATGCGCTTAAGCAAGACTTCTTTCAGTGGTATGTGACGTTGTTCTCGCCAAGCGTTGCAGCCGGTATTCTCAAGCCAGCGGATCTTGCCGGTTATCGTAGCAATCAGGTGTTCATTAGAAATGCCTTGCATGTACCGCTCGCGCCCGAGGCAGTGAGAGATTGCATGCCCGCGTTGTTCGAGTTGCTCATCGCCGAAGAAAATCCGGCGGTGCGGGCAGTACTCGGCCATTTCATCTTCGTTTTCATCCATCCGTATATGGACGGAAACGGACGGCTTAGCCGTTTCCTGATGAACTTCATGCTTGCGACTGGCGGGTATCCGTGGACGATTGTGACGGTTCAATCGCGCGGTCTCTATCTTGCCGCGCTCGAGCAGGCGAGTACGTACGGGAATATCGTCCCTTTTGCGGATCTGATCGGCGGACTTGTGCAATCTCAGGCGGCACAGCCTCTCGAACGTATTACACAGCGTCCGGAGTCGGGCGAATGGACTGCACCACCAGCCAATCTGGCGGCATGACGCGAGCCTGCAACGTTAGCTGCGGCAGCGTTTCTCGGTCGAACGTTCGGCGTATGAAAAAAATCCCGCTGCATTAAAAAGACAGCGGGATTTTTTCGATCGATAAATCGATCGCTGCTTTTCCCGACGGTGCGTGTGCGGAAACTGAATCCAGCGTCCGCACACGCACCGTCGGGAAGGGTTGACGCGTTCAACCGCGCTTACCCCTTGTGGCGCTCCTCATGATTGCCACCGCCCGAATGCTGTTCCGCGTGCTGCTGTTGCGGATGCGGCTCGGGGCGCTGGGCCTGCTGCGGATGCGGTTCCGGTCGGGGTTGCGCGGCCTGCGGGCGCGGTTCCGGACGCGGTTGCTGCACCTGCTGCGGACGCGGTTCCGGGCGAGGCTCCTGACGCGGCTGCTGCATCGGTTGCGGGCGCGGCTCCGGCCGGGCTTCGGGCCGCGGCTGTTGCGCCTGCTGCGGATGAACCTCCTCGCGCGGTTGCTGAGCCTGCTGCATCGGCTGCGGACGCGGTTCCTGCGGACGCTGTGCTTCGCGCGGCGCTTCCGGTTGCCGCTCGGCCTGTTGCGGGCGCGGCATCGCTTGCGCCTGCGGCTGTCCCTGCGGCCGGCCTTCCATCTGGCCAGGCTGACCCGCTTGACCCGCTTGATGCATCGGCTCCTGCTGACCGCGTTGCTGCGCCATCGGCGTGTGCGGCTGTGTCCACGCCGGTTCGTGACGCTCGTTCGCGGCGGCCTGCTGACCGGCCTGCATCGGTGCACCATGCTGCTGCGCATTGGCCTGCGGATTGCCGAAGCTCGCCTGCGGCGGACGCGGCACGCCGTTCATCGGATGCCCAGCCTCGTTAGGCTGCTGACGTGCGTTGGCCATCGCCGGCGGGGTACCCGGCCGCGCCTGCGGCTCGCCGGCACGCGGCGGCTGACCGGGCGCGCCAGGCACTGCACCCGGGCGTTGTGCCGTCTGCGGCATCCCGTTGGGCAGGTGAGCCCCACCCGGCGCACCCGCACCCGGCGCGCCCGGCGCCGCGCCCGGCGTGCGACCCGCCAGATGCGACTGCACGACGCGCACGTTCTGCACCGGCAACGCGCCCGGCCCACCCGCCATATGCGCGGGCACCGAGGTCCGCACGATCGGTTGCCCCGCACCCGCCACCCGGCCGCCATTCTGCGCGAAATTCTGCGCGAGGCTGTCGTGATACGCGGCCGGCATCGCCGGATTACGCGTCGCCACCACCGGACGGGCGGCGACCGCGGCCGGCGGCCGGTAATTCGCGTTGCGCAGACCCGGACCGAAGCTTTCCTTGACCGGCGCGATGCCCACGCCGCCCGGGTTGATCCGCGCATTGCGCCATTGCTGCGGATCGACCTTCTGCGCGAAGCGCGCGACCGGCTGACCGTGCACGAAGGCGGTCGCCGGCACGGCGGTCACCGCGCCCGGCGCGCGGTAGTTGATGTACGTGTTGTGAATGTTGGTCACATTCACATTCGTCACGTTGATGTTGCGGTTGTAGTTGTTGACCACCGTCGTCTGGTTGACGCGGTTGTAGTAGCCGGGGCTCCAGTGATCGTGGCCGCCCCATTGCGGATGCCACGCTTCTCCCGGGCCAAGCGGGAACCACGCGACACCGGCCGCGACCGCACCGCCGATCGCCAGGCTCACGCCCCAATTGATCCCGCCACCACCGCCGCCCCCGACGAACGCGACCAATGCCGGCGCATACACGGGCGGCGGCGCGCTGACCACGAGCGGGCCCGGCACCCACGCCCAGCTGTCGTCGACCTGGGCCCAGCGGCCGTAGTGGTACGGCGCGAAGCCCCACGGCGCATCGTCGACCCAGGTCCAGCCCCACGGTGCCTGCCAGACCCAATGACCTTCGTGATACGGCGCCCAGCCCACCGGCGTGGCGCGCGGTACCCACACCTCGCCGTACTGCGGGCTGCTGCGCCACGTGCCGTTCGCGTCGAGATCCTGATAACCGGGGATGTCGCGCGACACATAGCGCGCCGACACCGAGCGGTCTTCCGCGGCATCGCGCGCGGCGGCCCACTGGTCGAAGCCGTCGAGGCCCGGCACGCCGTTGTCGGCGAGTTGCTGCAGATTCGTGCCGCCGAAGCGGATCTGCTGGCCGGCCGCGACCTGCACCTGACCGCTGTCGCCGTACACCGTCACGTTGCCGCTGCGCACGGTGACGAGCGTGCTGCTGCCGTCCGGCGCGACATCCACGCGATAGTCGCCGGGGCCATTCAGTCCGAGCGCCGCGTTCGGCGTGTCGATCTCATACGACGAGCCCGGCGCGAGTTCGCGCACCCGCATCGACAACGTGCCTTGCGCGACCTTCAGCTGCGCGCTGTTGTCGTCGAGGTTGAGGATGTCGAGGCTGGTCGATTGATCGAGGCGTACCGCGGTCGAGCCGATGTGCAATTCGGAGCGCGAGTTCTGGTCGTTCCACAACTGGTCGCCGGTGGTGAGCGGGCGGTTGACCTGCGCGTACGACCAGTCGGTCGCGCCGGCCGGCTCGGTGGTGACGGTGCCGGCCATGTAGTTCAGACGCGCGACGCGTCCTGGCGGATCGGTGTTCTGGCTGGCGGCGACCTGCGGCGCCGGCTGCTGCATTTCCTGCGCGATGCCCGCCTGCGCGGCGAACAGGAACGCGGCGGCCGCGATGAGGGTATAGCCCGTGCTGCGGCGTTTCGAGTTTTGATGTGTGGTCAGTGTTCTCATGTTTTATCTCCGGCGGACGCGGCATTTTGCTTCATCCGGAGCCCACTTTACCTGCCTGCCATGTTTCAAGAGCCCCACTTTTGTAAGGCCCTCTCCACAGCGTGTAACAAAAGGTCTCGATAAGGCGATTCGTAAGCTGATTGGGGATTTTTTGTAATCGGATCAGGCGGTTACGGGCGGACAAGGGGGTGGGGAGACCGCTTGGGAGACGGTGGCCGGGTGAGACATCAGCCGCGCTATGTCACGTGTTCAGGAGAGCAGGACAAGACGCGCGATCCGGGCGGCTCGCGCGTCGTTCGACGTGATCGCGATTCGTCTTCGTCACTCCGCCAGAAACGCGTCGAACTGCCGTTGCCCGGACGGCGTGACGCGCAGAATACGCGGCCGCTCGGTCCGCTCGACCCAGCCGTGCGCGCACCACGAATCGAGCAGTGCCGCGCCGAGCGCGCCGCCCAGGTGCGGCCGCCGTTCGCTCCAGTCGGGGCAGGTGCAGGCAAAGCGGCGTTTGCGGCTCTTCTGCGCGGACGTGTCGATGCCCCATTCAGCAAAGCGCGCGGTCCCGCTGCCGGTCGCTTCCAGCGACGTGCCATCCACGGTCAGCAGACCCCGCTGAACGAGCCGCTCGAGCACGCGCACCGACAATTCGCCCGCCATGTGGTCGTAGCAGGTGCGCGCGTAGCGCATCTCGAGCGGCACAGTGCGCACCGGACGCGGCACCGCGAGTTGCGGCGCGCTGACCTGCGCGACGTTGGCGAGCGCTTCGATGGAGGCGGCGATATCCGGCGACGCGATCCGGAAATAGCGATGCCGGCCGCGCACTTCGAGCGCGAGCAAACCGCCGTCGGTGAGGCGCGCAAGATGCGCGCTGGCCGCCGAAGGCGAGAGGCCGGCGATCATCGTCAGTTCGCCGGCGGGGCGGGCGCTGCCGTCCATCAGCGCCCACAGCATCGCGGCGCGGCCGGGGTCGGCGAGCAGCGCGCCGATCCGGCTGAGGCCGGGGAAATGGTTCTGTTCGTCGTTGAGTCGGGCTGTCATCGGGATCTCCTGTCGGCTCGGGGCGTCAGCGGTTCACGCCGGCTCGTCGGCCGTGCGATGGGTTTCACGGCCGGCATGCAGGGGCGGCATGGCGCGGCATGCGAACCACTTTACGCACTCATCGCATTCGATGTTTCAGCTTAGCGTGAAATGTACCGTGCGGCCGCTACGGAATCCCGGCGGATAAGACGGCGCAGGCTTCGCCCTTGGGTTTGGTCTCAGGTTCGACGCGGGATGCGTCCATGATCGCCGGCGCATCCTCCGAGCGTTGCGGAGCGCGTCAGACCCGCCAGGCTAGAATCGAAGCTCGTCCTTGCAGGAACACGCAGTCATGAAAATTCTTCTCGCCGTGCTGACCGCGGCACTGCTGCTCGGCGCGTGCGCGCAGGGCGGCGCCGATTCGTCGGGCGCGGGTACGGGCAGCATCACGATGTACGGCACGATCGACGAAGGCGTCACCGTGCGGAAATAAGCGCCGAAAACGATTAAAAGTCCATCCGGACGCGCCGGTAAGCGCCCCAAAAGCGCACTCAACCCGCGCCGCAGTCAATATTGCGCTCGTATAATCGCCTCCTTTCAATGCGTCCGATTGACCGGAGTCAAGATGAGCACCCTTCCCGCAGCGCCGTTGGACCGATCCGAAACCACCTTCCGTTTCCTCGCCGAACCGACTTCGGTCAACTTCGGCGGCAAGGTGCACGGCGGCGCGTTGATGAAGTGGATCGACGAAACCGCGTACGCGTGTTCGGCGGTCTGGTCGGGTCGCTATTGCGTGACGGTCAGCGTCGGCAACATCCGTTTTCGCCGGCCGATTCTGGTGGGCAACCTCGTCGAACTGCGCGCGCGCGTCGTGGCGACGGGCCGCACCAGCATGCACATCCACGTGTCGGTGCAGGCTGGGGATCCGAAAGGCGGCGAATTGCTGCAAACCACGGACTGTCTGGTGGTGATGGTCGCCGTCAACGAGAACGGGCATCCGGTGCCGGTGCCGGCCTTCGTGCCGGAGACGGAGGAGCAGAAGCGCCTCGCCAGATACGCGATGGACGTGAAGGCCGCGCTCGACGCGATCGTCGAACTGAAGCCGGAAGAGGTGGCGCAGGGGAAGGTGTGAACGGGGCGTGATGCGCTGGCGTTGAGATTGCGTTGCGTCCACGTCGAATTCGCTTTGAATTCATGTCGAATCCGCTCTGAGGCGTCGACGCAACGAGTCAGAAAAAAAGCCGGTCGTTCGACCGGCTTTTTCGTTTTCGGCCCGCGTTTTCAGCTGGCCGTGTGCCCGACCATGTCCTTCGGCTGCACCCACTCGTCGAACTGCTGTTCGGTCACGTAACCGAGCGCGAGCGCCGACGCCTTCAGCGTCGTGCCCTCCTTGTGCGCCTTCTTCGCGATCTGCGCGGCCTTGTCGTAGCCGATGTGCGGATTGAGCGCCGTCACCAGCATCAGCGATTCGTTCAGCAACGTGTCGATGCGCTCGTGATTCGGCTCGATGCCGACCGCGCAGTTGTCGTTGAAGCTCAGCGCGCCGTCGGCGAGCAGACGCACCGATTGCAGCACGTTGTGCGCGATCATCGGCCGGAACACGTTCAGCTCGAAGTTGCCGCTCGCGCCGCCGATGTTCACCGCGACGTCGTTGCCGAACACCTGTGCGCACAGCATGGTGAGCGCTTCGGACTGGGTCGGATTGACCTTGCCCGGCATGATCGAACTGCCCGGTTCGTTCTCCGGAATCGACAGCTCGCCCAGCCCGCAGCGCGGACCGCTTGCCAGCCAGCGGATGTCGTTGGCGATCTTGTTCAGGCTCGCGGCGACCGTCTTCAGGGCGCCGTGCGCGAACACCAGCGCGTCGGCGGCGGCCATCACCTCGAACTTGTTCGGCGCCGACACGAACGGCAGGCCGGTCTGTCTGCCGATCGCCGCCGCGACCTTGTCCGCGAACTCGGGATGCGCGTTCAGGCCCGTGCCGACCGCGGTGCCGCCCTGGGCGAGTTCGTACAGATGCGGCAGCGCCGTTTCCACGTGACGGATGCCGTGTTCGAGCTGCGCGACGTAACCCGAAAACTCCTGGCCGAGCGTGAGCGGCGTGGCGTCCTGCAGGTGCGTGCGGCCGATCTTCACGATCCCGGCGAACGCCTTCGCCTTGCCGTCGAGCGTGTCGCGCAGCGTCTTCAGCGCCGGCAGCAGGTGCTTGACGATCGCGTCGGCGGCGGCCACGTGCATCGCCGTCGGGAACACGTCGTTCGACGACTGGCCACGATTCACGTCGTCGTTCGGATGCACCTTGCGGGCTTCGCCGCGCTCGCCGCCGAGCAGTTCGCTCGCCCGGTTCGCGATCACCTCGTTCAGGTTCATGTTGGTCTGCGTGCCCGAGCCGGTCTGCCAGACGGCCAGCGGAAATTCGCCCGGATGCTTGCCGGCGATGATCTCGTCGGCGGCCTCGACGATCGCCTTCGCCTTGTTCGCGTCGAGCACGCCGAGCCCCTGGTTGACCTCGGCGGCGGCGCGCTTGATGACGGCCAGCGCATTGATCAGCTCGGGCGACTGCTTCTCGGTCGAAATACGGAAATTCTGCAGCGAGCGCTGGGTTTGCGCGCCCCAGAGACGCGCGTTCGGCACGGCGATTTCGCCGAACGTGTCACGCTCCATTCGTACGTCTTCGGTCATCATCCACTCCGCTTTTCAAAGTTCTGCGTTGACAGGCAATAGGGAGAATAGACCCGTGAGCGCGTTGCGATACAGCCCCGCTTGCGGGTCGAAAATGTAGGTGCGGCGCTGGCCGTTTTCGACGTCGGTCCACACCAGCGGCGACAGCGGCGCGCCGATCGACCGCAGGTAGGCGAGTTGCGCGCTGTCGGCGAGCGTCACGCGATAACTCGCGTCCGGCGAGGTCGCGCGCGCGAAAATCTGCGCAACCTGGTCGGCGAGCGCCGGGCTGTGGATCACCAGCGCGAGTTCGGTGTTCAGGTTGGCCGAGCGCGGGTCCAGATTCATCGAGCCGATCACCAGAATCTTGTGATCGATCACGTAGGTTTTCGCGTGCAGGCTGGCACGCGAACGCGAACCGGCGATGCCCGCGCGCGGCGTGTTCTGCTGCGGCTTGAACTCGTACAGCTCGACGCCTTGCTTCAGCAGCGGCACGCGGAACGGGCTGTAGCCGGCCTGCACGGCGACTGCGTCGGTGGCGGCGAGCGAGTTGGTCAGCACGGCGATGCGGACGCCGCGATGCGTGAGTTCGCCGGCCGCCTTCACGCCGGATTCGTGCGGCACGAAGTACGGCGAAATGATCAGGAAGTCCTGGCGCGCGTCGCGCATCAGATCGGCGAGGCGCTGCATCGGCGGACTCACATAATCCGGCGACGGGCGCGCGATCTTCTCCGGCAGGTCCGCCTTGAACTCGGCCGGCGCCCACGTCAAGCCGAGCTGATCGCCGCTGATCTGCGCGGCGAGCGGCGTCGCGTTCAGCGGTTTCGCGTTGTACGGGTCGGCGTTTTCGCGCCAGTGCTTGCGCAGGTCGTCGCGCGTCTGGTCGAGCACTTTCGGGTCGAACTTCTGCTTGTTCAGCACGCGCAGCGGATACGCGATGCTGCTGTTCCAGTAGTCGTCGAAACTCGCGGAGACGTCGGCGGTGATCGGGCCCGCGGCGAGCACGTCGAGGTCGCGGAATTGCAGCGTTTCGCTCGCGCTGAAGTATTCGTCGCCGAGATTGCGGCCGCCGACGATCGCCAGCTGGTTGTCCGCGATCATCGCCTTGTTGTGCATGCGGCGCGTGAAGTGGCCGATCTGCGTGAACAGGTTGGTGGTGCGTTCGAACACGCCGCCCTGCGCGCTGCCGAACGGATTGAACACGCGGATTTCGATGTTGTCGTGCGAGTTCAGGCCCGCCATGATCTGATCGATGTCCTTGAAGTTCAGGTCGTCGACCAGCATCCGCACGCGCACGCCGTGATCGGCCGCGTAGAGCGCGGCGCCGAGCAGCAGCTTGCCGGTGGTGTCCTCGTTGGCGATGTAGTACTGCATGTCGAGCGTGCGGGTCGCCGCGCGCGCGAGGGCGATGCGCATCTGCAACGCGTCGGTGCCGCTCGACAGCACACGGAAGCCGGACTCGTCAGGATGCGCGGCTTCGAGCGGCGCGAGCGCGGTGCGCAGCGGCGTGGTCTCGGTGGGAGAGAGTGCGTGGGTGACCTGACGGTCGAAGGCGGTGGCGGGCGGCCGGGTCGCGCAGGCGGTCAGGCATGCCGTTGCGAAGCACAGCAGGAAAAATTGCCGGGTGGTGTGGCGCACCGCGTTAAATGCTGGCTGCCGATGCAGTGCAGCCCGACTCTCATTGTGATTTTGCTGTCGATGCCACGGCACGCTCGCTTCTCCCTGGTTGGCGGACTTCTCATGGCGGCAGCGTGCGAAAACGGGCCGACGCTGTCGAGAAAAGCATTCTAAGGGGAATTACGGCGGCGGGTTTCGTTCGCCGGCCGGCGAGGCGGGTGCGCGGGGCGGGCGTCATTCCCGCTCCGCGCTTTTTCATCAACCGCGTTCGGCGTTCAACGCGCGTTCACCATCCGGATGCGTCGAGCCCTTCGCCGGACGTCCCGCCCAATAGCCCGCCAGCAGCGAGCCCGACAGGTTGTGCCACACCGAGAACAGCGCGCCGGGCAACGCGGCGATCGGCGTGAAATACAGCTTGCCCAAGGTCGCCGCGAGGCCGGAGTTCTGCATGCCGACCTCGATCGCGAGCGTGCGGCAGACGGCTTCGTCGAAACCGAGCAGACGGCCGCCCCAATAGCCGCCGAGCAGGCCGATGCCGTTATGCAGCACCACACCGACCATCACCACGAGACCGACCGACGCGATGCTCTTCTGCGTGCCGCCCACCACCGCGCCGATGATCAGCAGGATCGCGACCATCGAGATCAGCGGCAGCACCGGTTCGACCTTGCGCACCGCCTTGCCGAACAGATGGTTGACGACGAGGCCGACCACGATCGGCAAGGCGACGATCTGCAGGATGCTCATCAGCATGCCGTGCACGTCGACGACGATCGACGCGTCCACGTACAGACGCGTGAGCAGGGGCGTCGCGAACACGCCGACCAGCGTCGACAGCGCGCTGATGGTCACCGACAACGCGACATCGCCGCGCGCCAGATAGATCATCACGTTCGACGCCGTGCCGCTCGCGACGCTGCCCACCAGCACCATGCCGGCGGTGAGATCGGGCGGCATGCGCAGCGCGCGGGCGATGACCCACGCGGCGAGCGGCATCACGAGATAGTGGAGCACGATGCCGGCGATCACCGGCGCGGGACGCGTGAAGACGCGCTGGAAATCGGCGACGGACAGCGTGACGCCCATCGCCAGCATGATGATGGTGAGCAGCGTGGTGACGTGTGGCGCGATGCCGGCGAACGACGCGGGCGAGGTGTAGGCGGCGATCGAGACGAGCACGGCCCAGAGCGGAAACAGACGGGTGACGCGGGCGAGCATGACGGGTGGTCCTTGATTCTTTTTTATCGCTTTGCCGCGATGGATTCATCGCGCGAAGTGAGGTCGGTCGGATGACGGGGCGTTGGCGTTGGCGTGAGTGGGCGCGGCGGCGGCCGAGCGCGCATTTTAGCTGGCGCGGTGCGGTTGCCGTGCGCTTGCTGTGTGGTTGTCGTGCGGTTGCCGTGTGCGGACGGTTGCGCGTGCAACCAGATGGCGTTCTGTTCGTTAATGCCGGCGTGGTCCCGCTTACACCGATGCACTGCTGTCCGGACCGGCAAGCCGCCGCTTTCACCGATCCGTCCGCTTCACTCAAGTAGACGCGTTCGGCGGCGTGCCGGCCGTCTGCGCCGCATCCGGCACACGCCGCAGACTCAGCCTGTGAAAGCGCAGCGTCATCAGCAACGCGACGCTCGCGAGCCCCGCGGCCAGTCCCCACCACAAACCGCGCGCGCCCAGCCCGAAGTGAAACGCGAGCGTGTACCCGGTCGGAAAGCCGATCACCCAGTAACCGAACGCGGCGGCGATCATCGGTACGCGCGTGTCCTTCAGGCCGCGCAGACAGCCGGAGCCCACCGTCTGCATGCCGTCGACGATCTGGAAAATCGCCGCCACGCCGAGCAGCGAACTCGCCAGCTGGATGGTGGCGGCGTTGGCCGGATCGTCGAGATGCAGATACAGGCCGACAATCCAGTGCGGCGCCGCGATCAGCACGATGCCCGACAGCGTCATGAAGCCGACGCCCAGCGCCAGCGCGACGAAACCCGCGTGACGCGCGGCGAGCGGCTGTCCGGCGCCGGACCAGAAGCCGACGCGCACGTTCGCCGCCTGGCCGATCGCGAGCGGCACCATGAACGCCGCCGACGCCACGTTCAAGGCGATCTGATGCGCGGCCAGCTGCGACTCGCCGAGCAGGCCGACCATCAGGCCGGTGGCGAGAAACAGCGTGGATTCGACGCCATAAGTGATCGCCACCGGCCAGCCGATGCCGAACAACTCGCCCATCAGCGGCACGTTGGGTCGCGTCGCGACGACGAAATGCCGATAGCGCGGCCGCAGATGCAGCAGCGCCATCAGCAGCAACGCGCTCAGCCAGACCGTGATCGACGTGGCCGCCGCCGAGCCGAGAAAGCCGAGCCGCGGCAAGCCGAACGCGCCGTGAATCAGCCCGTAGTTGAGAAAGCCGTTCACGCCGACGCTGATCAGCGACACCCACAGCAGGCGCCTGGCCGCGCCGATCGCCGGCAGGAACGAGCGCATCAGACCGACGCCGATCAGGCTGCCGAGCGAGCCCCAGCGCAGCACCGACGCGTATTCGCCGACGTTGTGCGCGAGCAGCGCGGGTTCGCCGAAGGCGAGCAGGACCGGCGTGGCGAACGACAGCAATGCGAAGGCCGGCACCGACAGCAGCACCGACAGCACGAAGCCGGTCCAGTAGATATGCGGCACGCGGCCTTCGTCCTGCGCGCCGCGCGCGTGCGACACGCTCACGCTGACCGAGGTCAGCACGCCTTGCAGCAGCGTCACCACGACGAAGAAGAGGTTCGCGCCGAGACCGCCGGCGGCGAGCGCGTCGGGGCCGAGCGAGCCGAGCAGGATCGTGTCGGTGACGGCCATCGCCATTTGCGCGAGCTGCGCGATGGCGAGCGGAGCGGCGAGCCGCGCAGTGTCGGCGGCGTGGCGGGAAAGCGTCGGCGGCCGGGCGGCGGCCCGGGAGAAGCTGGATTGAGTCATGGGAACGCCTGGCGGCGAAAGCGTCTGAACGGGGGGCAGCGACAGACAGCGAAAGACAGCGAAAGACAGCGCCAGCAGGAGCGGCAGCGACCCGGCAAGGCCGGCGCGTGGCACGTCAGCGAAGCGTCGGACAGTCGCGAGCCGATCGTGTCAGCCGTTTGTCATCTGTCGAAACAGACAGCTTATTGCCTGCGCGCGGCGCTGTCGATGACCGAGGCACGATTTTGGTGCGCGCGGTCCTCCGAATTTCCGGACGGGACGGCCGAAGCCTCGCGAGCGCAACCGCGCCCTCAGCCTTCGTGAACCGCGATGCGCGTATCGCCGATCAACACCGCCTGGCCCGCGCGGATTTTGCAGGTTTTACGCGTTTCGACCTGGCCGTCGACGGTCACCGCGCCGTCCGCGACCATCATTTTTGCCTGGCCGCCGCTCTCCGCGAGGCCCGTTATCTTCAGGAGATTGTGCAGTTCGACGTAGTCGCCGGTCAGCGTGAAATCGAGGTTGGGCATGGCGTTTGCACCTTCAGGCAAAGGGTTCGCATCATAAGCCAGAAGCTGTCCGCGGACGAAACCCGTCCGCACGACAGACGACGTGTAGGCAATTGCAAGCAGATGTTGTGCAATTGTCGGAAAGTGAAACCTTCCGTAACAGCGATCGCTGCTTTGGAAATTCACTCGTAAAGTTCGGTTCTGTAGGCAAGCTTGCTGGATATGTTCCGAAGCGAGAAGACCGGGCGAGGCAGGGCAAGGCGTTGTCGTCATCGAGCCGCGCCGCGCCGGATACGACGCCCCGGTCACAACAACTTTAGAGAGGAATTGAACCATGACCCAGATTCGTACGCTCCTGATCGGTACCGCCGTGACCGCTTTCGCCGCGACCGCGGCTGTCGCGCAGACCGCGCAACCCGCCGCCGGCGCGGATGTGCAGGCGCAAACCCAGATGCAGGCGCCGGGCGCCGACGCCACGACCATGGCGCCCGCCGCCGCCGGCGTGCAGCCGCCGACGCCCGCTCCGACCCGTCTGACGGCGCCGGGCTCGACCGATCCGCTGGTGCAGAAGCGCGAAGCGAACGCCAAGGCCAATGCCGACTACCGCGCGTCGAAGAAGGCGTCGAAGGCCGAGCTGAAGGATCAGCAGAAGGCCGCCAAGACCCAGTACAAGGAGCAGGTGCGCGACGCCAAGATCAACCAGAAGGCGGACAAGCAGACCGCCAACAATGAAATGAAGATGAACATGCAAGGCCAGACGGGCGACCAGTCCGACGGCAGCGATGTGAAGCATTGATCGCCGTTGTTAGTCATCGATAAGGCCTTGAACGGAGGTGCCGCATGAGCATGATTCAATCGACCCGAAACCAGATCTGCGCCGCGCTGATCGCGGGGTGTCTGTCGTCCGTGGCGTTCGCGCAGGCGAGCGACCCGGCCGCCGCGCCGGTCACGCATGCGGACAAGAAGGCCGCGAAGGAACAGGCGAAGGCGGACAAGAAGTCGTCCGTCGCGCAGGCCAAGGCCGACAAGAAGAAAACGGACGCGCAGGCTGACGCCGACAAGGCGAACGCCGACGCCAACGTGAAGGATGCGAAGAAGCAGTAAGACGGCGGTAGCAGGGCGGATGATGTGAGTGCGCTTCGCACACTGCCTTGTGTCCGGTGGAAAGAAAAATGGCCCGTCACGCGCAAGCGTGACGGGCCATTTTTTGCGTGGATGCTTGTGCGAAGCGTGGGCGGTCGAGTGGTTGATCGAGTGGTGAGGCGCCGGCCGTGGCCGCTTTAGGCCAACGGTTGAAGCGGAAGTATGTGCCGCAGCATCGCGAAAATAAGGGTCGCTTGTCTGCCGGGGTTGTATGGATATACAGTGTGCGTCGCTATCCCGAAATCACGCCCGCGCCTGAATCCACGTGCATCCCGTCGCCAATCCCTCGCTGCCATCCGCCGATATGGCCAATCTGGCCGATACGCTCGACGTGTCCGCCAGCGCCCGTACGGCGAACGCAACCCATGCCGCGGGTGCGTCCGAAACACCCGACGCACCCCACAGCGCCACGGACAACGCCAACCCCGCCGCCGACTGGCTCGCCAAACTCAACGCCGCGCAACGCGAGGCTGCCGAATACGGCGCCGACACGCCGAACGCGCCGTCCGGCGCGTTGCTGGTGATCGCGGGCGCGGGCTCCGGCAAGACCAATACGCTCGCGCACCGCGTTGCGAATCTGGTGGTGAAGGGCGCCGATCCGCGCCGCATCCTGCTGCTGACTTTTTCGCGCCGGGCCGCGCTGGAAATGACGCGCCGGGTCACGCGCATCGCCGGGGCGGCACTCGGCGCGCGCGCCGCGCTCGCGCAGGGGCTCACGTGGTCGGGCACGTTTCACAGCGTCGGCGCGCGCCTGCTGCGCGAATACGCGGACTTGATCGGTCTCGCGCCCGCCTTCACGATCAACGACCGCGAGGATTCCGCCGATCTGATGAACCTGGTGCGACACGAGCTCGGCTTGTCCGCCAAAGAGCGGCGCTTCCCGGCCAAGAGCACCTGCTTCGCGATCTATTCGCGCGTCGTGAATACGGGAGCGTCGCTGACGCACGTGCTCGACCACGCGTTCCCGTGGTGCCGCGAATGGGAGGACGATCTGCGCCGCCTGTTCGCCGCCTACGTCGATGCGAAACAGAAGCAGAGCGTGCTCGACTACGACGATCTGCTGCTCTACTGGTCGCATATGGCCGCCGAGCCGGCGATCGCGGCGGATCTGTCGGCGCGCTTCGACCATGTGCTGGTCGATGAATATCAGGACACCAACCGGCTGCAGGCGTCGATCCTGCTCGCGCTGAAGCCCGACGGCCGCGGTCTGACCGTGGTCGGCGACGACGCCCAGTCGATCTATTCGTTTCGCGGCGCAACGGTGCGCAACATCCTCGATTTCCCGGCGCAGTTCGATCCGCCCGCGCGGCAGATCACGCTCGAACGCAATTACCGGTCGACGGAGCCGATCCTCGCGGCGTCGAACGCGGTGATCGAGCTGGCCAGCGAGCGTTACACGAAGAATTTATGGACGGACAAGGCGTCGGCGCAGCGTCCGCGCCTCGTCACCGTCGCCGATGAAGCCGATCAGGCGCGCTACGTCGTCGAACAGGTGCTCGAAGCGCGCGAGCAGGGCGTCAAGCTCAAGTCGCAGGCCGTGCTGTTCCGCGCCGCGCATCACAGCGCCGCGCTGGAGGTCGAGCTGACCCGGCGCAACATCCCGTTCGTGAAGTTCGGCGGACTGAAGTTTCTCGATTCGGTGCACGTCAAGGATGTGCTCGCCGTGCTGCGCTGGGCGGAAAATCCGCGCGACCGCGTCGCGGGTTTTCGCGTCGTGCAACTGCTGCCGGGCGTGGGGCCGGCGACTGCGGCGAAAGTGCTCGACGAGATCGCCGCGCGTGCGGGTGGTGTGGGTGGTGGTATGAACGCCAACGCCGCCACCGATCCGACCGGCGGTCTGGCCACCCATCCCATCGACACCGCCGCCGCCGCGCTAGCCGCGTTCACCCCGCCCGCGCGGGCGCAGGAGGACTGGCATCCGTTCGTCAAGCTGATGTCGAGCGTGTATGGCCGGCAGACGCCGTGGCCCGCCGAATTCGAAATGGTGCGGCGCTGGTACGAGCCGCATCTCGAACGTAATCACGAGGACGCGGCGATCCGTCACGCGGACGTGCTGCAGATGGAGAGCATCGCGGGTACGTATGCGTCGCGCGAACGTTTCCTGACCGAACTGACGCTCGATCCGCCCGACGCCACCAGCGGCGAATCCGGTGTGCCGCTGCTCGACGAGGACTACCTGATCCTGTCCACCATCCATTCCGCGAAGGGGCAGGAGTGGCGCAACGTGTTCGTGCTGAACGGTGTCGACGGCTGCATCCCGTCCGATCTGGGCACGGGCAGCGACGAAGACCTCGACGAGGAGCGCCGGCTGCTCTACGTCGCGATGACGCGTGCCAGGGAGGATCTGCATATCGTCGTGCCGCAGCGCTTTTACGTGCACAACCAGACGCACATGGGCGACCGCCACGTGTGGGCGTCGCGCACGCGCTTCATCCCCGCCCATCTGATGCCGTTGTTCGACGCCTATGCGTGGCCGCGCGTGACGCTGCCGGGCGCGCCGACCGCGGCGGGCCTGGCGGCCGCCGCGCGGGCGAAGATCGAGATCGGGGCGAAGCTCAGAAAGATGTGGGACTGAGCGGGAAGCGGCCAGGGCCGGAGAGAACGGGCGCCTGGCGAGCGATCAACCGCGTGATTGCCGTTGCTGCTGTTGCGGCGCCGGACGCGGCGGCACGAAGAAATTGCGCAGCCACGCCGCCAGCCGCGAAAACACGTCGTACGGCTCCTCGACGAAAATTTCCGGCTTGAGCAGACGCAGATATTCCATGATCTGCTGCGCTTCCTGTTTCTGGAACGAGCCATGCGAAATGCCGAGCCGCAACAGCCCGCGCAGTTCGCCCAGCTTTTCGCGCGCGGTGCTGCCCACGCTCGTCTCGCATGCGACCTTCGCCTCGTAGACGCGCTGACGCAGCGATTCCACCAGCCGCCACGCGGGCGTCTGCATCACTTCTTCCAGCGCCTGGATGTCCTGCGCGGCGCTCTTGATCTGCGCGGCGAGCGGATCGACCAGCGCGGCGTCGCCCTCGGCTTCCTTGACGATCGCCGCCGCCCAGTCGCGGCACTGCTTCGCCAGTTCCTCCGGCGTCCATTCCGAGCGCGCCGCGAAGCCGAAGCCGAATTCGCCGGCCTGCCGCATCAGAATCGCGACGACGTCCGGGAATTCCTTGTCCAGCGTGCGTTTCGCCCATGCGTACTGACCGCCCTGCAACATCCGCTGCACCGCGTGTTCCGTCAGCGGCACCATGTTGTCGAGCAGCTTGGCGCGCAAGAAATCCTCGAACGACGGCGTCGCGAACTGCGGATCGAGCTTCAGCGATACCCGCAGAAACGCATCGAAATCCTTGCGCAGCGACGCGATCGTCTCGTCTTTGAGCGTGAGGGTGATTTGACCCATGTGTTATCCCGTTTGGTCCCGCCGCGCGGCCCCGTCGTGTCATCCGGCCACACGCGAGCCCGATGAAACGCGACCCGTGATGCCGGCGCGGTTGCTTCCTGCCTGTTGCCGCGAAATCAGCGGGACGTCATATCCCGGTGAGCGGACCTCGACTTCATATCGGCGGATTCAGGGAAAACTTAAGGGTGTGGCGGGGAGGGGCGGGGGGATTAGAGGGGCGCGTCGTTCGACGGGTTGGCCGATACGCGCCCCGGCCGGTGCACCGTTACCGGAGCACGACGCATTGCCAGACGAAAAACACCACCAGGCCGACCGCGATCGTCAGCAGTGGACGGCGCGTCAGCGCGCTCACCAGCACGGCGGCCAGCGCGCCGACCAGCTGCGGATTGCGCCAGGTCAGTTCGGCGCCGCCGCCGTGCGGCGACACCGCCATCGGCACGATGATCGCGGTGAGCACCGTCACCGGCACGAAACCGAGGGCGGTGCGCACCAGCGGCGGAAACACCAGCCGGTCGCCGAGCACGAACACCGCCGCGCGGATCACCCACGTAATCAGCGCCATGCCGAGAATCAAGGCAACGTAGTTCATCGCGATGCCCCCGCGGTATGGCGCGTGCCGCGCAGGGTCGGACGCGAGGTCGACAGCAGCACGCCGATCGCGACGCCCGCGAACACCGCGCCGAGCAGGCCCAGCTTGTACGGCCACGCCTGCCAGAAAAACGCCAGCGTGCCCGCCGTGACGGCCGCCGCCAGATAACGCAGCGCGACGAGCTGCGGCACGACGATCGCGATGAAGGTCGCGACCATCGCAAAATCGAGGCCCAGCGACTGCAGGCCGGGGAATGCCGCGCCGAACAGCAGGCCGGCGAGGGTCCAGAGCTGCCAGTTCAGATACATCGCCAGACCGGCGCCGAAAAAGTAATGCGGACCGACCGTGCCGGGTTCGCGATGCCGGTAGTGTTCCCACGCGACGGCGAAGACTTCGTCGGTGAGCAGCGCGCCGAGCGCCCAGCGCCAGCGGGTCGACAGATGCGCGACGTGCGGCGCGAGCGTCGCGCTGTACAGCACGTGCCGCAGGTTGACGACCAGCGTGGTCGCGAGGATCACCGCGAAACTCGCGTGCCCGGCGATCAGGCCGAGCGCGATGAACTGCGCGGAGCCGGCGAACACGACCAGCGACATCAACTGGCCGTGCCAGAGATGCAGTGGCCCGGATGCGACGAGCGTGCCGAAAATGACGCCGAACGGCGCGGCGCCGACCATCATCGGAATGATGTCGCGCGCGCCGGCGGTGAATGCCTTGAGATGGCCGGTGCTAGTGGGCTGGCCTGGGGTGGAATGGGTCAATCTTGCCTCCTTGGTGCGGGAAGCATAACGGCAGGGCGGCGAGTGGGGCTTGTACGTTCTTGCTATGAAAGACGTCGGACGGCAGGCCGGATCTGCGGATCGAATGCGCTTGCAGGCCGAATGCGCGTGGTCGAACTAACTCGCAGGTCGCGCTGGTCGCGTCGGCAACCCGCAACCCGTCAGCAGGAGCACCCGCTCAATCGCCTTGCCAGCGGCCCGGCGGCACGCCGAACATCCGCCGGAAATGGCGCGTGAAGTGGCTCTGGTCGGTGAAACCGCTGGCCGCGGCGACTTCCGTCACCGATACGCCGGCGCGCAACGGCGCGAGCGCCCGCTGCAAGCGCACCTGGTTGCGCCACGCGTGCGGCGCGAGCCCGGTCGTCTGCGTGAACAGGCGCGCGGCATGAAACGGCGAGAGCCCCGCCGCCTGCGCGACGTCGGCCAGCGCGACGGCGGTGGTGAGGTCGCCGGTCAGCCGCTCCTGCATCAGGGCGACGCGGGTGTCGTCGGCGGCGAGGCGGGAGGGCTCGGGCTGCGTCCGCGAAAAACGGACGAGCAGCGTGGACAGCGCGTCGAGCATCGCGGCCTCGGCGGCGAGCGGATCGTCGCCGGCTTCCAGCAGCCGGTGCGCGTGCGCGAGCCGGCGCGCCAGATCCGGATCGCGGATCACGCCGGGCTCGAACCACGGCAGGCTGTGCGGCTTGCCGGCGATCTCGCTGGCCAGATCGTGAATGAACGCCACCGGCGCGTACATCACGCGATAACGCCAGCCGTCCTCGACCGCCTTCGAGCCCGTGTGCAGCTCGCCGGGGTTGATGATCGGCACGCTGCCGGCCTCCGCGACGTAGTGCGAGCCGCGATACCGGTACTCCTCGGCCCCCGCGACGATCACCGGAATCGTGTAAGCGTCGTGCCAATGCGGCGCGAACTGGTGGTCGCGATATTCGGCGGTGAGCAGATCCGCGCCGGGCAGAAGCGGCGTGCGCCAGTAGCGGGCGGAATCCTGGAAGCGATGGGCGGCGGTCATGACGAAGGTTCTGCGTGACCGCTCAGTGTAGCGCGACGCCAGTGCGGCGGGTCCGCTGGGCGAGGGCTGCGCGGGCGTCGGCGGGTGAATGGATAGGTGGGGGAGCGAGTGGATGAGCGGGTGGACGCGCAGACGGGCAGGCGGACGGACGTTCGCGAGCCGTTACTTGACCGGGATCGTCGTGCCGGCCGGCATCGGCACTGCGCTCACGCTGTTCTTCGCGCTGCCGCTGACGACCCGGTCGCTGTAAGTCAGATACACGAGCGTATTGCGTTTCGCGTCAACCACCCGCACCACGTGCAGCGCTTTGAAGATCAGCGACATGCTGACCGAGAACACGTCCGCCTGCTGCTTCACGGGGCCGGTGAAATGAATCGCGCCGACCTGCCGGCAGGCGATGGACGCCTCGGTCGGATCTTCCGCAATGCCCAGCGTGCCCTTGACGCCGCCGGTCCGGGCGCGCGACACATAGCAGGTCACGCCTTGCACGATGGGGTCGTCATAGGCCTCGACCACCACGCGGTCGGAACCGGTGATGCGGAAGTTGGTGTTGACGCTGCCCACTTCCTCGCCATGAGCGGCGGGCAGAATCGAAGTGGCAACGGCGGCGGTAGCGGCGGCGAGAACGATGCGCGACAGGATCGGTTTCATGGGCGATGGTGGCGACGGGAAACGAGCGCGTGGGTGAGGCGCGAAGCCGCGTGTGCGGCGCGCGCCGGGAATCGACATCGTATAACGGCGCGCTGACCTGGCGAACGGCGCGATGGCGTAGTGACGAGGCGTGGCAGATCCGCGAGCGGCAGCGCGAAGACGTGCGGGACGCGCGCTACAAAAACGCACGACGCAAAAACGCACGACGAAGAACACGCAAGGTAAAAACAAAAAGGCCCGCACGGATGCGGGCCTTTCAAAATTTTGGCTCCTCGACCTGGGCTCGAACCAGGGACCTACGGATTAACAGTCCGGCGCTCTACCGACTGAGCTATCGAGGAACAGCAGTACAACTTGATCTACATAAAAAAGCCCGTCTTGGTTAACGGGCCTTTGCAATTCTTGGCTCCTCGACCTGGGCTCGAACCAGGGACCTACGGATTAACAGTCCGGCGCTCTACCGACTGAGCTATCGAGGAACAGAACAACAAACAGCAGAGAAACGAAATTGTAGAAGCAGCTTCGAACCCTGTCAATACCCTGCGCAGCTCGTTTTCGTATCCCGTTTTATCGGGCCGAACTTACTGGATCGAACCATGCGCAGGGCAGACCGTCATGCTCAACGTGCGAGCAGGGCGAGCTTTTCCTTGATGTCCTTGAACTCGTCGGCTTCCGGCAGCGGCGCCTTGGTCTTCGTGATGCTCGGCCAGCTCTTCGCCAGATCGGCATTCAGTTCGATGAAGTTCTGCTGGTCGCCCGGCACGTCTTCCTCGGCATAAATGGCATTCACCGGGCACTCGGCCACGCACACCGCGCAGTCGATGCATTCATCGGGGTCGATCGCGAGGAAGTTGGGACCTTCGCGAAAGCAGTCCACTGGGCACACATCGACGCAGTCGGTATAGCGGCACTTGATGCAGCTTTCGGTCACAACGTGAGTCATTCAGGCAGCTCCTGCATGCAGAATCAGGGAAGGCGAATACGCCAAAAGCGCTATTGTAACGTAACGTCAAAAGGCGTATGCGGCATCGGACTACGCCTTTTATACGTTTTCGTGATTAGTTTATGGCGGGCTTGCGTAAGCGCCCGCCGCGCCCTGGGAAAGCTTTGACGCGCGCCCGGCCATGCCCGGAGTCGGCGCGCATTCGGGTAACATGCGTCAGGTCGGCGCGCACGGGGCACGCCGTATGCGCATGGTTTGAGTCAGGCCTTCCGATTTTCTGCCGCGGTTCAGTTCGCACCATCATGATTATTACTTCGCTGCTCGACACCGATCTGTACAAGTTCACGATGATGCAAGTGGTGTTGCATCACTTCCCCGCTGCGAACGTGGAATATCGCTTCCGCTGCCGCACGCCGAATGTCGATCTCGTGCCGTATATCGCCGAGATCCGCGAGGAAGTGCGCAAGCTCTGTCATCTGCGCTTTACCGACGAGGAACTCGACTATCTGCGGCGCATGCGCTTCATCAAGGGCGACTTCATCGAGTTTCTCGCGCTGTTCCATCTGAACGAGAAGTACATTTCGATCGAGCCGTCGCCGAAGGGCAATGGCGAAATCGACATCGAGATCAAGGGCCCGTGGCTGCATACGATCCTCTTCGAGATCCCGATGCTGGCGATCGTCAACGAGGTCTACTTCCGCAACACGCAGCAGAAGCCCGACTACAGCGAAGGGCGCGGCCGCCTCGTCGAGAAGATCAAGCTGCTGGGCGCGCGCCCCGAATTCTCCGATTGCAAGATCGCCGACTACGGCACCCGCCGCCGTTTCTCGAAGCAATGGCACGAGGAAGTGATCCTGACGCTGAAGGACGGCCTCGGCGAACAGTTCGCCGGCACCAGCAACGTCTTCTACGCGATGAAGCACAGCCTCACGCCGCTCGGCACGATGGCGCATGAATATCTGCAGGCGTGTCAGGCGCTCGGTCCGCGGCTGCGCGATTCGCAGATCTTCGGCTTCGAAATGTGGGCCAAGGAATATCGCGGCGACCTGGGTATCGCGCTGTCCGACGTGTACGGCATGGAAGCGTTCCTGCGCGACTTCGACATGTACTTCTGCAAGCTGTTCGACGGCGCGCGCCACGATTCCGGCGATCCGTTCGACTGGGGCGAGCGCCTGCTCAAGCACTACGAGGCGAACCGCTGCGACCCGCGCACCAAGATCCTCGTGTTCTCCGACGCGCTCGACATTCCCAAGGTGCTGCAGCTGTACGAGCGCTTCCGCGGACGCTGCAAGCTGGCCTTCGGCGTGGGCACCAACCTGACCAACGATCTCGGCTACAACCCGTTGCAGATCGTCATCAAGATGGTTCGCTGCAATGGTCAGCCAGTGGCGAAGCTGTCGGACTCGCCGGGCAAGAACATGTGCGAGGACAAGAACTATCTGGCCTATCTGCGTCAGGTGTTCGGTATCGCGCAGCCCGAGGAAGAAGCATCGAAGTAACGGCTGTCGACACGAGGATTTCGCACATGGACACATCGATCGCCCGCCGCAACATCCTGGCGCGCATCCGCGCGGCGCAAGGGCGCGAGCCGGAGGCGCAGGCGGCCGAACGCGAGGCCGCCGCGGACTACGTGGCGCGCCATCCGCCCGGTCCGCGTCCGGAGATGCCGGCCGATCTGACCGCGCGCTTCATCGAGGAAGCGCAGAAGATGTCGACCACGGTCGAGACCGTGCAGGCGTTGAGCGATGTGCCCGCCGCCGCGCATCGCTACCTCGCGCAACATGCGTTGCCGCTTCAGGCCATCGCCTGGCAGACGTTGCGCGAGCTGGCGTGGGCCGAAGCCGGTCTGAGCGTCGAATTCCGCAAGCCGCGGGATAGCGATGTCGTCGGCCTCACCGGCTGCTTTTGCGCCACCGCCGAGACCGGCACGCTGGTATTGCTGTCGGGACCGGAAACCTATGCGTCGGCCGGTCTGCTGCCGGAAACGCATATCGCGATCGTGCCGGCGTCGCGCATCGTCGCGGGTCATGAAGAGGCGTTCGGCTTGATCCGCAGCGAGCGCGGCGAACTGCCGCGCGCGGTCAATTTCGTCTCCGGGCCGTCGCGCACCGGCGATATCGAGCAGACCATCGTGCTCGGCGCGCATGGTCCGTACCGCGTGCATGTGATCGTCGTGCAGGGCGCCTGAAAGGGCGCCGGGCGGCGCTTGAAGAGCGCGTCAACGTTGCGTCGAGAGCGTTGCTCCGAGTTGCTCCAGCATCGCTCGAGCGGCGCACTTCGCTTCACGGCCGTCACGGCCACTGCAATCACCAGGAACTTCAGCATGAGGAAAGGGCACGCCGTGAAGGCGGGCATGGCGTTCGCCATTGTCGTATCGATCTTGACCGTCTGGTCCCAGCCGGCCGCCGCGGCCACGCTGGACGGCGCGACGCTATCAGCGCTATGGGGGCTGCCGTTCGCCGGCGTGCTGCTGTCCATCGCGGTGTTTCCGCTCGTCGCGCCGGCATTCTGGCATCACCATTTCGGCAAGATCGCGGCGGCGTGGGCGCTCGCGTTTCTCGTGCCGTTCGCGCTGACCTTCGGCCCCGGCGTCGCGTTCGGTTCCCTCGTGCATGCGATGTTCGAGGAATACATTCCGTTCATCGTGCTGCTCACGGCGCTTTATACCGTGGCGGGCGGCATCTGCGTGCGCGGCAATCTGCACGGCACGCCGCGCCTGAATACCGCGATCCTCGCGCTCGGCACCTTGCTCGCGAGCATCATGGGCACGACCGGCGCCGCGATGCTGCTGATCCGTCCGTTGCTGCGCGCGAACGACAACCGCAAGCACGTGGTTCACGTCGTCGTGTTCTTTATCTTTCTGGTGGCGAACGCCGGCGGTTCGCTGTCGCCGCTGGGCGATCCGCCGCTGTTCCTCGGTTTCCTGCAAGGCGTCGGATTCTTCTGGACCACCACCCATCTCGCGTGGCCGATGCTGTTCGTGTGCGTCGTGCTGCTCGGCGGGTTCTACGCGCTGGACGCTTACTTCTTTCATCGGCGCGAGGAGGAACGCTCGCGCTTTCTCGATCCGACGCCGGATACGCCGCCGCTCGGCATCGACGGCAAGGTGAATTTCGTGCTGCTCGCGGCGGTGATCGGACTGGTGCTGATGAGCGGCTTGTGGAAGCCGGGCATGGCGTTCGACGTGTTCGGCACGCACGTGGCCTTGCAGAACGCGGTGCGCGATGTCGCGCTGATCGGCGTGACGCTGCTGTCGCTGTGGCTCACGCCGCGCGCCGCGCGCGCCGGCAACGATTTCAACTGGGCGCCGATCGAAGAGGTCGCCAAGCTGTTCGCCGGCATTTTCGTGACGATCGCGCCGGTCATCACGATCCTGCGCGCGGGCGAGGCGGGCGCGTTCGCGGGCATCGTCCATCTGGTCAACGACGCCGCGGGCCAACCGCACGACGCGATGTACTTCTGGGCCACCGGACTGCTATCGTCGTTTCTCGACAACGCGCCGACCTATCTGGTGTTCTTCAACCTGGCCGGCGGCGACGCGCAGACCTTGATGACTAGCGGCGCCACCACGCTCGCCGCGATTTCGGCCGGCGCCGTGTTCATGGGCGCGAACACGTACATCGGCAACGCGCCGAACTTCATGGTGAAAGCGATCGCGGAATCGCGCGGCGTGCGCATGCCGAGTTTTTTCGCGTACATGGCCTGGTCGGGCGCGGTGTTGCTGCCGCTCTTTCTCGTGACCGGCTGGCTGTTCTTTTGACGCACGCTTTCGTTTTCGAACCGACCCTCAACGCCGAGGCCAACGCACTCGACGCGCTATACGGAGAATGGCAATGCAGAAGATCCTCGTCGCCCGTCCGATTTTTCCGGATGTGATCGAACGGCTCAAACAGTATTTCGACGTCGACTGGAATCAGGGCGACGTGCTGCCCGCCGACGAACTCACCCGTCGTCTCGCGGACAAGGACGGCGCGCTGACCGCCGGCGACCCGATCGGCGCGGCCGTGCTCGCGGCGGCGCCACGTCTGCGCGTGGTGTCGAACATGGCGGTCGGCTACAACAATTTCGACATGGCCGCGTTCAACGCCGCGAACGTGCTCGGTACGAACACGCCGGACGTGCTCAACGAATCCACCGCCGATTTCGGCTGGGCGCTGATGATGGCGGCCGCGCGCCGCATCGCCGAGTCGGAGCACTGGCTGCGCGCCGGCAAGTGGGAGAAGTGGGCGTACGACGGCTTTCTCGGCGGCGACGTGTACGGCTCGACGCTCGGCGTGATCGGCATGGGGCGGATCGGCCAGGCGCTGGCGCGTCGCGCGAAGGGCTTCGGCATGCAGGTGATCTATCACAACCGGTCGCGCGTCGCGCCGGAGATCGAGGCCGAGCTGAATGCCGGCTACGTGTCGAAGCAGGACCTGCTGCGGCGGGCGGATCACGTCGTGCTGGTGTTGCCGTACACGAAGGAGAACCACCACACGATCGGCGCGGCCGAACTGGCGCTGATGAAGCCGAGCGCGACGCTGACCAATATCGCGCGCGGCGGCATCGTCGACGATGCTGCCCTGGTCGATGCCTTGCGCGCGAAGCGGATCGCCGCCGCCGGGCTGGACGTGTACGAAGGCGAGCCGAAGCTGAATCCCGAACTGCTGACGGTGCCCAACGTCGTGCTGACGCCGCACATCGCCAGCGCGACCGAGGCGACGCGCCGCGCGATGGCGAACCTCGCCGCGGACAATCTGATCGCCGCGCTCGGCGAAGGGCCGCGCGCCGGTCGTCCGCCGAATCCGATCAATCCTGACGTGATCGGCAAGGCGCGTTCATGACGATGATTCTGGTAGCGGCCGTCGCGGTGCTGGCGGTCGCGTTGATCATCGCGCTGGCGCTGCTGCTGCGCGGCGGTGGCCGTGCTGACCAGAGCGAGCACGTCGAGCAGTTCGAGCAGCTTCACCAGCGCATCGACGCCGCGACCGACATGCAGGCGCACGCTTACGAGCGTCTCGAACGGCAGCTGCGCAACGACATCACCGAGACGGCGCGGGTGTCGCGCGCCGAGCAGAGCGGCGGCTTCGCGCATTTTCAGCAGACGCTCGCCGCGCAGTTCTCCAGCATGACGACGGTGCAAGGCGGCAAGATCGACGCCTTCGCACAGCAACTCGACGCCGTGCGGCACAGCTTGCAGCAACAGGCGCAGCAGGCGCGCGACGAACAGGGCCGCTCGCTCAAACAGTTCGGCGACACGCTGAGTCTGCAGCTCGGCCAGTTGACCGAAGCGAACGACCGCCGCTTCGCCGAGGTGCGCACGACCATCGAGCAGCGGCTGAAGGATATCGAGGCGAACAACGCCGCCAAGCTGGAGGAAATGCGCCGCACCGTCGACGAAAAACTGCACGCCACGCTCGAACAGCGGCTGGGCGAATCGTTCAAGCTGGTGTCGGACCGGCTCGAACAGGTGCATCGTGGCTTGGGCGAGATGCAGACGCTGGCGGCCGGCGTCGGCGATCTGAAGAAGGTGCTCACCAACGTCAAGACGCGCGGGACATGGGGCGAAGTGCAGCTCGAAGCCTTGCTCGAACAACTGCTCACCGCCGATCAATACGCGAAGAACGTCGCCACCGTGCCGAAGAGCAATGAACGCGTCGAGTTCGCGATCAAGCTGCCAGGGCGCGCGGAGCAGGGCAGCGCGGCCACGCCGGTGTGGCTGCCCATCGACGCGAAATTTCCCCGCGAAGACTACGAGCGTTTGATCGACGCCCAGGAGCGCGCCGATCCGGTGGCGGTCGAGGAGGCCTCGCGGGCACTGGAAGCACGTATCCGCGCCGAAGCGCGCACGATCGCGGAGAAATACGTGGCGCCGCCGCACACCACGGACTTTGCGCTGCTGTTCCTGCCGACCGAGGGCTTGTACGCCGAGGTGTTGCGCCGTCCGGGATTGACGGATCTGTTGCAGCGCGACTATCGCGTGACGATCGCCGGACCGACCACGCTGACCGCATTGCTCAACAGTTTGCAGATGGGGTTCCGCACGCTCGCCATCGAGAAGCGTTCGAGCGAAGTGTGGCAGGTGCTCGGCGCGGTGAAGACGGAGTTCGGCAAATTCGGCGACGTGCTGGCGAAAACGAAGGCGCAACTGGAAACGGTCACGCGTTCGATCGAAGCCGCCGAAACGCGCACGCGGATGATGAACCGCAAGCTGCGCGACGTCGAGGCATTGCCGGGAGACGCGGCGAGCGGTTTGCTCGGCGATGCGCTATCGGCGGTGGACCCGGACGAGCAGTAGATCACTTAGGCGGCGCGTTGAGCGAATCGGCAAGCGCGTGGGCGCTTGCAAGCCGTTTGCAAGCGTCACCCGCCCGCGGCCAGTTTCTCCAGCGCCTCGCCCGTCAGTCGCACCACTCGCCAATCCGGCAACACGGTCGCGCCCATCTTCTCGTAGAAGCTGATGGCCGCCTGATTCCAGTCCAGCACGGTCCATTCGAAACGGCCGCACTGGCGTGCCACCGCCAATGCGGCGAGCCGTTGCAACAGCGCGCCGCCAAGGCCGCTGCCACGCTCGGCCGGTTGCACATACACGTCTTCCAGATACAGGCCGCGCCGGCCGACGAAGGTCGAATAGTTGTGGAAGAACAGCGCGTAGCCGACGATCCGCCCATCGTTCTCCGCGACCAGCGCCTCGATCGACGGCTGCGCGCCGAACAGCGCGTCGCGTAGCCCGTCCTCTGTCGCGGTGAAGAGATGCGTGAGGCTTTCGTACTCGGCGAGTTCGTACGACAACGCGAAGATCGCGTGGGTGTCGGCCGGTACGGCAGCGCGGATCGTCGCGGACATCAGGCCTCTTCCGGCGCGTCGCTCAACTGGATTTCGATGCCGCCGAAGCGCGACGCCACCCAGTTATACGCGTGGCAGGCGATCCACAGCAGAATGAAACCGAGAATCGCGTTCAGCAGCAACGCGCTGAACACCGTGCTCAATTCCACCGAACCATAACGGATGAACGCGACCAGGACGCCGAGCAGCACGATGGGCACCGAAAACGTCAGATACACGAGGATCAGTGCCTTGGCCGTCTGTCCCGGTGCGATGAACGAAATCTGTTTTTTCATGTAAGTCAAACCCGTGAGTCGTAGTGATAGTGGGTGAAGCTGCAACTGATCGTCTTTCATACGCAACTTACGTCGTATGAGGTAGTGCAATGCGCGTGGGCGCTAGATAAGCCCGTCGAACGGCATGATAACCACCTGTTGCCCCGCGTCGATTTCGCCTTCGTCGTGGCCGAGCACGATAAAGCAATTCGCCTCGCTCATCGAACTCAGCACGCCGGAACTTTGCGAGCCGGTCGGCGTGACCTGCCATTCGCCGGACTCGTTCTGCGTGGCCACGCCGCGCTGAAACTCGGTGCGGCCCGCGCGCTTGCGGATCGGCTGACGGCTCGTCGCGCGAACCAGCGGCACGGGTTGCGGGGTCGCGCCGGACATCAGCAGCAGCGCTTCGCGCACGATCTGATAGAACGTGACCATCACCGCCACCGGATTGCCGGGCAAACCGAAGAAAAGCGCGGGCAGGCCAAGCCCCGGATGCTCGCCGGACCAGACGCGGCCGAATGCGAGCGGGCGGCCCGGGCGCATGGCCAGACTCCAGAACGCGACGTCGCCGAAAGTTTGCAGCAGTTGCTTCGTGAAGTCCGCTTCGCCCACCGATACGCCGCCGGAAGTCAGCACGACGTCGGCGCTCGCCGCGGCCGTGCGCAACGCGGCTTCGAGCGCGACCGGTTCGTCGCGCACCACGCCGAGGTCGAGCGCGTCGACATTCAGACGCCGCAGCATCGCAAACAGCGTGTAGCGGTTGCTGTCGTAGACGGAGCCCGGATCGAGCGGTTCGCCGAGCGAGCGCAACTCGTCGCCGGTCGAGAAAAATGCGACGCGCAAACGCCGCCGCACATGTACTTCGCCGATGCCGAGCGAGGCCAGCAGGCCGAGGTCCGATGCGCGCATGATGCGCCCAGCGCGCAACGCGACGTGACCGCGCGCGAGGTCTTCGCCCGCGAGACGCCGGTTCTGGCCAGGCGCCACCGCGTGAGCGGAGAAGCGGATCGAGGTGCTGTCAGCGTGACGTTGCACCAGTTCTTGCGGGACCACGGTGTCGCAGTCGGCGGGCATGCACGCGCCGGTCATCACGCGCACGCATTGCGTCGTGTCGACGCGCCCGGTGAACGGATGCCCGGCCAGCGCCTTGCCGGCGATCGTCAATTCGATTTCGGTTGTGCCGCTTGCGCTCGTGGTGCCATGTTCCAGCGCCGCGCGCGGGAACGCGTAGCCGTCCATGGCCGAATTGTCGTGCGACGGCACGTCGATCGGCGACACGATGTCGGCGGCCAGCACGCGGTCGAGCGCATCACGCAACGCCACGCGCTCGACCGCCGCGACCGGCGTGGCCCATTGACGAACAATCGCCTGAGCGGCCGAAACGGGTAGCGCGTGAGGATCGTACTGCGCGACGCAGCGGGAAAAGTCGTTAAGCGTGGTCATGAAGGGCTGGGCGTCGCGACCGGCGGCCGGGGTGGCAACGCGCGGCGTCTGCCGTGGGGCCGGAGCGGGATTTGAACCGGAACCTCAAGCGCGCTCGAGGTCGGCGAGTTCTTGTAACGAATTGATATTGTAAAACGCGCGCTCATCGGTAAAGGCGACTTCCACGGTCTTGTGGCGCGCGTACCACGCGCGGACCTTGCGCTCACCGGCCTCCAGAAAGGCCGCGAGGTCGTCGGCGAGGCTCGTGCGAAGCAGCGCGAAGACCGGGTGAAGCGAGACTTCGCCGTGGGCGTCTGTCGTGGTGACGGTGGCGATGTCGGCGTGCTGCGCGTCGAGTGTCTGCGCGAGACGGACGGCGAGGTCGGCGGGCAGGCCTGGGGTGTCGCAGGGGGCGCTGAGCAGGTACGCGGTGCCGGCCGCGCGTAAGCCGGCGAGCAGACCGGCCAGCGGGCCGGGGAAGCCGGGCAGGGTATCGGCCACGACCGTGGCGCCGAACGGCGCGCCCAGCGACGTGTAGATGTCCGCGTGACGGTTGGCGCTGATCAGCAGCGCGCCGCATTGCGGCGCGAGGCGCTGCAGTCCATGCGCGGCGAGCGCTTCGCCATGCAGCGTCTGCAGACCTTTGTCGATGCCGCCCATGCGCATGCCGCGCCCGCCCGCAAGCAGAAGACCGGTGATGTGCTCGCGTGTGGTCGTCATGCTGATGTGCGGCGCGCGCTTAGCCGCCGATGTACGACATTTCGACGCGGCGGCTTTCGCGCGCGAGGGCCTCGGCGGTGCCGCTGCCGCGCAGTTGCGAATAGCGGTCGCCGCGCGCCTGCCAGATTTCGGCGACGGCGGTCGCGATCGCGTCGTCGTTCGCGCCGCCGCGCAGCAGCGCCCGCAAATCATGACCCGTCGACGCGAACAGGCACAGATACAGCTTGCCTTCGGTCGACAGACGAGCACGCGTGCACGCGCCGCAGAACGCGCGCGTGACGCTCGAAATCACCCCGATCTCGCCGCTGCCGTCCGCGTAGCCCCAGCGTTGCGCGGTTTCGGCGGCGCTGTGGGCGTCGAGCGGTGCCAGCGGAAAGTGCTCCGCGATGCGGTCGACGACTTCGGCCGACGGCAGCACCTCGGTCATGTTCCAGCCGTTCGACGTGCCGACATCCATGTATTCGATGAAGCGCAGCACTGCGCCCGAGCCTTTGAAATGACGCGCCATCGGCACGATTTCGCCGTCGTTGGTGCCGCGTTTGACCACCATGTTGACCTTGACCGGCGCCAGACCCACGGCGTGCGCCGCCGCGATGCCTTCGAGCACGTCGGCGACCGCGAAGTCGGCGTCGTTCATGCGGCGGAACAGGGCGTCGTCGAGCGCATCGAGGCTGACGGTCACGCGCGTCAGGCCGGCGTCTTTCAGGCTCTGCGCCTTACGTTCGAGCAGCGAACCGTTGGTGGTCAGCGTCAGATCGAGCGGCGTGCCGTCGGGCGTGGTGAGCCGCGCAAGCCGCTCGATCAGGAATTCCAGATTCTTACGCAGCAGCGGTTCGCCGCCGGTCAGGCGGATCTTCTCGACGCCATGTGCGACGAACAGCCGCGCGAGCCGTTCGATTTCCTCGAAGCTGAGCAGCGCGCCGTGCGGCAGGAACGTGTAGTCCTTGTCGAACACCGCGCGCGGCATGCAGTAGACGCAGCGGAAATTGCACCGGTCCGTCACCGAGATGCGCAGGTCGCGCAGCGGACGCGCCAGCGTGTCATGCAGCACGCCGGTGGGCGTCTGCAGGGGGCCGGCAATGACCGGCGCCGCGCTGAAATCGGCAACAGGGATGATGCGTCGGGACATGAAATGCTTCGCTTAATGCTTGAAAATAAAGCCAGATATTCATTCTAGCGGAAATGCTTATTACGGCAGCCGGCCCCGGGGCGCAGTCGGGGTATACGGGGAGAGGCATACCGTCGGCCGCCGTCCACGGTTCGCCGAGCGCCACGCAAAAAAAAGCCCGCCGGTGAGGGCGGGCTTTTCGAGGCAGCGGGGCAGCTTACTGCGGATGCTTACCCGTTTCCACCTGTTGCATCGGCGCGCTGTCGAGCGGCGGCAACGGCTTGCGCTCGCGTACCACACGGGCCGGCTTGACGGTCTGCGCGGCGGCTTCCTGCGCGGCGCGCAGCTTGTCGGCGTCGGTGTTCACCCAGACGAGACCGGCTTGTTCCAGCACCGGTTTCAGGGCGTCGGCCGAGATGCCGCCGTTGCGCGGCGCCGGTGCAGCTTGCGGTGCCGGGGCTTGCGGAGCGGCGGCGACGGGCGCGGGCTCGATGGCTTCGACTGCTGCCGGCGCCGTTTCCTCAACCGCGCTTGCCGTCACGGCGGGTTGCGCTTCGACGATTTCGGCGTGCGGCGCTGGTTGGGCTACCGGTGCTTCGACCGCGGCGGGAGCGACGGCTTCCACCGGTGCCGGAGTTGCCGGCGCTGCCGGCGTTTCGATGACCGGCGTCGCTGCCGGTGCCACGACGTGCGCTTCATCGTGCGTCTGAACCGGAGCTTCGGCATGCGCGACCGGTTCCACCAGCGAAACCGTCTCGCTCGCAGCCGGAGCGGCTTGCGCGGCTTCGACCGGAGCGGCGGCCGCTGCGGCCTGAACCGGCGCTTCCGCCACCGGCTCGACCGCCGCCGTTGCTGCCGGCGCCTGCTCGACCGGCACGATCGCCTCGGCCTTGGCCGCCTTCTCGACGGCCAGAGCCGGCGTTTCGGTTGCCGCATGCAGTTCGGAGACGACCGCCGTTTCGGTGGCGACGGCGGCAACGACCACTTCCACCGGCGTCACGACCTGCGCTTCGTGCGCTTCAGCCGTGTGCTCGACGGGTTGCGGCGCGCTGCGCACCGGTGCGTCGTCGGTCACATTGGTCTGATCGCCTTCGGCTTCCGCCACGTCGGCTGCCAGATTGCCGTTCACGTCCTCTTCACGCTCGCGACGGCCGCCACGACGACCACGACGGCGACGACGACGCTCTTCGCCGTCACGTGCTGCCGCTTCCTGATCGACCGGTGCGCCGTTTTCGCCCAGCAAGGCCTGGTTTTGCGCCAGTTCTTCCGCCGTTTGCGATTCGTTCTGCGTTAGTGCGTCAGCCGCTTCGGCTTGTGGCTTGCGGCGTTCGCCGCGCTCCGCGCGCTCGCCACGTTCACGGCGTTCGCCACGTTCCTGACGTTCGCCGCGCTGTGCGACGTCCGCGTTGTCCGGGCGCTCGTTACCGCGTTCGCCACGGTTGTCGCGACCTTCGCGACCCTCACGCGGCTCGCGAGCCTCGCGCGGTTCACGGCCTTCGCGGGCCTCGCGCGGTTCACGCGCTTCACGGCCGGCACGCGGTTCGCGTGCTTCGCGCGGCTCGCGGCCCTCGCGTGCTTCACGCACGTCACGGCCTTCGCGGCCTTCACGCGGTTCGCGTTCCTCGCGACGCTGCGACGGCTGCTGACCCTGACGGCCGCCGTTCGCGCCTTCGCCGCGACCTGCCGCATCACGGCCACCTGCGCCGCCGCGACGATTCCGGTTGCGATCGCCACCGCGTTCGCCCGTGCGCTCACCGCGCTCCGTGCGTTCGCCGCGTTGCGGACGCGCCTGCTTTTCCGGCGTGGCCGGTGCGACCGGCGCCGGCGCAGCCGGCTGCATACCGAACAGACCCTTCAGCCAGCCGATGAAACCGCCGCTCGCCGGCGTCACCGCGACCGGAGCGGGCGTGGCGGCCGGGCGAACCGGCGCGCTCGGCGCCGGCTTCTCAGGCGTGATGCCCTTGACCGCGGCTTCCTGCTTCGGCTTCACCTCTTCGGCGCGCTTGCTGTAGCCGGTTTCCGACTCCAGTTCGCGAGCAGCTTCTTCCGCCATCTTCCACGAAGCGCGCGGATCGTCGAGACGCGCGTCGTCGTGACGCAGGCGTTCGAGCTTGTAGTGCGGCGTATCGAGGTGCTTGTTCGGGATCAGGACGACATTGACCTTGAAACGCGACTCGATCTTGTTGATTTCGGCGCGCTTCTCGTTCAGCAGGAAGGCGGTCACTTCGACCGGCACCTGGCAATGGATTGCCGCGGTGTTTTCCTTCATCGCTTCTTCCTGAATGATCCGCAGCACTTGCAGCGCGGACGATTCGGTATCGCGGATGTGGCCCGTGCCGTTGCAGCGCGGGCAGGTCACGTGGCTACCTTCCGACAGCGCCGGACGCAGACGTTGACGCGACAGTTCCATCAGGCCGAAACGCGAGATCTTGCCCATCTGGACGCGCGCACGGTCGTGCTTGAGCGCGTCTTTCAGGCGTTGCTCGACTTCGCGCTGGCTCTTGGCCGATTCCATGTCGATGAAGTCGATCACGATCAGGCCGCCCAGATCGCGCAGGCGCAACTGGCGGGCGACTTCGTCGGCGGCTTCGAGGTTGGTGCGCGCGGCCGTTTCCTCGATGTCCGCGCCCTTGGTGGCGCGCGCCGAGTTCACGTCGATCGCGACCAGTGCTTCGGTGTGGTCGATCACGATCGCGCCGCCCGAGGGCAGCGGCACCGTGCGCGAGTACGCGGTTTCGATCTGGTGTTCGATCTGGAAGCGCGAGAACAGCGGCACGTCGTCGTGATACCGCTTCACCTTGCTGACATTGTCCGGCATCACGATGTCCATGAAGGCGCGTGCCTGGTCATGGATTTCGGTGGTGTCGATCAGGATTTCGCCGATATCCGGCTGGAAATAGTCGCGGATCGCCCGGATCACGAGGCTCGATTCGAGGTAAATCAGCATCGGCTGACCGCTCGAACCGCTCTGCGACGCGGCTTCGATCGCGCGCCACAGTTGCATCAGGTAGTTCAGGTCCCACTGCAGTTCTTCGGCGCTGCGGCCGATGCCGGCCGTGCGCGCGATGATGCTCATGCCTTCCGGCAATTGCAGCTGCGCCATGGTTTCGCGCAGTTCCTGACGGTCGTCGCCTTCGATCCGGCGCGACACGCCGCCGCCGCGCGGATTGTTCGGCATCAGCACGAGGTACCGGCCGGCGAGCGAGATGAAGGTGGTGAGGGCCGCGCCCTTGTTGCCGCGTTCTTCCTTTTCGACCTGAACGATCAGTTCCTGACCTTCTTTCAGGGCGTCCTGGATACGGGCGGAACGCATGTCGACGCCGTCGCGGAAATACTGACGGGCGACTTCCTTGAACGGCAGAAAACCGTGACGGTCTTCGCCGTAGTTGACGAAACACGCTTCGAGCGACGGCTCGATGCGGGTGATGATGCCCTTGTAAATATTGCCTTTGCGCTGTTCGCGACCGGCGGTTTCGATGTCGATATCGATGAGTTTTTGCCCATCGACGATGGCGACGCGCAGTTCTTCCTGCTGCGTCGCGTTGAACAACATTCGTTTCATTGAACGGCTCCAGAGCGGCTTAGCCTGACCGTCGCTGCGCGGTTGTCAGTCGCGAGAGCGAAGCGGGCAGCGGCATGCCGCGCCTTATTGTGTTTTCACGGGCACGCTGGAGCGGGAAAAATGGCGGGAGAATTGCCTGAGAGGGCCCGGCCCCGTTAAAAAGTGGGCACGGTGCCGCAGGGCACATGCGAACACGGCTTCAAATAACGACCCGACACGCCGCGGGTTCTGCCGGCAGGCCTTCGTCAACCTTCGTCCGCTCGCGCCGGTGCGCCGGGTGGGCGCGTGACCGGAGGGTCGGAGGCTGCGGCCATGCCGCAGCGGGAAGTTCGCGCAGTCGGCGCGTCTTTTCCTGCTGGGGGTGTCTCGCCTCATTTTGACGTCGCCATGTCTTGTACTTTCTACAAGACGCCTCGGGCGCACGCCGTATTTTCGCAACCTGCAGCTTCGTACAACTGGGCGACAGACGGCCCGATCCGAAGCTGAAAGTTAAATTCTTTTTTACCAAAATTCCGTTACCGTCGAAGCCGGCCTTGACCGAACGCGCCTGTGGGCGCCGTCCCTGCCGGGTACCAGCTTCGTGCGTGCAACTTGTTGCATCTCATTGAGGGTGAGCAACCAGCCCCCGGCGCAAGTAAAATAAACGTTTATCGCTTGCACCTGCGCAATCCGCCCGAATTCCGGTCACTGCGCCGGCCGCCGCAGACTGCTGGGCAAATTATATTCAGAATGAAAGAGTTAGGCAAAATATCCCAGAAATCGGTCGCAAGCGACCAGGTCTCGCTGATTGAAATCGATGACAGCGCGGCCGGACAGCGAATCGACAACTTTTTGTTGCGCGTCTGTAAAGGCGTGCCCAAAAGCCATATTTATCGCATCCTGCGTAGCGGCGAGGTCCGCGTGAACAAGGGCCGGATCGACGCGCAGTACCGGCTGGAACTCGGCGATCTGGTCCGCGTGCCGCCCATCCGGGTCGCTCAGGCGAACGAGCCGGCCGCGCACGTGCCGCTGCCGGGCCCCGACTTCAGGATCATTTTCGAAGACGAGCATATGCTCGTGATCGACAAGCCGGCCGGCGTGGCGGTTCACGGCGGCAGCGGCGTCGCGTTCGGCGTGATCGAACAGATGCGCGAGGCGCGGCCGCAGGCGAAATTCCTCGAACTGGTGCATCGGCTGGATCGCGAGACGTCCGGCATCCTGATGCTCGCCAAGAAGCGCGCGGCGCTCGTCAATCTGCACGAGCAGATCCGCGAGAACCGCATGGATAAGCGCTACTACGCGTGCGTTCACGGCGAATGGGCGAGCGACTGGGGGCGCCGCCGCGCGGTCAAGGAGCCGCTGCACAAATATCTGACCGCGGACGGCGAGCGCCGGGTACGGGTGCAGGCGGACGGCCTCGCGTCGCATACGGTGTTCAACCTGATCGACCGCTGGCCGGAATATGCGCTGCTCGAAGCGGAACTGAAGACCGGCCGCACGCATCAGATTCGCGTTCATTTGCAGCATCTGGAACTGCCGATCGTCGGCGACGCCAAATATGGCGATTTCGCGCTGAACAAGGCGTTGGCGCGCGCGAACGCGAAACCCGGCCTCAAGCGGATGTTCCTGCATGCTTACCGGCTGAAGCTGACGCATCCGGCAACCGGCGCGCCATTGCAGTTCGAGGCGCCGCTGCCGGCCGAGTGCCGCAGCTTCGTCGCGCAGCTCAACGAATCAAGAGATGGATCGAACCCGGAGACGACACCGCATGGCTAGAGAGCAATTTGATCTGATCGTCTTCGATTGGGACGGAACCTTGATGGATTCGACCGCGCATATCACGCGCAGCATCCAGTCCGCATGCCGCGATCTCGGCCTGCCGGTTCCCGCCGACGAAGCCGCCAGCTACGTGATCGGCCTCGGCCTGCGCGACGCGTTGCAGATCGCCGCACCCACGCTCGATCCGGCCGATTACCCGCGGCTTGCCGAGCGTTACCGCTTTCATTATCTGGTGAAGGATCAGACCACCGAGCTGTTTGCCGGCGTCCGCGAGATGCTGCAGGAGTTGCGCGATCAGGGCTATCTGCTGGCAGTCGCGACCGGCAAGAGCCGCGTCGGACTGAACCGCGCGCTCGATCAGTCGCGCCTGACCAGCCTGTTCGACGGCACGCGCTGCGCCGACGAGACGTTCTCCAAGCCGCACCCGGCCATGCTGCACGAGCTGACACGCGAACTGGGGCAGGATCCGGCGCGCACGGTGATGGTCGGCGATACCACGCACGATCTGCAGATGGCGATCAACGCGGGCGTTGCGGGTATCGGCGTCACTTACGGCGCGCATCCGGCGGCCTCCTTGACGGCATTGGAGCCGAAGTTCGTCGCATCGAGCGTTAGCGTGCTGTCCGGCTGGCTGCGGGAGAACGCATGAGCACCGTCGGCGCGGAGAGTTCGGGCGAAGCGGTGCGCATCTGCGCGTCCGGAGAACTGGTCGACGGCGGCGCGGGCGTGCGCCGCGCGGCCACGCTCGGCGGCGGCGAGGTCGTGGTGTTTTTCGTTCGCTACGACGGCCGCGCCTACGGTTACCTGAACCGCTGCGCTCACGTGCCGATGGAGCTTGACTGGTCTGAGGGTCAGTTCTTCGAATCGTCCGGTTTATACTTGATGTGCGCTACGCACGGCGCGATTTACGCGCCGGATACCGGCAAATGCGTGGGCGGACCGTGCCGCGGCGGCAGATTGCGTCCCGTTCAGGTCGACGAACGGGATACGCCCGAAGGCCGTGCCGTTTTCTGGTTGCCCGACGGCGAATTGCGTCCGGCCGCTCCCTGAGTTTCCTCTTCGAATTTTCCACTCCGAATGCCTGACAATTTGACTCCCGAGCCGAAGGAACCGTCCTTGACGGGGCGTCCCCGTTCGCCTGCCGATGAACCCGGCTGGGAGCGCGCGGCGCTCGAGCGCATTGCGCTCGCGGCAGTCAACGAGCAGCGCGCGGCGCGACGCTGGAAGATCTTTTTCCGTTTCGTGTTTCTGATCGTGCTGGTGCTGGCGATCTGGGGCGCGGTCGATTTCTCCGGCGACAAGGTTGCCACCAGCGGGCGGCACACGGCGATGGTGACGCTTGACGGCGAAATCGCGGCGGATACCAATGCAAACGCCGAAGATATCAACACGGCACTGGACAGCGCCTTCGACGACGCCGGCACGGCCGGCGTGATCCTGCGCTGCAATAGCCCAGGCGGCAGTCCGGTGCAGGCGGGCATCATCTACAACGAAATCCGCCGGCTGCGGGCGAAGTATCCATCTATTCCGTTGTATGTCGTGGTCGGCGATATGTGCGCGTCGGGCGGCTACTACGCGGCGGCGGCCGCCGACAAGATTTATGTCGACAAGGCGAGCATCGTCGGGTCGATCGGCGTGTTGATGGATAGCTTCGGTTTCACTGGCTTGATGGACAAGCTCGGTATCCAGCGTCGGTTGCATACATCGGGTGAAAACAAGGGCTTTTTCGATCCGTTCTCGCCGGAAACGCCGAAGATGGATCAACATGCCCAAGACATGCTCGATCAGATTCACGCGCAGTTCATCGATGCGGTGCGCCAGGGCCGTGGCAAGCGCCTGCACGAAACGCCGGATATGTTCTCGGGGCTCTTCTGGACCGGACAAAAAAGCGTCGAACTCGGTCTGGCCGATGGTTTCGGCGACGCCGACTACGTGGCGCGCGACCTGTTCAAGGCGCCGGATATCGTCGATTACACGGTCAAAGAAAGCATTACGGATCGCGTTGCGCGCAAATTTGGCGCGGCGGTGGGTGGCGGCGCCGTTCGGGCGATGGCGTTGGGTGCGAAGCTGAACCTGCACTGATCGCGTTAGCGCCGCGTTAAAGCAAAAACCCCGCGCGATCGAATGACGATCGCGCGGGGTTTTTGTTGGGTGGTTGTGCTCGCCGGCATTGGCTCACCATTGCCAACGCAGTCGCCAACCTCGCAATCAAACAGCCAGAATCAGAAAAATCGCCGGCCGTTTATGCAGGTCGATCGCCGGCTTCTTCTTCCAGTCGGCCACGCTATGACTGGCGATGGTTTCCGTCTCCAGCGTCAAATCCACCGCGACGCAAACCAGCGTGGACGGCGCGCAGGTCGAGAGTAACGTGTCCAGCAACGCCCGATTCCGGTACGGAGTCTCGATAAAAATCTGCGTCTGCCGGCTCTTGCGCGACTGTTGCTCCAGATCGCGCAGACGCTTGGCGCGCTCGGTGGCATCGACGGGAAGATAGCCGTGGAATGCAAAGCTCTGGCCGTTGAGTCCCGATGCCATCAAGGCCAGCAAGATCGAACTCGGCCCGACGAACGGCACCACTTTCACCCCGCGCTCGTGCGCGCGCCGCACCAGCAACGCGCCCGGATCCGCCACCGCCGGGCAGCCGGCTTCGGAGACGAGCCCCGCGTCCGTGCCCGCCAGCAATGGGGCGAGCAGCTTGTCGATCTCGCCGGCCGGCGTGTTGACGTTCAGTTCGCGAATTTCGATTTCCTGGATCGGCCGCTCGGTGCCGACTTTCTTGAGAAATGCGCGCGTAGTCTTGGCGTTTTCGCCGATGTAATAGTGCAGCGACGCGGCGCGGGCCCGCACGGGCGCGGGCAGGACGGCGTCGAGCGCGTCGGCGTCGCCTTCGCCCAGCGTGTTCGGAATCAGATATAGCGTGCCGCTCATTCAAACCCCCAGAAGCGGATAACCCGCGGCGAGCAACATGCGCGACAGCGCGATCAACGGCAGGCCGACCAGCGCGGTCGGATCGTCGGAATGAATCGCTTCGAGCAGCGCGATGCCGAGCCCTTCCGATTTGGCGCTGCCGGCGACGTCATACGGCGTTTCGGCACGCAGATAGGCTTCCAGCGACGCGTCGGGCAAGTCACGGAATTGCACGCGGGTGATCACGTCGAGCGTTTGTACCGAGCCGGTGCGGCTGTCGTAAAGACACAACGCGCTATGAAACAGGACTTCCCGGCCGCGCATTGCCTGCAATTGACCGAGCGCCTTCTCGTGCGTGCCGGGTTTGCCGATTTGCAGGCCGTCGTAGGTGGCGACCTGGTCGGAGCCGATCACGAGCGCGGCCTCGCCGGCACCGAGGCTGGTTGCGACGGCGCGTGCCTTCGCTTCGGCGAGGCGCAGGGCGGTCGCTTCGGGCGTTTCGCCGGCGTGCGGCGTTTCGTCGATGGCGGGCACGATGACGTCGAACGGCACGCGCAGGCGTTCGAGCAGTTCGCGGCGGTAGCGCGAACTCGACGCCAGAATCAGACGTGGCGGGCGATTGAGGGAGTCTGGCATGGGCAATTGACGGCGGGTGAAGCGGGGCGTACGCGGTGGCGCGGCAGCGTCGCGCGTACGGGCTTAAGTGTTTGACTCGAAAAGACAATACGGATATGATTTCGGGCTTTTCATCGGTATGCTTGCGCTAGGTGGGTCTGGGTGCGTACAAGGTGGTCGTACGAAGCCTCTGGTTCACAAGCTGTTTCGCAAGCCGATTCACCCCGGCGGAATTTCTTGCCGACGCAGGAGCGCACATGACTCAACATCCTGGCAACCCTGCAGGTCTGTCCGACCCGCACAGTCTCGATCTGTTCGAATTTGCGCGGAGTGGGCGTCAGGCCGCGGGTGTCGTGCGCGTCTCGCAACTGCCGCGCATGTTAAACGAAGTCCCGGCTGAAGCGCCAGACCGCGATACCGCGTTCACCTGGCAGGCCGAAGGCGCGACGCAGCCGGAATTGCAGGACGACGGCACCGAGGGTCCGCAGCCGTATTTGAGGCTGGCGGTTCACGGCGCCGCCTGGCTCGAATGTCAGCGGTGCATGACGCCGTACTTGCAGGCGTTCAACGTCGATGCAACTTACCGGATCGTCAACACTGAGGCGGAAGCCGAAGAGTTTCCGCTCGACGAGGATGAAGTCGAAGTGATCGTGGGCTCGCGCCAGTTCGATCTCGTCGACTTGATCGAAGAAGAGTTGCTGCTTTCCCTGCCGCTCGTGCCGAAGCACGAAGTCTGTCCTGAAGTGCACGAGAGTCTCCTCTCGGGTGCGGATGGCACGGAAGGCGAGGGCGAAGACGCCGCGCTGGACGAAGCCGATGAGGGCGCCGAGCCCGAACGGCCCAATCCGTTCGCGGCGCTCGAAAGCCTCAAGCGCGGGTCGGACGACAAGAAGCATTGAACAGTTGCATGGGAGCGCGATGCGGGCGCACTGGCCATTCGGCCAGTGGCGGACACCGGATCGGGCTGTGTTAGAATTCGGAAAATTTTTAGGAGTTAGTCATGGCAGTTCAACAAAACAAGAAGTCGCCGTCGAAGCGCGGCATGCACCGTTCGCACGATTTCCTGACGGCAGCGCCGCTGGCCGTGGAACCGAGCACGGGCGAAGTGCATCTGCGTCACCACGTTAGCCCGAACGGCTACTATCGCGGCAAGAAAGTCGTCAAGACGAAGAACGACTAATCGTTTCACTGCGTTGCGCCCTTTGGCGTTCCGCGTGGCGATCGGCTCGCTTGACATTTTCCCGGCTCGGCAAAAAGGCGGCATTCAACTGCCGCTTTTTTGTGTCGATCGCAAACGGCGCGTCAGCGCCCGCAGCGGTCCCATGCAGGGCGTCTGAAACTCGTCGCACTCCATGACAGTAAAGCTCACGATAGATTGCATGGGAGGCGACCACGGCCCGTCCGTGACCGTTCCCGCTGCCGTCAACTTCGCTCGTTCGCATCCCGACGCGCAACTGCTGCTCGTCGGCATTGAAACTGCGATTCGTGCACAGCTGAAGAAGTTGAAGGCACAAGACCTGCCGGCGCTGACCGTCGTGCCTGCTACCGAGATCGTCGCCATGGACGATCCGGTTGAAGTCGCGCTGCGCAAGAAAAAAGATTCATCCATGCGCGTGGCGCTGAACCGTGTTAAGGAAGGCGAGGCGCAAGCCTGCGTCTCCGCCGGCAATACCGGCGCATTGATGGCGGTGTCGCGCTACGTGCTGAAAACGCTGCCGGGCATCGAACGCCCGGCCATCGCGTTCGCACTGCCCAATCCCGACGGCTATACGACCATGCTCGACCTGGGCGCCAACGTCGACTGCGAACCGCAGCATCTGCTGCAGTTCGCGGAGATGGGGCACGCGCTCGTCTCGGCGATCGAAGGCAAGGAGCGGCCCACCATCGGCCTGCTCAACATCGGCGAAGAAGTCATCAAGGGCAACGACACCATCAAGCGGGCCGGCGAACTGTTGCGCGCAAGCACGCTGAACTTCCACGGCAACGTGGAAGGCAACGACATCTTCAAGGGCACGGTCGACGTGATCGTCTGCGACGGCTTCGTCGGCAACGTCGCGCTGAAGACGTCGGAAGGTCTCGCGCAGATGCTCAACGACATGATCAAGGAAGAGTTCGGCCGTTCGTGGCTCACCAAGGTCATGGCCGTGCTGGCGCTGCCGGTATTGATGCGCTTCAAGAAGCGCGTCGATCATCGCCAATACAACGGCGCCGCGTTGCTCGGTCTGCGCGGACTCGTGATCAAAAGCCACGGATCGGCAGACGCCTACGGGTTTGAGTGGGCTATCAAACGCGGGTATGATGCCGTCAAAAACGGCGTGCTGGAACGCCTTGCGCGATCCATGGAAGAGAACGCCGGTTCTCTCGAACAGGCACAGCGCGACGCGAGCGGCGCGGGCCACGCAAGCCCGATCGCGGGCCAGCCTGCCGAGCCCTACGCTGCGCAATCCTCGAAGGCATAATGGCTCAATCGACAATTTATTCCCGCGTGCTGGGCACCGGCAGCTACCTGCCGCCCGGTCGCGTCACCAATCAGGATCTGGCCGAACGTCTCGCCCGCCAGGGCGTCGAGACCAGTGACGAATGGATCGTCGCCCGCACGGGCATTCATGCGCGTCACTTCGCCGAACCCGATGTCACGACCAGCGACCTCGCGCTGATCGCCGCGCAGCGCGCGATCGAAGCGGCGGACGTCGATCCGCAGTCCATCGACCTCATCATCGTCGCTACCTCCACGCCGGACTTCGTGTTTCCGAGTACCGCGTGTCTGTTGCAGAATAAGCTCGGCATCAAGAACAATGGCGCGGCGTTCGACGTGCAGGCGGTCTGCTCGGGCTTCGCGTACGCGGTCGCGACGGCGGACAGTTTCATTCGCAGCGGCCAGCACCGCACGGCGCTGGTGATCGGCGCTGAGACCTTCTCGCGCATTCTCGATTTCAAGGACCGCACCACCTGCGTGCTGTTCGGCGACGGCGCCGGCGCGGTGATCCTGCAGGCCTCCGACGAACCGGGCGTGCTGGCTAGCGCGTTGCACGCGGACGGCAGCCACTCGAACATTCTCTGCACGCCGGGCAACGTGAACGGCGGCGTGATCGAAGGTAGCGCGTTCCTGCACATGGACGGTCAGGCGGTCTTCAAGCTTGCCGTCAACGTGCTCGAAAAGGTCGCGGTCGAGGCGCTTGCCAAGGCCAATCTGTCGGCCGATCAGATCGACTGGCTGATTCCGCATCAAGCCAATATCCGCATCATGCAAAGCACCTGCCGCAAGCTCGGCTTGCCGCAGGAGCGCATGGTCGTCACGGTGGGCGAGCACGGCAATACGTCGGCTGCGTCCATTCCGCTCGCATTCGACGTCGCGGTGCGCGACGGCCGCATCAAGCGCGGCCAGAACGTGCTGATCGAAGGCGTCGGCGGCGGCTTCACGTGGGGCGCGTCGGTCATCCGCTACTGATCGCGGCGACGTGCGACGGGTGCCGCTCGTGGCACCCGTGCCTGCTGGCGTGCGCATCGGTGCGATTTTCGCTCGACGCCCGCGCGCCGCGCCACCCACATCCGACTCATTCGATTTTGGGGACGTTATGAAATTTGCGTTCGTTTTTCCTGGCCAGGGCTCGCAGACCGTGGGCATGCTCAACGCGTTCGCCGATCACGCGATCGTGCGCGAGACGGTTCAGGAAGCCTCCGATGCACTCAATCAGGACCTCGGCAAGCTGATCGCCGAAGGCCCCGCCGACGATCTGAATCTCACCACCAACACCCAGCCGGTCATGCTGACCGCCGCCTACGCGATCTATCGTGCGTGGCAGCAGGCAGGCGGCCCGCTGCCGTCGATCGTCGCGGGTCATAGCCTCGGCGAATACACGGCGCTGGTCGCGGCGGGCGCGATCGCGTTCCGCGATGCCGTGCCGCTCGTGCGTTTCCGCGCGCAGGCGATGCAGACGGCGGTGCCGGTCGGCGAAGGCGGCATGGCCGCGATTCTCGGCCTCGACGACGACACGGTGCGCGCGGTGTGCGCGGAAGCGTCGGCGGCGGGTATCGTCGAAGCGGTGAATTTCAATGCGCCGGCGCAAGTCGTGATCGCGGGCCACAAGGCCGCGGTCGAGAAGGCCTGCGAAGTGGCGAAGGCGAAGGGCGCGAAGCGCGCGCTGCCGCTGCCGGTATCGGCACCGTTCCATTCGTCGCTGCTCAAGCCGGCGTCGGACCAGCTGCGCGAGTATCTGGCGAGCGTCAACGTGCAGGTGCCGTCCATTCCCGTCGTCAACAACGTCGACGTCGCCGTGGTCAACGAGCCTGCGCAGATCAAGGATGCGCTGGTGCGTCAGGCGGCCGGCGCGGTGCGTTGGGTCGAGAGCGTGCAGGCGATTGCCGCGCAGGGCGTCACGCACGTGATCGAGTGCGGTCCGGGCAAGGTGCTCGCGGGTCTGACCAAGCGCATCGACGGGAATCTGGTCGGCGCTTCGGTGTTCGATCCGGCGTCGCTCGAAGAAACGCTTAAGCTCGTGACGGCAGGCTAAACGCCGCCGCGCGCCCTGTACGGCGTGGCCGGAGGGCGTCAGGCCCGGGAACGGCCGCGACGTGCCCGGCAAGCGCAACGCCGTTTCGGCAATCAGGCAATCAGGCAATCAATCAGCCCTCCGAAGGGCATTCGGACTGACAGATGGAAAAGACTCTCGACAAGCAGATCGCAATCGTGACGGGCGCATCGCGCGGTATCGGCCGCGCGATCGCGATGGAACTGGCGCGCCAGGGCGCGACGGTGATCGGCACGGCGACCAGCGAAAGCGGCGCGGCCGCCATCAGCGAAGCATTCAGCGCAGCCGGCGTGAGCGGTCGCGGCGCGGTACTCGACGTGAACGACGCGGCCGCGGCCGATGCATTGATCGACGGCACGGTCAAGGAATTCGGCGCGCTGCACGTGCTGGTGAACAATGCCGGCATCACGCAGGATCAACTGGCCATGCGCATGAAGGATGACGACTGGGACGCGGTGATCGACACCAATCTGCGTTCGGTGTTCCGTCTGTCGCGCGCGGTACTGCGCCCGATGATGAAGGCCAAAGGTGGTCGCATCATCAACATCACGTCGGTGGTCGGTTCGTCCGGCAATGCGGGCCAGGCGAACTACGCGGCCGCGAAAGCGGGCGTCGCCGGCATGACGCGTGCGCTCGCGCGCGAAATCGGCAGCCGCGGCATCACGGTGAATTGCGTCGCGCCGGGTTTTATCGACACCGACATGACCAAGTCCCTGCCGGAAGAGCAGCAAACCGCGCTGAAGACGCAGATTCCGCTCGGCCGTCTCGGCAGCCCGGAAGATATCGCGCATGCCGTCGTGTTCCTGGCGTCGCCGCAAGCAGGCTATATCACCGGCACGACCCTGCATGTGAACGGCGGAATGTACATGTCGTAACCAAATTCGGTTACTATCCGCGCCTTGATGCGTTTGCAAAAGCGTAAGGCGCATGCCTTGACAGCAACCCGATGCGCCGCTTTTTTGCCGGGTCAAACCTGATAAAATGCGCGCACCTGTATTTTTGAACTTCTTTTCCCTTGGAGGGGTAATGGACAATATCGAACAGCGCGTCAAGAAGATCGTCGCAGAACAACTGGGCGTTGCAGAAGCTGAGATCAAGAACGAAGCTTCGTTCGTGAACGACCTCGGCGCCGACTCGCTCGACACCGTTGAACTCGTGATGGCCCTCGAAGACGAATTCGGCATGGAAATTCCGGATGAAGAAGCCGAGAAGATCACCACCGTTCAGCAAGCGATCGACTACGCTCGCGCGAACGTCAAGGCCTAAGGTCATTCGCGCCTGCGTTTCTGCGTTGGCGGCGTATGACGCCCTGCCGTGTCGGTTATCGACGCCAGCAGGGCTGGCGCTTTTTCGCCGCGCCGTTTGCAATGCAGGAGCCAGCGATGTCGACAGCGCAACTTTCCGTGCAATGGCCGATTCTCAAGAAAACGCCGGGGCGCCCGAAGTTTTCTTACCCCTATCGCGGGGACCGGGTGCGCAGCACTGGGAATGGGGCGCTTAACAGCCACAGGGCATACAGGGGCAGTTTCCTGTGGCCGCTGTGGCTTTTGCTTTTGTCATCTATGAAAAAGGGGTTACTGTGAGCCGCCGTCGCGTTGTCGTTACAGGCCTGGGGCTGATTTCGCCTGTTGGCAATAATGTTGCCGACGGCTGGGCCAATCTGGTCGCCGGCAAGTCGGGTATTGCCAATATCACGAAGTTCGACGCGTCGAACTTTTCGACCCGTTTCGCCGGAGAAGTGAAGGGCTTCAATATCGAGGACTACATCCCCGGTAAGGAAGCGCGCCACATGGATACGTTCATCCATTACGGCGTGGCCGCCGGCATCCAGGCGATGCGGGACAGCGGTCTCGAAGTCACCGACGAGAATTCCGAGCGTATCGGCGTGGTCGTCGGTTCGGGCATCGGCGGTTTGCCGATGATCGAAGTGACGCAGACCGAACTGCTCAATCGCGGCCCGCGCCGCATTTCGCCGTTCTTCGTGCCGGCGTCGATCATCAACATGATCTCCGGCCATCTGTCGATCAAGTTCGGCATCAAGGGTCCGAATCTGGCGATCGTGACCGCGTGCACCACGGGTCTGCACTGTATCGGCGAGGCTTCGCGCCTGATCGAATACGGCGACGCCGATGTGATGATCGCGGGCGGCGCGGAATCGACCGTGTCGCCGCTCGGTATCGGCGGTTTCGCGGCGGCGCGCGCGCTGTCGCAGCGCAATGACGATCCGGCGACGGCGAGCCGTCCGTGGGACAAGGACCGCGACGGTTTCGTGCTGGGCGAGGGCGCCGGCGTGATGGTGCTCGAAGAGTACGAACACGCGAAGGCACGCGGTGCGAAGATCTACGCCGAAGTCGGCGGCTACGGCATGAGCGGCGACGCTTATCACATGACCGCGCCGCTCGAAGACGGCGACGGCGCACGCCGCTGCATGGTGGCCGCACTGAAGAACGCGGGCATCAACGCCGACCAGGTCAATTACCTGAACGCTCACGGCACCTCCACGCCGCTTGGCGACCTCGCGGAAACCACCGGCATCAAGCGCGCGTTCGGCGATCACGCCAAGGACATGGTCGTCAACTCGACCAAGTCGATGACGGGTCACCTGCTCGGTGGCGCCGGCGGTCTGGAATCGGTGTTCACCGTGCTGGCCGTGCATCATCAGGTGTCGCCGCCGACGATCAACATCTTCAATCAGGATCCGGCCTGCGATCTCGATTACTGCGCCAATACCGCGCGGGAGATGAAGATCGACGTCGCGCTGAAGAACTCGTTCGGGTTCGGCGGCACGAACGGCACGCTGGTGTTCAAGCGCGCCTGATCGTCCGATCGCTGGGTGACGCGCCAGTCGACACCGCCGGCTAGTCCGGCGGGTTCCCCAGAACCGGAAACGGTTGACGGAGCGCCGCAACGGATTTCGTTGCGGCGCTCCGTTGCCATGTGCGCTGGCCTGGGTGCGTTCGTCATGGTGGCGACGTGGGCGGTCTACACCTGCGCCGCGTCGCACCTCGGCGTCGTCAAGGCGATCCCGTTGACGTTCGCGGTCGCCGCGCTGCTCGCGCTTCGTGCGGCAAGCTATGTGCGTGCGCAACCTCAGGCACTGAAAATCGGGGTGGACGGACTCGCCGTCTGGGACCGAACCGGCGCTCTATCCGCCGAGGGCCGCATCACCGCCAGCGCTCACTGGAGCGACCGTTTGCTGGCACTGACGCTCACGCCGGAGCGAGGCCGCAAGCATACGTTGCTGCTCGCCGCCGACGCGCTGCCTCGCGAGGTATTCCGGAAACTGTCGGTGCTGGGCCGCCGTGCCGTGGGCGCGTGACTGTAACGACTGTAACCGCTGTTACCGGAGTAACGTCTCATCGTTGATGGGGACGCTACAATGGTGCCCCGCCATGCGCCCAATAGTTAACGGATTTATCAGGTGAGCGAAAAAGAAATTGATCAGGTGCTGGTCGAGCGCGTCCAGAAGGGCGACAAGGCCGCGTTCGAGCTTCTGGTCTCCAAATACCACCGCAAGATTCTTCGGCTGATCTCGCGCCTCGTGCGGGACCCCGCCGAAGTGGAAGACGTCGCCCAGGACGCCTTTATCAAGGCGTACCGGGCGTTGCCGCAGTTTCGCGGCGAATCGGCCTTTTATACGTGGTTGTACCGGATTGCGGTCAACACCGCGAAGAACTACCTTGCGACCCAAGGGCGGCGCGCGCCGACCTCGACCGAAGCGGATGCTGAAGAAGCTGAAACTTTCTCGGATGCGGACCAACTAAGGGATATCAACACGCCCGAGTCGATGTTGATGAGCAAGCAGATCGCTGAGACGGTCAATGCTGCGATGGCGGTTTTACCGGAAGAGTTGCGCACCGCCATTACTCTTCGTGAAATTGAAGGTTTGAGCTATGAGGAAATCGCTGAGATGATGGGCTGCCCGATCGGCACCGTCAGATCACGAATTTTCCGCGCTCGCGAAGCCATTGCGGCAAAATTGCGTCCGTTGCTTGACACACCCGAAGGCAAGCGCTGGTAAACACTGGCCGGCCGAATGGGGCGCGGGTGCAATATCTGGATTAGTGGTGTCACTACGGGGTATTTGTAAGATGGGGAGCATCATGGGGTCGGTCTCGGTGCAATCGCAAGCCAGCTCGCGTAGCGAGCGTCTGTCCGCTTTTGTCGACGGTGAGCTGTTCGGCGAAGAGCATCAGAATCTGAACACATTCCTTTCCGAGCTGAACAGCGAGGATCGCGCGACGTGGTCGAGTTATCACCTGATCGGTGACGCGTTGCGTTCCGACGATCTGGCGGTCAGCCCGGCAGCGAGCAGCGCGTTCCTGAGCGGCTTCGCCGCGCGTCTGGAAAGCGAGCCGCATGTGCTCGCGCCTGCTGCCATGCCGGTTGCGCGTCGTTTGCTGTCGCTGCGCCGCCGTGTGGTGCCGGCGTTCGCGGTGGCCGCGGCGGCGGCCACGCTGACGTGGATCGTCGTGCCGCAATTGCAGGGCGTGCCGGGTGGTCCGGGCGCGCAGCTCGCCGCGGTCCAGTCGCACGGCGATTCGCTGCAACGCGTGGCGATGGCTTCGGTGCCGGCCGCCACGGTCCAGCCGGTCGCGCAGGACGCCAACATCATTCGCGACGCGAGTCTCGACCAGTATCTCGAAGCGCATCAGCAATTCGCGCAGCAACCGGTCATGCCGGGTTCGATGCCGCTGATCCGCGCAGCCGCAGTTTCCACGCAGGGCCAATAGTTTGATGCAGACTCCGCGGTTGAATAAAACGACTATCTGGGGGCGGCTGCCGGCATTCCTGTTTTGCGCAGCCGTATTGTTGTCCGCCACGCCGCGGGTCTTTGCACAAACCGACGATCCGCTCGTCGCCCGTCGCACGGCCGCGGAACTGCTCGATCGCATCCATCAGGCCGCCCAGCAGCAAAACTACGAGGGCGCGTTCGTCTATCAACGCGGCAATTTCGTGCAGACCTCGCGGATCGCGCATTACGCGACCCGCGGCGACGGCGAGTTCGAACAGCTCGAAAGCCTCGACGGCAAGCCGCGCAAGATGCTGCGTCATAACGACGAGTTGTACACGTTCGTGCCGGAACGGCATCTGTGCGTGGTCGAAAAGCGCCAGAACAAAGACTCCTTCCCGGCCTTGCTGGCCGTCAGCGGCGAGCAGGTGCTGGGCGTGTACGAGCCGAAGCTGCTCGGCGACGACCGCGTCGCGGGCGTCGACAGTCAGGTGATCGAGCTCGATCCGAAAGACGCTTATCGCTTCGCGTACAAGCTGTGGGCCGACAAGAAGACAGGCCTGCTGCTGCGCGCGCAAACACTCGATCCGAACGGCCAGGTGCTGGAACAGCTGTCGTTTTCGCAGATCCGCATCGGCGTGCCGGTCGACAAGGCCGGTATCGTCAACGGGATTCGTAATTTGACGGGCTGGACGGTGGTGCGTCCGCCGGTCGAGCCGGTCGACATGGCCGCGCAAGGCTGGCAGATCACGCCGACCGTGCCGGGCTTCCGCAAGATTCGCGAACTGCGTCGCCCGATGGCCGCGCGCGACGCCGGCCAGCCGACCATTCCGGTCGATCAGGCGGTGTTCTCCGACGGTCTCGCGGCCATTTCGGTGTTCGTCGAACCGGTCGAGAACAACACCCGCAAGGAAGGCGCGGGCAGTAGCGGCGCCACGCACGTACTCGTCAAGCGGCGCGGCGACTTCTGGATTACTCTGCTGGGAGAAGTGCCCCAGAGCACATTGCAGCAATTTGCGTCTGCCATAGAATACAAAGCTCCGAAGTAATCCTCCGAATCCTGAATCCCTCGGCTTGCTACGATATGACGACTTTCTCGGTGCGCAAATTTCTCGCGGCCGCGGTGGTGGCGGCGTGTGTGCCGCTCATGCCGCATACGGCATCGGCGGCTCCCGCGGCGGCCAATCTGCCCGACTTCACTGATCTCGTCGACAAGGTCGGCCCGGCCGTCGTCAACATTCGCACGACCACGCGCGTGTCGAGCAACAGCGGCGCCCGCGGCGGCTTGCCGCCGGGTATGGACGACGGCGACATGTCGGAGTTCTTCCGCCGCTTCTTCGGCATTCCGTTGCCGCAGTCTCCGCAATCGCCGGGTTCGCCGGGTTCACCTCGCGGCGGCGATAACGGCGGTAGCGGCAGCGGCGGCAGCCAGGACGCGCCGGATAACAGCGATCCTGAACAGAACAGTGGCGTGGGCTCCGGTTTCATCCTGTCGGCGGACGGCTACGTGATGACCAACGCGCACGTCGTCGACGACGCGGACACCATCTACGTCACGCTCACCGACAAGCGCGAATTCAAGGCCAAGCTGATCGGCGTGGACGATCGCACGGACGTCGCGGTCGTGAAGATCAGCGCCGCCAATCTGCCGACCATCACGATCGGCGATTCGAACAAGGTGCGTGTCGGCGAATGGGTGGTCGCGATCGGCTCGCCGTTCGGGCTCGAGAACACGGTGACGGCCGGCATCGTTAGCGCCAAGGGCCGCGATACCGGCGACTACCTGCCGTTCATCCAGACCGATGTGGCCGTCAATCCGGGCAACTCGGGCGGTCCGCTGATCAACATGCAGGGCGAAGTGATCGGCATCAACTCGCAGATCTATAGCCGTACCGGCGGCTTCATGGGCATTTCGTTCGCGATTCCGATCGACGAGGCGATGCGCGTGGCCGATCAGCTCAAGACCTCGGGCAAGGTCGTGCGCGGCCGTATCGCGGTGGCGATCGGCGAAGTGACGAAGGATGTCGCCGATTCGCTCGGCTTGCCGAAGGCGCAGGGCGCGCTGGTCAGCAGCGTCGAGCCGGGCGGTCCGGCGGACAAGGCGGGCGTGCAGCCGGGCGACATCATCCTGAAGTTCAATGGCCATTCGGTCGATACGGCGACGGACTTGCCGCGCATGGTCGGCGATACGAAGCCGGGTACCAAGGCAACGATCACCGTGTGGCGCAAGGGTCAGACGCGCGATCTGCCGGTCACCATCGCCGAGATGCAACCGGACAAGACCGCCAAGGCCGATCAGAAGAAGCCGCAGCCGCCGAAGCAGCGCGCGACCAACGTGCTGGGTCTGGCCGTCAGCGATATCCCGGCGGACCAGCTGAAGTCGCTGAAGCTGCGCAACGGCGTGCAGATCGACGCCGCGGATGGTCCGGCGGCCCGCGTCGGCCTGCAGAAGGGCGACATCGTCCTGCGCGTGGGCGATACGGACATCACGAGCGCGAAGCAGTTCGACGATCTGACCTCGCACCTCGATCCGGGCAAGATGGTCGCGTTGCTGGTGCGTCGCGGCGAGAACACGCAGTTCGTGCCGATCCGTCCGCGCAGCAGCCAGAAATGACGAAGATGGCGCCGCTCACGCTCTACGGGCGCGCGTGGTGCCACCTTTGCGACGACATGCGCGCGGCGCTCGAACCCTTGCTGGACGAGTTCGGCGCGCAGGTCGAGATCGTCGACGTCGATAGCGATCCGGAGCTCGAAGCGCGCTACAACGAGCGGGTGCCGGTTCTGCTCTGCGATGGCGTCGAGTTGTGCCATTACCATCTCGACGTCGCCCGGGTCCGCGCGGCGTTGAGCGACAGAAGAAAAACACGCGCGGCGACAACGCGCTGAATTGAACCTGAAAACTTTCAGGTAACGCACCTGAAAGCCCCTGTTCGCAGCGGGTTTGACGTTTTCACGACGAACCGGGGCTGGCTTTCCGGTTCCCACGCCGGTCCTGTACACGGCTGTTCCAGACCTGTCTTTTCCGCCCGAGCCTTGCAAGATGTGCCGGGCGGTGGCCTTTTCGGCTAAAATAGATAGGTTTTTCACCTACTTACAAGGCGTGCTCCGCTATTGTCCGAGCGCGCCTTTTTTGCTTGATCGGCACTGAATGGATCATATTCGTAACTTTTCGATCATTGCGCACATCGACCATGGCAAGTCGACGCTCGCCGATCGCATCATCCAGATTTGCGGCGGTCTGTCCGACCGCGAGATGGAATCTCAAGTACTCGACTCGATGGATCTCGAGCGCGAACGCGGCATCACCATCAAGGCACAAACCGCTGCGCTCACGTACAAGGCCCGTGACGGCCAGGTGTACAACCTGAACATGATCGACACGCCGGGCCACGTCGACTTCTCGTACGAAGTCAGCCGCTCGCTGTCCGCCTGCGAAGGCGCGCTGCTGGTCGTCGATGCGAGCCAGGGCGTGGAAGCACAGACCGTCGCCAACTGCTATACGGCGATCGAACTCGGCGTCGACGTGATTCCGGTGCTCAACAAGATCGATCTGCCGGCCGCGAACCCCGAGAACGCAATCGCCGAAATCGAGGACGTGATCGGCATCGACGCGACCGACGCCACGCATTGCAGCGCGAAGACCGGCCTCGGCGTCGAGGAGGTGCTCGAAGCGCTGATCGCGAAAGTGCCGCCGCCGAAGGGCGATCCTGAGGCGCCGCTGCAGGCGCTGATCATCGACTCGTGGTTCGACAACTACGTCGGCGTCGTGATGCTGGTGCGTATCGTCAACGGTACGCTGCGTCCCAAGGACAAGATCCGTCTGATGGCCACCGGCGCGCAATATCCGGTCGAGCATATCGGCGTGTTCACGCCGAAGTCGAAGAATCTGGAGACGTTGTCGGCCGGGCAGGTGGGCTTCATCATCGCCGGCATCAAGGAATTGGCCGCGGCGAAGGTGGGCGACACCGTCACGCTGGTGAACCGTCCGGCGCCGGAACCGCTGCCGGGCTTCAAGGAAGTGAAGCCGCAGGTGTTCGCCGGTCTTTACCCGGTCGAAGCGAACCAGTACGACGCGCTGCGCGATTCGCTCGAAAAGCTGAAGCTCAACGACGCCTCGCTGATGTACGAGCCGGAAGTATCGCAGGCACTCGGCTTCGGTTTCCGTTGCGGCTTCCTCGGCCTGCTGCATATGGAGATCGTGCAGGAGCGTCTGGAACGCGAATTCGACATGGACCTGATCACCACGGCGCCGACCGTCGTGTACGAGGTCCTGCAACGCGACGGCACGACCATCATGGTCGAGAACCCGGCGAAGATGCCGGAGCCGTCGAAGATCGAGGAAGTGCGCGAGCCGATCGTCACGGTGAATCTGTACATGCCGCAAGACTATGTCGGCTCGGTGATCACGCTGTGCACGCAGAAGCGCGGCACGCAGATCAACATGCAGTACCACGGCCGTCAGGTGCAACTGACCTATGAAATTCCGATGGGCGAAGTCGTGCTCGATTTCTTCGATCGTCTGAAGTCGATTTCGCGCGGCTATGCGTCGATGGATTACGAGTTCAAGGAATATCGCGCGGCCGACGTCGTGAAGGTCGACATGCTGATCAACGGCGACAAGGTCGACGCGCTGTCGGTGATCGTGCACCGTTCGCAAAGCCAGTATCGCGGCCGCGAAGTGGCGGCGAAAATGCGCGAACTGATTCCGCGGCAAATGTACGATGTCGCGATTCAGGCGACCATCGGCGCGAACATTATTGCGCGCGAAAACATTAAAGCGTTGCGTAAGAACGTGCTGGCAAAATGCTACGGCGGCGATATTTCCCGTAAGAAGAAACTGCTGGAAAAGCAAAAGGCAGGCAAGAAGCGAATGAAGCAGGTGGGCTCGGTCGAGATTCCGCAAGAAGCTTTCCTCGCGATTCTGCGTGTCGAAGACAAATAAGACGAACAACGGAACCCTATGAATTTTGCGCTGATTCTTTTTGTGCTCGTCATTTTGACGGGCGTCGCATGGGTCGCGGACAAACTGGTTTTCCTGCCGCAGCGCCGTCGCGCGGCGGACGCGGCGGTGGCCGAGTTCGATAGCCAGCAAGCGCGCATCGGCGAGCGTTTCGCCGATGAAAACGCCGCGCAGACGCGCGCGCGTCTGCGTGACGACAAGCTGCGTCAACCGTGGTGGCTCGAGTATTCGGCGAGCTTCTTTCCGGTGATTCTGGTCGTGTTCGTCGTGCGTTCGTTCGTCGTCGAGCCGTTCAAGATTCCGTCGGGTTCGATGGTGCCGACGCTGCTGGTGGGCGACTTCATCCTCGTCAATAAATTCGACTACGGCATCCGTCTGCCGATCACCAACACCAAGATCACGGAAGGCCGTCCGCTCGAACGCGGCGACGTGGTGGTGTTCCGCTACCCGAAAGACGAATCGGTCGACTACATCAAGCGCGTGATCGGTCTGCCGGGCGACACCGTCGCGTATCAGGACAAGCAACTCACGATCAACGGCAAGCCGGTGCCGGAAACGCCGCTGCCGGATTACCTCGACGAAGAACGTCTCGGCTACGCGAAGCAGTTCGAGGAAGATATCGGCGGCCGCAAGAACGCGATTCTGAACAATCCCGCGGTGCCGCCGTTCATCGTCGGCGCGGAAGATTATCCGTATCGCGATAACTGCACGTACAACGCGCGCGGCGTGATCTGCAAGGTGCCGCCGGGCAATTACTTCATGATGGGCGACAACCGCGACAACAGCGCGGACAGCCGTTATTGGGGTTTCGCACCGGACAAGAATATCGTCGGCCGCGCGTTCTTCATCTGGATGAACTTCAGCAATCTGAAACGCATCGGCTCGTTCCATTGAGCTTGCGTGCAGCGATTGCACGACACACGCCGCGCGCGTGACCCACACTTCGGTCAAGTCAGTCGCGGCGTGTTATCACGCTACTTTAAGAACACGCGGTAACGTCGCTTCACCACGCTTTTTCCGCTGACCGTCCCGCGTTTTCGCCGGGCCTGGCGCCCGCGTTATACTCTGCCCATGCCCCTATCTCCGTTGGAAAGCCGTTTGCGCTACGAATTTCGCAATGCGGAATTGTTGCGTCAGGCTTTAACGCACCGTAGTCATAGTTCCACGCATAACGAACGGCTCGAGTTTCTCGGCGACTCCGTCCTGAATTGCGCGGTGGCTGCGCTTTTGTTCCAACGTTTCGGCAAGCTGGACGAGGGCGATCTGTCTCGCGTCCGCGCCAATCTGGTCAAACAGCAGTCACTTTACGAAATCGCTCAGGCCCTGAATATTTCGGAAGGGCTGCGGCTGGGCGAGGGCGAGCTGCGCAGCGGTGGCTTCCGCCGCCCGTCGATCCTCGCCGATACGCTCGAAGCCGTGCTGGGCGCGGTGTTCCTCGACGGCGGGTTCGATGCCGCGCAGACGGTCATCAAGCGTCTGTACGTGCCGATTCTCGATCACATCGACCCGCGGACGCTCGGCAAGGACGCCAAGACGCTGCTTCAGGAATATCTGCAAGGGCGCAAGATCGCGCTGCCGACCTACACGGTCGTCGCGACGCATGGTGCGGCGCACAATCAACAGTTCGAAGTCGAATGCACAGTGCCGAAGCTGGATGTCAAGGTGTCCGGTTCCGGCGCGAGCCGCCGCGCGGCCGAGCAGGCCGCCGCCAAGAAGGCGCTCGATGAAGTGATGGCCGCCGCACCGGCTGTCGTCGCGAGGAGCAAGCGCTCGAAGGGCGCGCGCGCGGCGAAGCACGCCGAGCCGGAGATCGTGCCGGGCGTGACTGGCGTGCAGGCGGCGTTGGATCTGCGTAGTCCGGACCGGAAAGGTGAGCGTGGCGCTGGCCGGGGAGAGGCGCGCGCTACCGGCAATGCGGTGACCATCACGGCAAACGCTTACGCTACGTCTGATGCTGCGACGGAGCGGTCCGCGCCAGCCGTTGCAACTGCGCCGCTGGCGGTGATTCGCGCCGCGCACGTCGAATACAGCGGGCAGGGCAACGACAAGGCCGAGCGCAGTACCACCCGGCAGGCGGACGCCAGGCAGCCCGACGTCAGGCCAACCGACAACCGCGCAACGGATTTGAAACCCACGGAACCGAAGTCCGCCGCCGACGTAAAGTCCGCCGACGCAAAACCCACGGCCGCATCGCCCGCCGACACCAAACCGGCCGAAACCAAACCGGCCGACACCGCAGCGTCCCGCAATGCCGACAAACCGCGCAGCCGCGAAACCGTTCCGCCGAGCCCCGCCGTGGCCGCTCCGGGTGCGCCGGCCGCCGCCGAACACGAATCCGGCATTGCCGGCGCGGTCCAGACCCGCGTCGCCGATGCGGGCCATTGATTGCCGTCGGCGCATTGCGTTTTCCGCGCGCCGAACCGAACCTGCCGCAACCCGAATATGAACGCTCCCACTCCCTCTGATTTTCGTTGCGGCATGGTCGCGATCGTCGGCCGTCCTAACGTCGGCAAATCCACGCTGATGAACGCGCTGGTCGGCCAGAAAGTCAGCATCACGTCGCGCAAGGCGCAGACCACGCGTCATCGCATCACCGGCATTCACACGCTGGAAGACGCGCAGTACATCTTCGTCGATACGCCCGGCTTTCAGACCAAGCACAGCACGGCGCTGAACCGCTCGCTCAATCGCGCGGTCACGTCCACGCTGACCGCCGTGGATGCGATCCTGTTCGTGATCGAAGCCGGCCGTTTCGGCCCGGACGATCAGAAGGTGCTCGATCTGATTCCGCCGTCGGTGCCCACGCTGCTGATCGCGAACAAGCTCGACCGCGTGTCGGATAAAGCCACGCTCTTTCCGTTCATGCAGCAGGTCAGCACGCTGCACAAATTCAGCGAGATGGTGCCGCTGTCGGCGAAGAATGCCGACGACGTCAAACATTTGATGGCGACGGTCAAGCCGTTCCTGCCGGTCGGCGCGCCGATCTACGGCGAAGACGACCTGACCGATCGCAGCGAGCGCTTCCTCGCCGCCGAAATCCTGCGCGAGAAAGTGTTCCGCTGGACCGGCGACGAACTGCCGTACACGAGCACCGTGCTGATCGACAAGTTCGAAACCGAAGGCCGTCTGCGGCGCATTTTCGCGACCATCATGGTCGACCGCGACATGCACAAGGCGATGATCATCGGCCAGAAGGGCGCGAAGCTGAAGCAGATCAGCACCGACGCGCGGCTCGACATGGAAAAGTTGTTCGATGGCCCGGTCTATCTGGAAACCTTCATCAAGGTGAAGAGCGGTTGGGCGGACAACGAAGCCGGACTTCGCGCATATGGGTACGAATGACGCGTGGATGACGCTGAATTCCGCGGCCGACCCGGACGATTCGGCGCCGGCCGCGCCCGCACGCGAGGCCGCCAGGCCCGCGCGTAGCACCCGAAAATCCTCCAGTAAAAGCGCTCAAGGCGCGGACAACGAGCCGCATCAGCCCACCACGCCGCGCACCGCGCCACGCCGCGCGCCGCGCAGTGCCGCATCCGACTACCGGATCGCCGAGCAACCGGCGTTCGTCCTGCATAGCTATCCGTACAGCGAAACCAGTTTGATCATCGACGTGCTGTCGCGCGATCACGGCCGTCTCGCGTTGATCGCGAAGGGCGCGAAGCGGCCGCATTCGGCGTTGCGCGGCGTGTTGCAGACCTTCCAGCCGCTGGCGCTGTCGTGGTCCGGTAAATCCGAAGTGCGGACGTTGACCGGCGCCGAGTGGGTCGGCGGGATGCTGCCGTTGCGCGGCGACGCGCTGTTGTGCGGCTTCTACGTCAACGAACTGCTGGTCAAATTCTGCGCGCGCGAAGATCCCCATCCGCAACTGTTCCATCACTACGTCGTCACGATGACGCGCCTTGCGCACGACGAGCCCGCCGTGCAGGTGCTGCGTTCGTTCGAGCGCGTGCTGCTGCGCGAAACCGGTTACGCGATGGCGCTGAACTGCACCGTCGCGCGCAAGGCGGTGGTGGCCGAGGGCCGCTACGTGTTCGACCCCGAACGCGGCGTACGCGAAGCGTCCGGCGATCTGCCCGCGCAGTGGCCGGTGGTGTCGGGGCAGACCTTGCTCGATATGGAGCAGGACGATTACCATCGTGCGCAAACCGTGGCGCAAAGCAAAACGCTGATGCGCTTTCTGCTCAACACTTACCTTGGCGGCACGCCGCTCGCGACGCGCCAGATCCTGATCGACCTGCAGAACTTATGAGCTTCTTTCTTACGTCGCCGAATGTCATCGACCTGGGCGTGAATATCGATCACGTCGCCACGCTGCGCAACGCGCGCGGCACCTCCTATCCCGATCCGATCCGCGCCGCGTTGATGGCTGAAGAGGCCGGCGCCGACGTGATCACGCTGCATCTGCGCGAAGACCGCCGGCATATCGTCGACGCCGACGTGCGCAAGCTGCGTCCGCTGCTGAAGACGCGCATGAATCTCGAGTGCGCGGTCACGCAGGAAATGCTCGACATCGCGTGCGAAGTACAACCGCACGATGTCTGTCTCGTGCCCGAGAAGCGCCAGGAACTGACGACCGAAGGCGGTCTCGACGTCGCCGGCCAGTTCGAGGCAGTGCGCGCGGCGTGCCAGCAGCTCGCCGCCGCGAACTCTCGCGTGTCGCTCTTCATCGATCCGGACGAAACGCAGATTCGCGCCGCGCACGAAGCCGGCGCGCCGGTGATCGAGCTGCACACCGGCCGTTACGCCGAAGCGCACGACCCCGCGGAACAGCAGCGCGAATTCGAGCGCGTGGTGCGCGCGGTCGAGTTCGGCGTGACGCTCGGCATCAAGGTCAACGCTGGCCACGGTTTGCATTACACGAACGTGCAGCAGATTGCCGCGATCGAAGGCATCGACGAATTGAACATCGGTCACGCGATCGTCGCGCATGCGATCTTCGCGGGCTGGGAGAACGCCGTGCGCGAGATGAAGGCGATCATGGTCGCCGCGCGTCTCGGCGCGCGTGCGTGATGCCACCTGACGCGGCGACATCGGGCATGACAATGATCTACGGCATTGGCACGGATATCGTTCAGGTCAGCCGCGTGGCCGCCGTCATGACGCGCACCAACGGCCGCTTCGCCGAGAAGGTGCTCGGACCCGACGAGCTGCGCGTGTATCACGCGCGCCACGCGCGTTCTGCGGCACGCGGTCTCGCGTTTCTCGCCACGCGTTTCTCGGCGAAGGAAGCGTTCTCGAAGGCGATCGGGCTCGGCATGCGCTGGCCGATGACCTGGCGGGCGCTGCAAACGCTCAACAAGCCGAGCGGCGAGCCGATGGTGGTGGCGTCCGGCGAACTGGCCGAATGGCTCGACGCGCGCGGCATCACCGCGCGCGTGACGATCAGCGACGAACGCGATTACGCGGTGTCGTTCGTGATCGCCGAAGTCGCGTCGCCGGGCGCGCAGCCGCCGGCCGTCGCCGGTGAATAAATAATATTGAACGCGGCCCCTGCTGGCCGCGTCTTTCTTTGTCCCGAGCTTTTTTCTAGCGAAATTCGATGAAAACCACTCCAGGACCGGTCATGTTCGACGTGGTCGGCAAAACGCTGAACGACGACGACAAACGCCGCCTTGCCCATCCGATGACCGGTGGCGTCATTCTGTTCGCGCGCCACTACGAGAGCCGCGCGCAACTCACCGCGCTGACCGATGCGATCCGCGAGATCCGCCCGGATCTGCTGATCGCCGTCGATCACGAAGGCGGCCGTGTGCAACGCTTTCGCACCGACGGCTTCACCGTGCTGCCGTCGATGGGCAAGCTCGGCGCGCTGTGGGATGCCGACGTGCTGCATGCGACGAAGGTGACGACGGCGGTCGGATACATCCTCGCGGCAGAGTTGCGCGCGTGTGGGATCGACATGAGTTTCACGCCGGTGCTCGATCTGGATTACGGGCACTCGCAGGTGATCGGCGACCGCGCGTTTCACCGCGATCCGCGCGTGGTGACGCTGCTCGCGAAGAGTCTGAACCACGGTCTCGCGCTCGCGGGCATGAGCAACTGCGGCAAGCATTTCCCGGGGCACGGCTTCGCGCAGGCGGATTCGCACGTGGCGATGCCGATCGACGAACGTTCGCTCGACGAGATTCTCCGCGACGACATCGCGCCGTACGACTGGCTCGGTCTGTCCTTGGGCGCGGTGCTGCCGGCCCACGTGGTGTATCCGCGGATCGACGCGAAGCCGGCGGGTTTTTCGCGCGTGTGGCTGCAGGAAATTCTGCGCGGCCGGCTGCGTTTCGAAGGCGCGATTTTCAGCGACGATCTGTCGATGGAAGCCGCGCGCCAGGGCGGCACGCTGACCGAAGGCGCGAGCGCGGCGCTGCAGGCCGGCTGCGACATGGTGCTGATCTGCAATCAGCCGCACGAAGCGGAGAAGGTGCTGGACGCGCTGCGCTTCACGCCGTCGAAGGAATCGCAGCGCCGTCTCAAACGCATGCGGCCGCGCGGCAAGGCGCTGAAGTGGAGCAGGCTGGTTGCGCAGCCGCAGTATTTGCAGGCGCAGGCGCTATTGCGTAGTGCGTTTGCCGGAGCAGCTTGAGTTTTCGGCGAGCGAAGTGGCTGTCGCGTTCGCGTTTGAAAACAGGCGCCCGCTTGCGCTGATCCAATGGAAACCTGAGACAAAAAAAACGGCGCCTTCATTTTTGAAGGCGCCGTTTTTCATGAGCCGGAGCTTCCTGCCGCAAGCAAGCCGGCGGCTTGCTCCTGCTCCTGCTCCTGCTCCTGCTCTTAATTCAACCGCATCCGCTGCAACTTGTTGTACAGCGTCTTCGGACTGATGCCGAGCAGCGACGCCGCGCGATGCCGCGTGCCGCCGACCGCATCCAGCGTCGCGCGGATCAGCATTTCCTCGACATCCGCGAGCGGTGTGCCGACGGTCACCTGCACGCGGCTGCCATTCAGATCGCGGCCGTTGGCTGAACCGGCTTCGTCGGCACGCAGCGATTCCAGCACGTCGCCGGACGCGTGATACGCACGCCGCGCACGCTCCTGCAATTCACGCACGTTACCCGGCCATTCGTACGCGAGACATTCGCGGATGAAGTTCGGCCCGATCTGCTTGGCCGCTTCCGCCGTGCCGCGCGCGGCGGCTTCGTGATTCAGCTCGTCGACGATCGCCTGGGCGATCAGCGCCGGATCTTCGCCGCGTTCGCGCAGCGGCGGCAACGTCACCGCCGCGGCTTCGAGACGCAGCGCGAGGTCTTCGTGCAGACTGCCGTCGGCGACGGCCGCGCGGGGCGCCTTGCGCGTCGACGCGATCAGGCGGAAATCCGTCACCACCTGATTCGTGCCGCCCACTCGCATGAAGGTCTGCGAATCGAGCGCGCGCAGCAGTGCTTCCTGCTGGGGGCGCGGCAACTCGGAGATTTCGTCGATGAACAGCGTGCCGCCGCTGGCCTGCTCGAACAGGCCCGGCTCGCGCTGTTCGGCGCCGTTGAACGCGCCACGCTCGTGGCCGAACAGCACGCTGTCCAGCGAGCGATGCGCGGCGGCGCTGGCCGCGCTGCGGCAGTCGAACGTGATGAACGGCCCTTTGCGGCGGCGGCTCATGTCGTGCATGGTGCGCGCGGCGACCTGCTTGCCGGTGCCGGCTTCGCCCGAAATCAGCACGGCGGCCTCGGTTGGCGCGAGATGTTCGATGGTGTCGTACACGTGCTGGATCGCGCCGCTGCGGCCGAGCATCGCGCCGAAGCGGCCGAGCTGGCGCAGCGACGCGCGCAGCGTCTGCACTTCCTCGGTCAGCTCGTATGGACGCGGAATACGCGCAAGCAGACTGCGCAGGCGCGGAATGTTGACCGGCTTGAGCAGATAGTCCCAGATGCCGTGGCGCAGGCCTTCGATCGCACTTTCGACCGTCGCGTTGCCGGTCATCACGATGACGGGCAGGGCGCCGCCGGGCGGATGCGCGGGCAGGTGCTGCAGCACGTCGAGGCCGCTGCCGTCCGGCAGGTTCAGGTCGACCAGTACGACATCGGGGATGAAGCGTGTCAGCGCGGCCCGCGCCTCGGCGATCGTGGTGGCGGTGTCGACGGAAAAACCGTCGGCCGCGAGGATTGCGGACAGGCCTGACAGGCTATTGGGATCGTCTTCAACAATCAGGGCGTGTGGCATGGCGAGCGCAGTTCTAGATGGATGAAATACCTGTGCGCGACGCCGGAATGCGGGCGTGCTGCACGGGCGCGATGGCTGGCCGGTACTGACGGTCGAGGGCTGCGTCGCTGCCGGACGTGATTGCCGTGGCGGGCACGGCGCTCGTGTGACGGCCGGATAACGCGGCGCTTCGACTCATGTAGTTCTGGTCCTTTGCTTTGAACGGGATGCCTGCCGCGTACCCAAAAGAGCGTGCGAGCAGGCAACCTGTACTTCCTTCATTCGGGCTGTCAGAAATCCCGGTTGCTATCGAAGAAACGCCTGACTTCGAGTTCAGCCTGTTCGCGCGTTTTTCCGTAGCGTTCCTGGATCAGGCCCGCGAGTTTATCGGCACGGCCCTCGGCCTTGGTGAGCTCGTCGTCCGTCAGTTCGCCCCATGCGGTCTTGGCCTTGCCCAGCATCTGCTTCCACTTGCCTTCAGCGATGTCGTTATTCATGTCGCATCTCCGGAGTTGAGGAAAATAAAGCCATATTGGCCTGCTAGCGTATGAAGCAGGGACCGTGCCAATGGCATTTACTTAAGCTTATCAATGGTTTGTTAGATGCGGGATGGGTAGTTTCGGATAGCGATCAGGCAATTTTGAACAGTCCGCCGGTAAAGTTTTCCTCAACCATACACGGCGGCGCAAAAAAGAAAAAGCGCCCAAATTGGGCGCTTTTATTTGCCATTTTTTTCGGCGCGGGCCGAAGGCCGCGCCGGAAAGAACGGGCGGAGGCAGGCCGGCGCTTACGCGCGGCTGCGGTACTCGTGGGTACGCGTGTCGATTTCGATCTTGTCGCCAATGTTGCAGAACAGCGGCACTTGCAGTTCGAAACCCGTGGTCAGCTTGGCGTTCTTCAACACCTTGCCCGACGACGTGTCGCCCTTGACTGCCGGTTCCGTGTAGATGATTTCGCGGACCAGCGTGGTCGGCAGTTCGACCGAGATCGCCTTCTCGTTGTAGAACACGACTTCGCAAGCCATGCCGTCTTCGAGGTAATGGAGCGCGTCGCCCATCATTTCGGCTTCGACTTCGAACTGGTTGTAGTCGGCGTCCATGAACACGTACATCGGGTCGGCGAAGTACGAGTAGGTCACTTCCTTGCGTTCCAGCACGACGACGTCGAACTTGTCGTCTGCCTTGTACACGGTTTCCATGCCTGCGCCGGTCAGCAGGTTCTTGAACTTCATCTTGACGACGGCGGAGTTGCGGCCCGATTTGTTGTATTCGGCCTTTTGCACGACCATTGCGTCTGCGCCGATCATCACGACGTTGCCGGTGCGGAGTTCCTGTGCGGTCTTCATAAAACTGTCCTGTACGAAATGAGTAGCTTCAACTTGTGCTCAACGGCATACGGCGCAAACGGCTTCGATGCCGAGGCCTTGCGTCCGGCCTGCGTGCTGCCCGAGTCCGGATCGCGCCCGGCTGGCGCACGCCTGATTTGTTCCGATTTGTTCCGTTACCTGCCTGCGGGCATTGCCCGTCACTGCTTTACCCGATTCGGGCGTGTACACGAGTGGCGCCGATCCGAGGGCTGATGTTGCCAAGCCTTGCCGAGTGCCGTTTAATGCCACTCCGCCGCCGCGATCGGGCCGCGCTTGCGTCGTCGGCCGTTGGATAACCGCTTATTTTAACTGACTTTTTGCGAACAAGGCCAGATTTCCGGCGAGGTCGCCGACTTCCGTCAGTTCGAGCGCCCAGTCCTCGGCGCGGCGTTTGAGGGCCGGATAGTGGCGCTGGAATTCCGCCCAGTCCGGCTGGCCCGCGCCGTTCCATGCGTGCCAGAAGCGCGCCAGCGCCGCGCGGGCCGCCGCCGGCAGCCTGCCGGCGTAATGGGCGAGGGCGGCGTCGAGTTTGGGCAGATGGGCATCGTCGGCTTGCGGGTAGATGTGCCAGACGAACGGTTTGGCCGCCCATTGCGCACGCACGAACGAATCTTCGCCGCGGACGAAATTGAGGTCGCTGGCCCACAGCAGCGCGTCGTAGCCGGGCTGGCTGGTGAAGGCGAGTGCGTGCGCGCTCAGGTTGCCGCGCTCGGCGTGCGTGCCGGCAGGGAATTCGCTCAGGCCGAAAAAGCGCGCGACGTCGGCCGATACGCGGCCCTCCGGGACCAGTAGCACGACCGGCGTGCCGCCGTCGCGCCACTGTTCGAGCAGGCTGGCGACGGCGGGATTCTCGTACGCGAACAGCGAGACGACGGTGGTCGTCGCGGGCGGCGGCGCGCGGCCGACCGTCTGCATCCACCACGCGGCCCGTGCTTCCGATGATGTTTCGAAGGCGGCGCGCGCGGCATCGAGATGCCGCTCCTTCAGCACGCCGCCCGTGCCCGGTCCGAGCCCCGGAAAGAAGAAGGTCTTGTTCAGCGGATAGCGTGGATGCGGCGATGGCCGCAGATGGAAATCCGCGACCCAATCCTCGGCGCTCAGATAGTCGAGGTTGAACCAGACGGGGGTGCGCTCGCGCCGTGCCATTGCGGCGACATACACCGGTGGCAGTTCGCAGGCGAACGCTTCGATCACGACGTCGGCGATGTCGAGCGTATCGCCCGCGTGGGCCGGCGCGTGCCAATGCTCGATGACGATGCCGTCGATCGTCTGGCGGCCGCGGTCCACTTCCAGCGAAGGACATAGCTTCCGGAACGCGTGCAGATCGTCGACGAACAGGCGCACCTGCCAGCCATGCTCGCTCGCGAGTTGCCGTGCGAGGCGCCAGCACACGCCGATATCGCCGAAGTTATCGATCACCGCGCAGAAGATGTCGCAGGCAATCGAAGTAGCGGCGCCTGATGCGGCCTCGCCGGATGCGGCGACCGCAGGTGCGGCCGGGGGAGAAGACGCGGCGTTGGACATGGTGGATCGAGTCGCGAATGCGCCCGCGTGGAATGTTCTAAACTGGCGATTCTAAAGCACTCGTCCACGACCGCGCGCCGCGGCTACCTGCCGGCGCGCACGCAGTCGCGGCTTGAGACGAGGCCTCGCGAGACTGTCCCATCCAATCGATCCTGCATGACCGAACCCGAAGCAACCGACGCCTTCGAGCCGAAAAAAGTGCTCGCCCAACTGCCGCATCTGCCCGGCGTCTATCGCTATTACGACACGCATGGCGCAGTGCTCTACGTGGGCAAGGCGCGCGATCTGAAGAAGCGCGTGTCGAGCTATTTCACGAAGACGCTGCTGTCGCCGCGCATCGCGATGATGGTGACGCGCATCGCGCGGATCGAGACGACCGTCACGCGCTCCGAGGCCGAGGCGCTGCTGCTCGAAAACAATCTGATCAAGGCGCTCGCGCCGCGCTACAACATCCTGTTTCGCGACGACAAGTCGTATCCCTATCTGAAGCTGACCGGGCACAAGTTTCCGCGCATGGCGTATTACCGGGGCTCGGTGGATCGCAAGAATCAGTACTTCGGGCCGTTTCCGAGCGCGTGGGCGGTGCGCGAGAGCATCCAGATCCTGCAGCGCGTGTTCCAGTTGCGCACCTGCGAAGACTCCGTGTTCAACAATCGCACGCGGCCGTGTCTGCTGCATCAGATCGGCCGTTGCACGGCGCCTTGCGTCGCGGCGATCAGCGAGGAGGACTACGCGCGCGACGTCTCCAATGCGTCGCGTTTTCTGCTCGGCCGTCAAGGCGAAGTGATGAAGGAGCTCGAGGAGAAGATGCATGCGTTCGCGAGCGAGCTCAAGTTCGAGCAGGCCGCGGCGGTGCGCAACCAGATGAGTTCGCTGTCGACGGTGCTGCATCAGCAGGCGATCGAAGTCGGCAGCGATAGCGACGTGGATATTCTCGCCGTCGTCGCGCTCGGCGGACGGGTCTGCGTGAATCTCGCGATGGTGCGCGGCGGACGGCATCTGGGCGATAAGGCGTATTTCCCGGCGCATGTGGAAAGCGCATTGACGGCGGATGAGGGCGGGCTCGACGAGGAGGGCGCGGGCGACGTGGCCTTGCTGGCGGCCGTGGTTGCCGATGATGTGGACGCTCCTGATGCTCCGGATGCCTTGCATGCGCCCGAAGTTGCGAGCGATGCGGATGACGAAGCCGATCTCGACGCCGACGCCGAGCAGGGTGGCAGCGACGGGCAGGACGACGACCTGGCCGCGACGGAAACCACGACGCAAGCCGCGGCCGACGCTGCGCACACCGCAAGCGCCTCCGCCGCGCGTCCCACGAAAGGCCGCAAACGTCGCGCGGATGGCGGCATCGAAGCCGAAGTGCTCGAAGCGTTCATCGCCCAGCACTACCTCGGCAATCGCGTGCCGCCCGTGCTCGTGGTCAGTCATGCACCAGCCAATCGCGAGCTGGTCGATGTGCTGATCGAACAGGCGGGTCACAAGGTCTCGGTGTTGCGCCAGCCACAAGGGCAACGTCGCGCCTGGCTTGCGATGGCCGAGCAGAACGCGCGGCTCGCGCTGGCGCGTCTGCTGTCCGAACAGGGCTCGCAACAGGCGCGCACGCGCGCGCTCGCCGATACGCTCGGCATGGAGTGCGACGACCTCGCGCATCTGCGGATCGAATGTTTCGACATCAGTCATACGATGGGCGAGGCGACGCAGGCGTCGTGCGTGGTGTATCACCATCACAAGATGCAGTCGTCGGAGTACCGGCGCTACAACATCACCGGCATTACGCCGGGTGACGATTACGCGGCGATGCGCCAGGTGCTCACGCGGCGCTACGAGAAGATGGTCGCGCTGGCGGCCGGGCGTGCGGGTGCGGACGATGCGGCCGGCGGCGAGCCGGCGATCGAGGCACCCGACGAGTCGCCTGGCAGCGGCGAGCCGGTCGCCGCTGCCGACGCGGCCGACGTGGGCGCCGTGGATAACGTGGTTGACGACACCGTCGACGGCACGATCGACCTGCCGGACGATGCAGCCGATGTCCCAGCCATTGCCGCCGAATCCGCCGAACCGGCCGCCGCGCCTGGGGCGATCCTGCCGACCATCGTTCTGATCGACGGCGGCAAGGGGCAGGTCGAAATCGCGCGTCAGGTCTTCACGGAACTGGGGCTCGACATCGGCATGCTGGTCGGCGTCGCGAAGGGCGAGGGCCGCAAGGTCGGCCTCGAAACGCTGATTTTCGCCGACGATCGCACGCCGCTCGAACTCGGCAAGGAAAGCGCCGCGCTGATGCTGGTCGCGCAGATTCGCGACGAAGCGCACCGTTTCGCGATCACCGGCATGCGCGCGAAACGCGGCAAGACGCGTCAGACATCGCGGCTCGAAGAGCTCGAAGGCGTGGGCGCGAAGCGGCGTCAGCGGTTGCTGGCGCGCTTCGGCGGCTTGCGTGGCGTGGTCGCGGCGAGCGTCGAGGATCTGGCGAGCGTCGAGGGGATTTCGCAGGCGCTCGCCGAACAGATCTACCGGCAATTGCACTGATTGCGGCAGCCGCGCCGGTTCGCTCACCGGTCGCCTGTATGCGTCCAGCGGCGCGCGTGCCAAGGCCCGCGCGCCGCTTTGCTTGTGGCAGGCCTTGTGACACGGCACAATTGCATCTCCCTTGCCAGAGACGCTGCGCCTGCCCATGCCGTTTAATTTCCCGATTTTCTTGACCTGGCTGCGGATCGTGCTGATTCCGCTCGTCGTCGGCGTGTTTTATTTGCCGGACATGATGATGAGCCCCGCGCACCGCAACCTGGCGGCCGCGACGATCTTCATTCTGGCGGCGCTGACCGACTGGTTCGACGGCTTTCTCGCGCGCAAATGGAATCAGACTTCCGCATTCGGCGCGTTTCTCGATCCGGTTGCCGACAAGCTGATGGTGACGGCGGCGCTGCTCGTGCTCGTGCAACTCACGCGGATCGATTCGGCGATTGCGCTGGTGATCGTCGGCCGCGAGATCGCGATTTCGGCGCTGCGCGAATGGATGGCGCAGATCGGCGCGTCGAAGAGCGTCGCGGTGAATTCGCTCGGCAAGTTCAAGACCGTGTGCCAGATGGTGGCGATCCCGATGCTGCTGTTCTACGGCCCGCTGCCGTTCGGCGGCGGCGTGAGCGTCGACACGCGCGTGTGGGGCCTGTGGCTCATCTATCTGGCCGCGTTCCTGACGATCTGGTCGATGCTCTACTACATGAAGCTCGCGTGGCCGCAGATTCGCGAGCGGGGCGGAGTAGCCTGATTCTTTTGGGTTTTTCGCGAGCGTCCTTGCGCTCCTCCCGCAAGCGATGCGACATGCTGCGCGTTGCCGGTTGATGAGAGAAATCTTTTCGTTAAAAGAGATTCGCAAAGGGGGTTGACACGTTTCAGTCGTTTCTCCATAATCTCGTTTCTCCGATGCACGCAGTACGAAGCGTCGGCGGCAGTAAGAAGGTGTTGCAGTCAGTAGGGCATAAGTAGTACGGCATTAGCAGCACAAAGCGGGAGTAGCTCAGTTGGTAGAGCGCAACCTTGCCAAGGTTGAGGTCGCGAGTTCGAGCCTCGTCTCCCGCTCCAAAATTTTTGAAGCAATGCGTTGTTTGGCGAAGTAAAAGTGCAGCGCGTTGTGAAGCAGTTCAATGCGGGAGTAGCTCAGTTGGTAGAGCGCAACCTTGCCAAGGTTGAGGTCGCGAGTTCGAGCCTCGTCTCCCGCTCCATACATCAGGGGAAGCCAGGCTTCCCTTTTTGTTTGATGGGTTGGCGGTTTTCGCCACGCTGGTTTGGCCAGTGCCCATCCGACAAATCTGCGAATCTGCAGCTAGATTCCAGTCCGCTTGCGGCGCGATAGCAAAGCGGTTATGCAGCGGCCTGCAAAGCCGTTTAGGCCGGTTCGACTCCGGCTCGCGCCTCCAGAAGTTCGATGTAAAGAAAAAGCCCCGACTTGTCGGGGCTTTTTCTTTTGCTGGATCGAGAGCGTCACTCGTCCAATCGATCGTCACTGCCCGCTGCGGCGTCACCTCCGGAGCGCTGACGCATCGTGCCGATCGCCATATCGATTGACATGCGAGCGCAGTCGGCAACGAGGAGGCTGGCGCTATTTACTTCTCGTTCGTCACACGTGGTCGGCGAACTTACACAGGTCGATAACGTGCAGTTCAATTCACTGTGGCGACCAAAAAATGTGAACTCCAGGTAGCGGTGAATATTCAACGGCTGCTATCTTGCTCTGACGCGTAGTCAGCCGCTAACGTTTCCATTACTGACGTAGTCGATCTACCCACCAAAACAGTCTGCGACTGGACAAAAAGGGTGAAGGTCCGAATTCCATCGGCAGCGGATGCTATCTTCTGGCAGCAGAAACAGCGACCAATGCGGGATTGCAGGGACGCACCTTGACGTGCGGGATATTGCCACGCGCCGAGCGGGTTGACCAAACCGTCGCTGGCGAAAACGATTCGTTCGGGATTCTTATCGATCCGGCTCCCAATGGCCATATGCGATGGTCTTTCCACTTTGGTGACGGACAAGCAACGGTCACTGTCAGCGGAGCCCAGAATGTCATGAGTTCATCGAACCAGTCGACCTATCTTATTACCGGGCCGGCCCTGAGTTATCCAGCGCCGGAACAGTTGCGCAGGCTGCTGTGCAGTGCTGCGAAATAATGCTTTCAATTTTCCTTTGAATTGATTTCGTAATTGGTAAAACGTAATGAAAAATTAATCTGACTATGTGACTTTGATTCAACAATTGGATCGCTTTTTATTACCGATAATTACGCGCTCAATGATGTGTCCGGCTTCCCATTCGCCAAGTCCCACTGCAGATTCCGATTCAAGTTCCCACGCTTCACAATTCAAGTTATTCTCTGGCCGAGCCGGCCGGTTAGCATTAGAGAAAATCGCCGGACCTGAGTAAAAAATATTCACGGGGTCACGTTCGCAAATGGGCTTGGAAAAACCAGACGTTCAAAGCGGGCCGCAGGCGGAAAAACAGAGCAAACGCACCTCAACTCTCGCCAGGTCTGTACTCGCAACAGTAGCGTTCGCAGGCCTGATTACGGCGGGTGCGTTCTATACCTCCGGAAATCCTTTATTTGCCGCCTACTCAGGCGACTCGGTCAGCGCGTCTGATCGAAATGCGCGCATCGCGGCGTTCAATTCGCTTCACGAATTGCAGGTATCGACCGTCGATAGTAAGGACATGGCAGCCGCGCTCGACGCCATGCATCTTGCGCCGCCTGAGCGAGCCAGGCTCGCGGCGGAAACCGGCGTCACTTCAGGCAACGCGTCGGTCGGAGACACGCACGCAAGCGCAACTGCCGCGTCTGCGGAAAACGACAAGGCCGCGACATTGCCCAACGTCGCGGCCCACGCGGTCCAGTCCGGCCACGCCGCATCGCCGGCACCGATGCCGGCGCCGGCTGCGGCTGCTAACGCCGCGCAACTGACTTTGGCATGGGTGCGTCTGTGGGACACGGACGTCGAAGACGGCGATGTCGTTCGTATCGAAAGTGCAGGCTATTCGAGAACGGTGACGTTGACCAATCGAGGCACCACGTTCGCGGTGCCGGTTCCGGCGAATGGACAAATCCACATCGTGGGCGTGAGAGATGGCGACGGCGGGGGCATTACCGTCGGCCTCGCTTCGGGGGCGGCTCAGGCTGTGCTTCCGATAATGAGCGTCGGCCAGGTGCTGACGCTGAATGTCAGGACGAAATGATGCGTTGGTTGAACTCTATCGCGGCCCGTTTTGCGCCTTTGGCTTTTGTCGTCATGGCTTGCGTGGCGGCGGCTCAGTTTCTGTTGCAGCACAGTCCCGATCACGCCTATCTCGGCCGTCTCACCGGGGTCGTCGCGGCTTTTCTCCACGATTACGCGTGGGGTGTGTTCGTGGGGGCGGTCGTGTTGTGGCTTATCACCTTCGCGGGTTTTTTCCATGATCGGCAGCGAAGTAAACAATCAGGCGACAAGAAAGAAGGGTGGTTAATGGACGCACTTGACAGACTCACGAATCGGCGCGCGCTTGAACAGAAGCTGGCTCAGGAGCCGGAGCCGCAGGTCATCGACGCAGAGAAACTCGCCGATGCGCTGAAAGCCAAGGTCATCGGACAGGACGCAGTCTGTGACGACATGGCGTCGCAAATCCGGCGCAGGCTGGCGCTCAGACAGCGCAACAAACCGGTTGGCGTTTTCATTCTGGCAGGTCCTCCGGGTACCGGCAAAACCTATCTGGCCAAATGCCTCGCGGCAGAGCTGGGGCGTCGTCTCCTGCATTTCGACATGACGCAGTTTTCGAGCGGTGCACACGCCGCGACGCAACTGTTCGGCGCCTCCAAGGGTTATGTCGGCTCCAACAGCTACGGCAAGCTCACGGCCGCACTGCGCGATACGCCCGATGCCGTCGTTCTGCTGGACGAAATCGAGAAAGCGCACCCGGAGATTCACAAGAACTTCCTGACCGCCTGGAATGACGGGTTCGTCACCGAAGCATCCGATGGTCGGCAAATTTCAACCACGCGCGCCATTTTCATACTCACCACGAATGCCGCAACGGACGATTTGCAGACGTTGAGCGTGACGTTCGCCAACGATGCGGATGAACTTCGGCGGTCGTCCACGAATGCGCTTCGCGAAGCGGGCTTTGCGCCCGAGGTCCTGAACCGGCTCGATCGGATTTTCGTCTTCAAGTCGCTTTCCGGGCTCGATATCGCGCGCGTCGCCGCGCTGGAAATCGAGGCGATGATCAAGAGCTACGGTCTCGACGTCGCCGACGAAGGCATTGACCCGGACATTCTGCTCGACATGATGCGGCGCCAGCAGCGTATGGGCTCCGGCGCCTCGTCACGCGATCTCGTGCGCGCGGTCGAAGAATCGCTGGCTGACACGCTGATCGATGCGCGGCAGCAGGGTCATAGCAAGGTCACGCTCGTGTCGTCGGAGGGCGGCGTAGTCGCGAGGCCGGAACGATGAGCGCGAATCTCCCCGAGACGGATGGTCAGAACCTGTGGACGCGCGCGCCATTGTGGCGGCTATCGGTGTCGGCGGCCGTTCTGCTGTCGGCCGCCGTCGTGTGCTTCCCGCCGAAGTGGCGCGTGCCTGCCGTTCAGCCATTGCCACCCATGCCGGAGGCCGTCAGCTACACGTCGCAGCAAAAAGCGGTCGTGGCGCAGGCAATGCCGGCATCCAACCCGGCACCGGTCGGAAAGAGGATTGCCGCAACCCCGGATCAGGCACCCGTCAATGCCGCGCCAAAACAGGCGGCGAGCGGGCGCAAGAGCGGCGTAGCGACGCTAGCCGCCGCGCCGGGTCCGGCGGTCAAGCCGCCCGTGACTGCGCAGATTTCGATGGCGACGCCGAACGCAGCCGGCGGCAGCGATCCTTCCGGTCTGGATCGCGCTTTCGTCGGGCGTACGTATCGCCAGTCGATCGCCGCGGATGGATTCAACGTGCCGCTCCCGCCGGGGCAATGGGCGGTGCTGTCCAATAGCAGTATCCGGATGCGCGGTGCGTCCGGCGTCGCTTATTTTCTCGGACGGATCGAACATAAGCGGCTTGTCGGCGCGATCCGTCTGTTCGCTCTGCATAGTAGCGAACAACCCGGGGCGGGCTTTCCTGCGGCGACCGGGTGCACAACCGGCAATCCCAACCTGAATCACCTCGTCCTTGACTCGGTCACACCTTACGGACATCAGGCATGCTGGCTGATCAGCAATTACTTCACGCCGCCTTTACAGCAGTGGGCCGATCGCGCGACGAAGATTTCCGGATTGGACCGGGCCGCGGGCGGCGACCTGGCCGCGAAAGGCGTCGACTATCCTCAGGACTTCGTGGACATACGATTCACGCGCGCCGAAACATGGGGTGTGCTCGAGGTGTCGTATCTGTTTGATCCCGAGATTGAAGGGATCACCGCGAGCACGGCGCTGTCCGCGCGTGAATCGGATTGGCACGCGCCGAACGCGCCGCGTTTTCCGGACAAAATGGCTTACCTGGCAAAGATGCAGGAGTGGGGAGAGGGGTTATGGCCAACATTCCAGCAGGCATTCGACTCAGGCAAACCGCCCCCGGTCGCGGTCAATCCCTGACCAGCGGCGTTCGATGTCGAGTGGCGGCGAGGGGGGCGTAGTGCGGGGGCTGCACTTCGAAGCCTTCTTTTACTATGATGTGATGCCATGCAAGCCATCCACCGCCGCTCCCTCTCCCTCCGCGTGATCTACGCGCTCTGCCTGTGCGGCGCCACCTGGACTCATCTGCAAGTCGCACTCACCCACGGCCTCACATGGGACTACGGCGGCGCCGCGCCGCTCACGCGCGTCTACTGGACCTCGCTGCTCTTCATCGACCCGCTGACCGCGCTACTCCTCCTCATCGCACCCGCAACCGGCCTGATTCTCTGCGTCGCCGTCATCGTGACGGATGTGGCGCACAATGCATGGTTCGCGCAACATCATCCGATCCGGATGGACCTGTTCGTTTCGCAGATCGTCTTTCTCGTGTTCGTGCTGGCCACCGTCCGGACTGCCTGGCGAGGCGTCGGCGCTACCAGCATATCGTTGCGTACCGCCGATTGAGCGGCACGCGTGTCGTTGATCGCTGATCGCTGACCGCCCGGTGTCTTCGTCTGTCATCACTCCAACCCGCATGTACCTCCACCTCACCGGCACCCACCTCCGCCTGCTCGGCTCGATGCATCTGTTTCCCACGACGAGCCGCCGCACGCCGCCGTGGATCGCCGAGGCCTACGACTGGGCGGACACGCTCGTCTTCGAGTCCGACCCGCCGACCATCCTGCCATTGCTGAGCGCGAACGAGCAGGGCAGCGCAGACCGACTGCGCCCATTCCTGCCGCCCGACGCCTGGCAGCACCTGAATGCCGTCTGGCCCGCCGGCGGTTCACTCGCACCGCTCGCCGGCCTGCGTCCATGGGCCGCGATGATCGTCGCGCCGACGCTGTTCCAGCAGGTCGTCGAAGGCGTCGAGCCGCGTCTGTTGCGCTCGGCGCTCACGCAGGGCAAGCCGTACCAGTATCTGGAAACCGCGGAGGAAGTGGCGGCTTCGCTCGACACGATCCCGCTCGACGCGATCGGCGCCGCCCTGGCCTTGCTGATGACCGATCTCGCGGAGCCACAGCGCACGCTCGAACGAATGCATGCGGCATGGCTCGAAGGCGACTTGCCGGCCATCCACCGCATCGCGCTCGAGTCGCCGATGTTCAATCTGCCCGGCATCCGCGAGGCGATCCTCGACGCCCGCAACCGCGCATGGGCGGCGCGTCTGACAAGTTTGCTCGCGCGGCCCGAGCGAACCCTGGTGGTGGTCGGGGCGCTGCACCTGTGCGGCCCGAACAACCTGCTCGACTGCCTCGCGCACCCGTTCGAGCCGGTGCCGGACGACGCGGCATAAAAACGCGCGAGGCAACCGCAACCGCAACCGCAACCGCAACCGCAACCGCAACCGCAACCGCAACCGCAACCGCAACCGCAACCGCAACCGCAACCGCAACCGCAACCGCAAGCGGAACTCCCCGCCCCAGGCTCAATCCCATTGCAAAGATTGCCGCTATGCCGCTATAAACTACGTGCCTATCATCGAGGCCACCGTGATGGCCAAAGGACATACGACATGCATGTTCCGCCGATACCCAGCAACGAAAGCGCGCGTCTCGACACCTTACGCGCGCTGCATATCCTCGACACTTCGCCCGAAGAGCGTTTCGACCGGCTGACGCGGCTCGCGAAGCGGCTGTTCGGCGTGCCGATCGCGCTGGTGAGTCTGGTGGACGCGGACCGTCAGTGGTTCAAGTCCTGCGTGGGGCTGACGGCGAGCGAAACGTCGCGCGACATTTCCTTTTGCGGCCACGCGATCCTCGGCGACGACATCCTGCTGGTGCCCGACGCGCTTGCCGATGCGCGCTTCCACGATAATCCGCTGGTCAAGGACAGTCCGAACATCCGCTTCTATGCCGGCTGTCCGTTGACGGTGCCCAACGGCAGCAAGCTCGGCACGCTCTGTCTGATCGACGTCAAGCCGCGCGGTCTCGACGACGAGGAACAGGCGCTGCTGCGCGACCTTGCGCGCATGGCGGAACAGGAACTGGCGGCGGTGCAGCTCGCCACGCTCGACGACCTCACGCTGCTCTCCAACCGGCGCGGTTTCGAAGCGCTCGCGCAGCATGCGTTGAACGTCTGCAAGCGGCTGGACAAACCGGCCTCGCTGCTGTTCTTCGATCTGAACGACTTCAAGCAGATCAACGACACGCACGGTCACGCCGAGGGCGACCGCGCGCTGACCGCCTTCGCCGACGTGTTGCGCACGGCGCTGCGCGAAAGCGACGTGATCGGCCGGCTGGGCGGCGACGAATTCGTCGCGCTGCTCACCAACTCGACCAGCGCCGAAACGCACGAAGTCACGCAGCGTCTGACGCATCTGCTCGATGCGCGCAATGCCGACGACAAGCGCGGCTATCAGATTCGCTACAGCGTTGGGCAGATTCAGTACGAGCCGGCACGGCATCCTTCGATTGCCGAATTGCTGGCCGCCGCCGATGCGGCAATGTACAGCCACAAGCAGGCATCGAAGGCGCGCGCCGCGCATCAGCGCAACTGAACGTCGTTGAATGCGTGAGGCGTCGGACGATTCGCGTGGGACTGCCGGGCGCGGCATAATCGGGGATTGCCGTGCCATCGTCGGCCGGCTATTTCTCGAAGCGTTGTCATGACCGAATCGAAACAATCCTCGCAGCCGGGCGCCGCCGAGCGGCTGGCCCAACTCGACTGGCGCTGGAAGCCATTCGAGCGTCTTGATCCCATCGAAGTCTATGCGATGCTGGCGGCGCGTAGCGCGGTGTTCGTCATCGAGCAGAATTGCCTGTACGGCGACATCGACGGGCTCGATCTGGACGCGTGGCATCTGCTGGCCTACGGCCCGGGTGATGACGCGAACAACACTGGGCGTCCGCCGCTTGCGGGCTATCTGCGCGTACTGCTGCCCGACAGTGAAGACACGGATATCCGCATCGGCCGCGTGCTGACTACCGCGCCGTTTCGCGGCATCGGCCTGGGTAACGCGATGCTCGCGCGCACGCTCGAGCACATCCGCGCGCAGTGGCCCGGCACGCCGATCCGTCTGCATGCACAGGCGCATCTACAAGGCTTTTACGGCGCGTTCGGTTTTACGCCGGTATCGGATATTCACATCGAAGACGACATTCCACACGTGTGGATGCGTTCGGTGTGAAGCAAGGCGGCCAGGACGGCCGCCGTCTCGACTAGGTCGTGCCGCCCGCCTTGGCCCGCGCGACCCCTTGCACCGCCTTCCCGCGACGCTCGCTACGCAATCTCCCGCGCGCCGACAAACGCATCCAGTGACGCAACGCGATCAGCGCGCCGATCACGCTCATCATCGATCCCGGAATCCACAGCAGTAGCCCGCCGATCTGCTGATCGCGCACCGGGCTTAGCCATGTGAACGCGCGCCCGCAAATCGAATAGATCGGATACAACTCGCGCGGCGTGAAGAAGATGAAGGCGCCGAGCAGGATCTGCGGCGGAATCGCGGCGATCACCACGAGAATGCGCTTGCCCGGCGACAGACGCGCCGGCGGTGCCGGACGCGGATCGAGCACGAGCCACCAGAACAGCAGCCCGTCGATCACCATGCTCCAGTTCATCACGCGATACAGCCGCCAGTCGAGCATCGCGACGAAATGGATCGGCGACATCAGCCAGAAGTAGATCAATCCGACGAACAGCGTCACCGCGACCACCGGATGCATCACCACGTCGAGCACCCGGCGCACTAGAGGCGTCGCCAGCGCGGGTCGCACGAAACGCTGGCGCCAGCCGAACGGAATGCCCGCGCGCAATGCGGCGCCCGGATAGGACAGCGCGATGAAGAACGGTCCGAGATGATGCAGCACCAGATGCTGCGCGCGATGCATGAAGAATTCGTGCTCGAAGAAGTAATCGAGCCGCGTGTGCAACGCGACGTACAGCGCCACCAGTCCGAACCAGAACGACAGGCGCCGCCGCAGCGACACCTTGGCCTTGTGCGCGCCGCGCACGAACAGGATCGCCGGGATCAGCAGCGCGATCACGACGGTCGGCGAAAACTCCCAGGGATCGAGCCAGTAGAGCAGGTTCATCACGGCGTGCTTATCGGATATTTATCTGGACGTTTATTGCGTCTGGGCGGGCGACTTGACGGCGAACGGCGTGTCCAGCGTTTCGCCGTCGGAAAACTTCAGCTTCAGGTGCACGGTGTCGCCCGGCGCGATCTTATGTTTCGCGTCTTCGAGCATCACGTGATAGCCGCCGGGCGCGATCGCGACCTGGCCGTGCGCGGGCACCGTCAGCTTGTCGACCATCACCATCTTTTGCGACGAACCGTTCGACACGGTTTGATGCAGCATCGCCTCGCCGTAGTCGGCGCTGGCAATGTCGACGAGGTCCACCGGTTTGTCGCCCGCATTGACCAGCGTCGCGTAGCCGGCGGCGGGCAGGTTGTTGGGCAGCCAGCGGACCCAGGCATTCTTGACGCTGACCGCGTTGGACGTGGCGTTGGCGTTGGCGCCGGCCGCTTGCGCGGCGACGCTGGTGGCCAGCGCGAAGCCGAGCGACGCGCAGAAGGTCAGGGCGAGCGCGCCACTGCGCGAGGCCACGGTGTTGAGCTTGATGATCGGCATGAGTGATTCCGGAGAAAAGTCGGGAAGCCTGGAAATCAGGAGCGCTCGTCGACGATGCGGCGCAGGTCCTGCGCGATCGCATCGGGCGTGTCGTGATCGGTGGCGAGCAGGCGTGCGTGGCCCTGCGGGTCGAACACGTAGACGGCGGAGCTGTGGGTCACTTCGTAGTTGCCGTTCGGATCGCGCTTCTCCATCTGGTACGCGACCCGATAGCGCTTGGCGAGCGACTCGATCTGCCAGTCGGTGCCGGTCAGACCTTCGGCGTGCTGTGCATCGAAGGCGCCGACGTAGTCGCGCAGCGCTGTCGGCGTATCGCGCGCGGGATCGACGGTGATGAACAGAATGCGCACTTTCTGCGCGTCGGGGCCGAGTTTGGCGAGCACCTGCATCAGACGGCCCATCGTTTCCGGGCAGACGTCCGGGCAATGCGTGTAGCCGAAGTAGACGAGCGAGGTGCGGCCCTTGAAGGCGTCGCCGGTGACGGGGCGGCCGTCGTCGCCGGTGAGCTTGAAGTCGAGATCCGGCAGGTGTCCGGTGACGTCGGTCAACTGCCACGGCTCGGTGCGATGCGTGCAGGCCGTCAGCACGGAGAGCGCGGCGAGCGTGACGCCCAGCGTGAGGCATCGGGACAGCCGGCAATGAAGGCGCGAGGTGAGGGTCGGGAACAAAGCAGGGTTCAATGACTCGATTGAGAAGCGGCGTGCGGCGCGTCGAACCGTCCGCTCGGCGGCCCGATGAACGTCCAATGTGGCCCATGCGGCCAGCAAGGCCAGGGCCATCGAGCTCATGCGGGCCACGGCGGCGGCGATCCGCGTCGCAGCGACTGTAGCGCAAATTCTCCGGCGACGCCGCGCGCCGCCCGCGGGCGCGCGGATTGCGAGTCAATTTGACGCAGGCGGCTGAAAGCCGTCTGAAGCCGGATCGTTCGGCTTTTGAACGCCACGCTCCGGCTTAACCCGCACAACGCCCGGCCAGGCTTGTGTCCTGGCTTACTTTCTCGAAAAATTGACGGATGCGCGGTAAGATGCGCACACTTTTCCGGCCGCAAAAGGCTGAAAGGCAAATTAAACCGATGCAAGCACTTCCGGCTGTTCTGTCTCCGAGCGAGACGGCATTTTTCTTCGACTTCGACGGCACGCTCGTCGAACTCGCGCCCACGCCGGATGGCGTGCGGGTCGAACCGCGCGTGCTCGCGCTGCTGGCCGAATTGCGCAACCTGACCAACGGCGCGGTCGCGATCGTGTCGGGGCGCGGCATCGACAGCATCGACGGTTTTCTCGGCATGCCTGATCTGCCGATCGCCGGTTTGCACGGCGCCGAGCGGCGCGACGCGAACGGCGACACGCAGCGCATCGGCTTTCACGACGAGCGGCTGCTGCGCATGGAGCAGGTGCTCGCGCAGGTGGTCAACGCGCATCCCGGCATGCTGCTCGAAATCAAGGGCGCGGCGCTCGCGCTGCATTACCGCAACGCGCCGGATCGCGAGGCGGCCGCCCGCGAGGCGACCGAACGGCTGGTGGCCGACTATGCCGGCGCCTATGTGTTGCAGCCGGGCAAGATGGTCTACGAGATCAAACCGAAGGACGTCGACAAGGGCCGCGCACTGCGCGCGTTTCTCGACGAACCGCCGTTCGTCGGCCGCCGTCCGGTGTTTGCCGGCGACGATCTGACCGACGAGAAGGGCTTCGCCGTCGTCAACGAACGGGGCGGGCTGTCGATCAAGGTCGGCGCGGGCGACACCACGGCGCACACGCGCATCGACTCGGTCGGCGCGCTGCTCGACTGGCTCACCGCGATCGTCGCGGCCGCGCGCACGGCATGACGGCCGTGCGGCATCGCGTATCGTCCACTTCACCCTGCTTTGGGAAGCGCGCTTCATGGGCCGACTGATCATCGTATCGAACCGGGTTGCGCCGATCTCGGAGGGCGGCCCGGCGGCGGGCGGTCTGGCGATCGGCGTGTACGACGCGCTGAAGGAAACCGGCGGCATGTGGTTCGGCTGGAGCGGCGATGTGCTCAGCTCGGGCCAGCCGCAGATCAAGGTCGAAGAGCGCGGGCCGGTGACGTTCGCGACCATCGCGCTGATGCGGCGCGACTACGACCAGTACTACCGCGGCTTCTCGAACGCGACGCTGTGGCCGGCGTTCCACTACCGCTCTGATCTGCTGCACTACGACCGCCACGACTTCGAAGGCTATTGGCGCGTCAACGCGTGGCTCGCGCAGCAACTCGTGCCGCTGCTGCGCGACGACGACGTGATCTGGGTGCACGACTATCATCTGATCCCGTTCGCGCAGGCGTTGCGCGCGGCCGGCGTGAAGAACCGCATCGGCTTCTTCCTGCATATCCCGTTTCCGGCGTCGCAGGTGATGCTGACGATTCCGCCGCATCGCGAGCTGGTCGAGGCGCTGTGTTCGTTCGATCTGCTCGGCTTCCAGACCGCGCCCGATCTGCGCGCGCTGTGCGACTACATCGTCAACGAGGCGAACGGCACGGTCGACACCGAAGGCAGCGGTCCGCTGACGATCCATGCGTTCGGCCGCACGCTGCGCGCGTCCGCGTATCCGATCGGCGTGTATCCGGACGAACTCGCCGACCTCGCGAAAGCGGGCGAGCGCGGCAAGCCGGTCCGCACGATGAAGGCGACGCTGCATTCGCGCAAGCTGATCATGAGCGTGGACCGCCTCGATTATTCGAAAGGGCTGGTCGAACGCTTCCGCGCGTTCGAGCGCCTGCTCGAACATGCGGCCGCCCAGCGCAACAAGGTGTCGTTCCTGCAGATCGCACCGCCGACGCGTGCCGACATCCACACGTATCAGGAACTCCGTCTGCAACTCGAAGGCGAGTCGGGGCGGATCAACGGACGCTTCGCCGAGCTCGACTGGACGCCGATTCTCTATATCCACAAGCAGTACGAGCGCTCGGTGCTGGCCGCGCTGTATCGCACCGCGCATGTGGGCTTCGTGACGCCGCTGCGCGACGGCATGAACCTCGTCGCGAAGGAGTATGTGTCGGCGCAGGATCCGGACAATCCGGGCGTGCTGGTGCTGTCGCGTTTCGCGGGCGCCGCGCAGGAATTGGGCGGCGCGCTGATCGTGAATCCGGTGGATATCGACGGCATGGCCGAGGCGCTCGCGAGGGCGCTGGAGATGCCGCTCGCGGAGCGCCAGGCGCGTTATCGCGACATGATGGTTCAGTTGCGCGAGAACAATGTGTCCGTGTGGCGCGACAACTTCATGCGCGATCTGCAGGGCGTTGCGCGTGCGCCGAAGAAGCGCGCGGCTGCACCGGGAAAGAGCGTGGCGACCAGGAAGAAGGCGGCGCGCGAAACATTGGCGGAGTAGGGCGTCTGCTCGCGGCGCGGCATCTCGCGAAGGTGTTGGGTTGCCGCTGGAGACTCGTCGGATACCTCCGAAAAACAGAAAGCCGCTCATCGAGCGGCTTTCTGTTTTCTAGCGACACCGCGCTAGCGGCAACGACTTGCGACTTGTTTCGCGCGTCGTCAGGCCACGTGCTGTTCGTCGACCTTCTTGCCGCCGATGTGCAGCGTCGCGTGCTTGCCGTACTGCTTCGCAAGCAGATCGCGATACAGCCCCGGACGCTGACGCAGTTCTTCCGGGCTGCCGTCGTCGATCACCTTGCCGGCGCTCATCACGATGATGCGGTCGAAGTTGTTCAGCGTCGACAACCGGTGCGCGATCGCGATCACGGTACGGCCGACCATCAGACGGTCGAGCGCCTTCTGGATCGCTTCCTCCGACGCGCTGTCGAGCGCCGAGGTGGCTTCGTCGAGCAGCAGGATCGGCGCATTCTTCAGAATCGCGCGCGCGATCGCGATCCGCTGCCGTTGCCCGCCGGACAGCTTCACGCCGCGATCGCCGACGATCGTGTCGTAGCCTTCCGGCATCGCTTCGATGAAGTCCGAGCAACGCGCCTCGCGCGCGGCGGCCATCACTTCCTCGCGGCTCGCATCGGGACGGCCGTACGCGATGTTCTCGTACACCGTGCGGTGGAACAGCGAAATATCCTGCGGCACCAGCGCGATCGCATGACGCAGGCTGTCCTGCGTGATCGCGGCGATGTCCTGTCCGTCGATCTTGATCGCGCCGCCCTGCGTTTCGTAGAACCGCTGCAGCAGCGCGAGCACGGTGGATTTGCCCGCGCCCGATTTGCCGATCAGACCGACGCGCTGCCCCGGTTGAATCTGCAGATCGAAGTGGTCGAGAATCGGCCGGCGGCGCGGATACGCGAAGGTCACGCCTTCGAACGCGACCCGGCCGCCTTGCGGCACGAGTTCCGACGCACCGTCGCGATCCGGCATGCCGTGCGGTTCGAGCAGCGTGCGCACCGCTTCCGCGAGCCGCGCGACGTGCTGGGTGACGTCGACCAGCGCGACCGCGAGGTCGCGCGTGCCGTGCAGAATCGTGAAGCCGAGCGAGCTGACCAGCACGATGTCGCCGGAGGTCGCCTTACCCTGGTCCCACAGCCACAGTGCCCAGCCGAGCAGACCCGCCGACAGCAGCGCGGTGATCACCGCATGCAGCAGACGCAGCTTTTCGAGGTAGAGCAGGCTTTGCTGACGGGCGTCCATCTCGGCCTTGACCGTCGCGCCGAAGCGCTGCTGCTCGCGAAACGTCATGCCGAACGCGCGCACCAGCCCCATGTTGCTGATCACGTCGACGAGCTCGCCGTCGACCGAGGCCGCCTTGGTCGCGAACTGGTGATGCCGGGCCGAACCGCGCCCGGCCAGCTTGTACAGCACCACCGACAGAATCGCCGAGCACAGCATCAGGCCGGCGGCCATCAACGGATTCACCGCGATGATCATGACGATCGCGCCGAGCACCGCGATGCAAGGCGGCAGCACGTTCCACGCGGTGGTGTTCTCGGCCGTGTAGACGGCGTTCGAGGTCGCGGTGATGCGGCTCGCCAGCATGCCGGGCTGCTTCTCCGAGTAATAGCTTGGCGAGTGGCCGCTCAGATACTGGAAGAGGTCGCGCCGCAGGTCGCCGGTCACGGCGACGAAGGTGTGCGCGGCGACCCAGCCGCCGACCCGCCACAGCAGGTTGTCCGCCGCGATCAGGCCAACGAGGATGGCGAACGCGCCCCACAGCGGACCCGGGTGGTGCCGGCCTTCGCCGAGCACGTCGATCAGATGCTTGATCGCGTACTGCGAAGCGAGCGCACAGCCCACAGCCGCGAACACGCTGCACAGAACGACCGCGTGCGCGAGCGGATGACGGCGGATGAAGCGGAAGAGAAACGCAAGCGGCCTGTGCGCATAGCTCGCGAGCTTTGCGTTCTGGGCGTTCCGCTGGGCAATGGTTAAGTGTTCCAATTGATCGTGAGGTCGATGTGGTTCGGGGTGTGCATGCAAGGCGTGGGCCACGTGGAAAAGGTTTCGCCGCGAAGCCGATGCTTCGCATTGTAAACATGCAAAAGCGATTGCGCCCTGTGTATCCGGGCCTTGGCGCGACTCAATTCGCGATAGACGTCCGCTACCTACTGCTGCTCGACCCGTTGACGGGCCGGTGGTTCACGCAGGTTACGGAAAATTTCGAGATATAATTACAAATTGCATTCAACTGCGGTGCGGCATTTCTTCAATGCTTACCGGCAAGGTTGACGCACCTGCGTTCGGCGACGCATGACCGGCTCGTTCCGCAAGCCAGTCGTCACTGTAGAACTGTCTTAGAAAACAAGGGTTTGCAAAGTGTTTCGCGTGTGTAACAACGTAAAGACTTTGAAATGTTGTGGTGCAGCGAGATGCCCGGCATCGATAATGCATGCTTCGTTGGCCCGTGGAAATATCTGACAGTTTGTCAACGTAGCAGAGGCGCATGCGTTTACCGGCACATGCGCAGACGGTGACCCACTGATCTGGGCTCACTACCCAAGCGATCCATCGCGGGATTTCTCGAAAGAATCAGGCCCGCGCCGGCAAGACCGGCCAGACTGCCCTGGCGAGCAAGCGAGTCGCTTTTATCAAACGCTGTATTTTTGCCTGATTTTTTAGAGGAATTTCATTATGCGAATCGCTCAAATCGCTCCGTTGCACGAGGCGGTTCCTCCCAAGCTGTACGGCGGGACGGAACGCGTGGTGTCCTACCTGACTGAAGCGCTGGTCGAGCAGGGCCACGACGTCACGCTCTTTGCGAGCGGCGATTCGATCACCTCGGCGAAACTCGAAGCCTTCTGGCCGCAGGCGCTGCGCCTCGACCCGACGATCCGCGACGTGATGGCCCCGCACATGCTGCTGCTGGAAGAAGTGCGCCGCCGCGCGGACGAATTCGACGTGCTGCATTTCCACATCGACTACTACCCGTTCTCGCTGTTCGCGCGTCAGCCGGTGCCGTTCCTGACCACGCTGCACGGCCGCCTGGACCTGCCGGAACTGCAACCCATCTTCAATACATTTAGCGACGTGCCGGTCGTGTCGATTTCGGACAACCAGCGCATTCCGCTGCAGCAGGCGAACTGGCTGCAAACCGTGTATCACGGTCTGCCGGAAAACGTCCTCACGCCGATCCCCGATGTCGAACCGGGCTACCTCGCCTTCCTCGGCCGCGTGTCGCCGGAGAAGGGTCTCGACCGCGCGATCCGCATCGCCGGCCAGGCAGGCATGAAGCTCAAGGTCGCCGCCAAGATCGACAAGGCCGACCGTGCCTATTACGAAGAAGTCATCAAGCCGCTGATGGCGCTCCCGCACGTCGAGTACATCGGCGAAATCGGCGAGAGCGAAAAGCGTGAGTTCCTCGGCAATGCGCATGGACTGGTGTTCCCGATCGACTGGCCGGAGCCCTTCGGTCTGGTGATGATCGAAGCCATGGCCTGCGGCACGCCGGTGATCGCATTCAATCGCGGTTCGGTGCCGGAAGTGATCGAGAACGGCGTGTCGGGCTTCGTCGTCGAAGACGAAATCAGCGCGGTCGCGGCGGTCAAGCGTCTGCACACGCTGCCGCGCGCCAACGTGCGCAAAGCATTCGAATCGCGTTTCTCGTCGAAGGTGATGGCGCAGAACTACGTCGCCACGTACGAAGAACTGCTGCGTCAGAAACACCGCACCGTGCTGCGCGAAGTCAACGCCAGCTAAGACCGCGGCATAGCTGCAGTCGTATTCGCAGTCGCAATCATCCCCAACGCCTCGCGTGCATCTCGCCCGCGGGGCGTTGTTGCATGCGCGCCGCGTTTTTTGCGACGGGCCGGCGGAAAGTGAAGGTTTCGGTCTGTAAGAATGAGCCGCGCTGCGCAATATCCCTATAATGGCCGTGCCGCAAATCTGGCTGCGGCGCAGCCGACGACAGGAGGATCCCTTGGCGAGAACGAAAGACACGCGTGCGAACACGGCGCCCGGCGCCGGCGTGATTTTCGCGTTGCGCGCCATTGGTCTCGTGCTGCTCGCCCGCTGGCTGTTTTCCATGTCGCAGATGGATCTCATGGCGTCGCTGTCGGCGATGGTGTCGTCGCCTTGGGCCTGTATCAATCTGGTCTTCCTGTTCCTGCTGATTTTCCTGCCCGGCGCGCGCGCCGTGGCCGAGCGGCCGTTGCATCCGCTGCCGCAATGGCTGCGGCAGGCCGTGCGTCTGTTTGCTTTCCTCGGTTTGCTGTTCGCGGTCTGGTCGGTCGGCGCGTTTGCGGCCAGCGCCGGATGGCGTCGCGCCGCGCAGACCGTGGCCGCCACCAACGGCTGGCTGCTCGCGGCGCCGGCGCTGTACGCGGCGGTGGTGTGGATCTGCCGGCCGCGTGCGTTGTGGCGTACCAATGTCGCGGCGCGGCGCTTCGCGATCGGCCGCTATGCGATTGCGCTCGATCCGGTCACGCGCACGGTGGTCGTGTGGGCCGAGCGTCGCAAGGTCGGTCAGTACGATGCACGCGAGTTGTCCGTGCGCTGGGCGCTTGGACAGGGCATGCCGTCGGCGCAATCGACGCCCGCGGTCGCGTTCGGCGCGGCCGGCGACGGTGGCGCGGCGTCGGCGCTCAATCCGTCGGTCGCACCCGGGATGGTCATGACGCGGAGCCTCTTCGGCCGGCGTCAGAAGATCGAGCTGCTGTGGGATTCGCCGGCCGCGGCGGGTCACAACCGCCAGACCGTATTCCGCGCCGCGCTGACGACCGAGGGCGATCGCGTCGCCGCCCGCGCGCTCGATACTTCCCTGCAACAGGTTTGATCCCGTAAGCTTTGTGCAGTCGGTCACACCCCATGGCCGGCACGTGCATCGTAAAGTGTGAGCAGTCGCCGATAATGCAGTCATGCCGCCCCGAGCGCCGGGTTTCAAGGACCGGCTCTTAAGCACCGTGTCTCAAGCACCGGGTTTCACGAATCAGGTGCCAGGCGTCGAGCGAAGGGCGAGTCAGACGTACAACGATCGTATTGCGTCCTTTCCAGGAGTCGCCATGCTGGTTCGCTGGTTACTTGCCGCTCTCCATCTGCTTGCTTTCGGTCTCGCTTTTGCGTCGATTCTGCGACGCACCTGGGCGTTACGCCGCGCCGCTGTCCCGGCCGCGTTGCGTTCCGTGTTTCGCGCTGACACCCGCTGGGGTCTGGCCGCGCTGGTGCTGGTCGTGACTGGCTTGATGCGCGCGTTCGGCGGATATGAAAAGGGCGCCGACTACTATCTTCACGAACCGCTTTTTCACGTCAAGATGACGTTGCTCGTGTTGATCCTGATTCTTGAAGTGCCGTCCATGCTCGCGTTGATACGTTGGCGCGCGGCGGTCAGAAAAGGCCTTGTGCCGGATCTGAGCAAGGCGCGTTCGTATGCGCGCTACAGCGTGATTCAGACGGTGCTGCTGGTGTTGATGGTGTTTGCCGCGACCGGCATGGCGCGCGGGATCGGCTTGCCGGCCGGCGTGGTGTGATGTGATGGGCGGCGTGGGTATCGCGCGGGCCGGCGGATGCGGCCGATGCTGATACCGATACCGATACCCGCCGGTTCCCCATGACGCACCATCAGGTCGTCATCGATTTACTTTCCGACCAGCAGACTCGCATCGTCGGCCCGGCTCATCCTGGCGCTGCCCGGCATGATCTCCGATTCGCCGAGGCCCTTGATCAACTCCAGCGCCTGACGTTCGAACAACCGCCGGTACAACCCGTTCTCGAGCGAGATCAGCTTCTCATGGCTGCCTTCCTCGATGACCTTGCCTTTATCGAGCACCAGCAGCCGGTCCAGCGCCCGCACGGTCGACAGTCGATGCGCGACCACGAGGGTCGTGCGGCCCACCATCAACCGCTCCATCGCGCGCTGGATCAGCACTTCGCTCTCGCTGTCGAGACTCGAGGTCGCTTCGTCGAGAATCAGGATCGGCGCGTCCGCGAGAAACGCACGGGCAATCGCCACCCGCTGACGCTCGCCGCCCGACAGCTTGACGCCGCGTTCGCCCACCAGCGTGTCGTAACCGTCCGGCAACGTCGCGATGAAATCGTGCGCGCTGGCGAGCCGCGCGGCCCGCTCGATGTCGGCGCGGCTCGCACCCGGCCGTGCATACGCGATGTTCTCGGCGAGCGAGCGGTGGAAGAGCACTGGCTCCTGCTGCACGATCGCGATCTGGGCGCGCAGCGACGCCTGCTTCACCCCGGCGATGTCCTGACCGTCGATCGTGATCCGGCCGCCCGAAATGTCGTAGAGGCGCTGGATCAGCTTGATGAAGGTCGTCTTCCCCGAGCCCGAATGTCCGACCAGCCCGACGCGTTCGCCCGGCGCGATGCGCACGGAGAAGTTGTCGTACAGCGGCCGGGCGCTCGAGCCGTAGTGGAAGCTCACGTGCTCGAAGCGGATCTCGCCTTTGCCGATCGCGATCGGACCCGCGCCGGGGCGGTCCTCGATACCGAAGGGCTGGCTTTGCAGCGACACCAGTTCTTCCATGTCGTTGACCGAGCGCTGCAGGTTGCGGATATGCATGCCGATGTCGCGCAGATACCCCTGCAACATGAAGAACATGGTCAGCGCGAACGTGATGTCGCCGACGCCCGCCTCGCCGCGCGCCCACAACAGCAGGGCGGCACCGAGAATCGCCGCCTGGATCGCCACCAGCATGCCGCCCTGGACGCCGCCGTGAATCGTGCCGCGCATCCACGTGCGGCGCGTGCGATGACGCCACTTGCCGATCACGCGCGCGAGCAGCGCTTCCTCGCGCTCCTCGGCGCCGAACGCTTTCACCACGCCGTTGCAGCTGACCGCGTCGGCGAGCGCGCCGCCCATGCGCGTGTCCCACGCATTGGCGAGGCGCGCGGCCGGCGCCACGAAGCCGAGCGACATCACCATCGTCACGACGATGTACAGCACCGAGCCCACGCCGACCACCGCGCCCATCATCGGCCAGCGCCAGCCGAGCAGGAAGGTGGCGCCCATCAGCATCACCACGGACGGCAGCAGCGCGATCAGCAGCGTGTCGTTGAGAATGTCGAGTGCCCACATGCCGCGCGTGATCTTGCGCACGGTCGAACCGGCGAAGCTGTTCGCGTGCCAGTCGGTCGAAAAACGCTGCACGCGATGAAATGCGCTGGCCGTGATTTCGCTCATCATCTTCAGCGTGAGCCGGATGATGTTGAAGTACACGCCCTGGCGGAGCAGCGTCGCGCCGAGTCCGAGTCCGGCGAGCACGCAGAACGCCGTGACGGCCGCGTGCCACGCGACGGCGTCGCCGGCCGAGCCCAAGGCGATCGCATCGACGAGGCGCCCGGCGAACAGCGGCGTGAGCACGTCCGCAATCGCCGCGAGCAGCACCAGCAGCGTGATCACGCAGACGCGCCAGGGCTGCTGCCCCCAGTGCAGGAAGGTGAAGCCGAGGACATCCTTGAAGGCTTGTCCGCGAAAGTCGAGTTTCTTTTTTGTCATTGCCACGACCCGATGGCGCGAAAGCGCACCGAGGTTCCAGTCAGAAGCGAAAGGACGAGACAGTCGATGCAAGCCGGAACGAACCGGCGACGGGACTACGGACTGTCTGGAAAGTACGCGATGTGGCCTCGAAGACCAGACCGCGTGAGCGATGTCGAGGCGACCGTTACGGTCGCATGAACGATCGCGAGACCATACCAGGGAGAGCGAAATGCATTGCGAACATATGACGCCTCCCTGAGGTTGATGAGGTGGAGAAAGTGGAGCGGGCGAGAGCCCGAAAGCCAACTATATCAGCAGTGTAGGGTCGTCGCAATCGTACGAAGATTCGGTGTTGACCGCCGGATCGGGTGATGCGATTGCGCCACCGCGGCATGCAAAAGATCGCAAGCGGATCGCAAGCGACGCGACAAGGATGCCAGGCAACGACAGCCACAAACAACGTGCGCACAGTTCAACGACACCAACTGAAAAAGGGCTCACGCATTGCTGCGTGAGCCCTTTAGTCTTCGGTGATCGACACACCAAAATTCTGGTGGGTAGTACTGGGATCGAACCAGTGACCCCTGCCGTGTGAAGGCAGTGCTCTACCGCTGAGCTAACCACCCGAAGAGAGCCGAATTATGTCAGGGATTTTTCGACTCGTCCAGTACTTTTTAAGCGTTCTGCTCATCCGCGGCCGGCGCGGGTTCGAGACGCCAGACGCTCGTGCCTTTGACCGCCTTGTCGAGGCCATCGAGCACGGCGTTGTGCGCGGCGACTTCGTCGTCGGCGGCGGCGATCACGATCAGATCCAGCGAGTCGAGCGCGATGCGCGGCGCGTGCGCGTCGCCACCCGCATGCGAATCGCCGAGCATGTCGATGACGAGGCTCTCCTGGCCGCGCGTCATCGCCAGATAGACCTCGGCGAGCAGCTCCGAGTCGAGCAGCGCGCCGTGCAGCGTGCGGTGCGCGTTGCTGATGCCGAAGCGGTCGCACAGCGCATCGAGCGAATTACGTTTGCCGGGGAACATCTGCTTGGCGCGCGCGAGCGTGTCGATGATTTCGCCGCAGTAGGTGCTCACCGGCGGCAGACCGAGTAGCGCGAATTCGGCATCGAGAAAGCCGATGTCGAACGGCGCGTTGTGAATGATCAGCTCGGCGTCCTGGATGAAGTCGCGAAACTGGTCGGCGATCTCGGCGAACTTCGGCTTGTCGCTGAGGAACTCGGTGGTCAGCCCGTGCACGGCCAGCGCGCCGGGGTCGCTGTCGCGTTCCGGGTTGATGTAGAAGTGCAGGTTGTTGCCCGTCAACCGGCGGTTCACCATTTCGACGCAGCCGAGTTCGAGGATCCGGTCGCCGGTGCGTGCATTCAGGCCGGTGGTTTCGGTATCGAGGATGAGTTGACGCATGTCGGATTAGCCTGCTTTAAAAAAATGCAGCAAAAATTGAAGCGAAAAGCGCGCAAGCGAGCGAAAAAAATCTCGTCGTTGCCGTCGCCGCTAGCCCTGCGTCAGCGACGCGACGCCGCGATTGGCCAACTGATCGGCGCGCTCGTTTTCCGGATGCCCGTTATGCCCGCGCACCCAGCGCCATTCGATCTCGTGTTGCGCGACGAGCGCGTCGAGCCGTTTCCACAGATCCGCATTCTTCACCGGCTGTTTGGCGGCGGTGATCCAGCCTTTCTTCTTCCAGCCGTGAATCCATTCGCTGATGCCTTTCTGCACGTACTGCGAGTCGGTATGCACGACCGCCTTGCACGGACGCTTCAGCGCTTCGAGCGCGCCGATCACGCCCATCAGTTCCATGCGGTTGTTGGTGGTGTTGGCTTCGCCGCCGAACAGTTCTTTTTCCTGCGTGCCGAAGCGCAGCAGCGCGCCCCAGCCGCCTGGGCCGGGATTGCCCTTGCAGGCGCCGTCGGTATAAATGTCGATGAGATCGGAGGAGGTCATTGCGTGTGGTTGCGTGTATTCGGAGTGGCGGCGGGCGCGAGGCCCGCGGCGAGGACGGGTTTCTTCACTTTCAGCGGACCGACGAGGCGCATGCCGCGCACGCGCTTGATCGCCTTGATCATGTAGGTGGCGCCGAAGATCGGCCACCAGCGGTCGCCGGCGGCTTCCATGAAACCGTAGCGCGACAGCCATTGATCGCTGCCGAGCGGCGGACGATAGCAGCCGAAGCGTCCGCGTTCAAGGTCGAAGCCCAACAGCTTGATCCAGTCTTTCAGGCGCGTGAAGGCGATCAGATCGACGGCGGCCGGCACGAACGGCCGGCCGGTCATCTTGCCGACCGATTGCCGCGCGCCCCACAGCGACAGCGAGTTGAAGCCGAGGATGATCAACTGCCCCTCGGGCATCAGCACGCGTTCCGCTTCACGCAGCAGACGATGCGGGTCGCTGGTGAATTCGAGCGTGTGCGGCATCACGATCAGGTCGACGCTTTGCGCCTCGAACGGCAGATCAAGCAGGTCGCACCAGAGCGCGCTGCGGCCGGCCGGCGCGGGCAGGCCGATGAGCCCGTTGGGTGCGGCCGGATGGATGGACGCGGCGCCGTTGCCGGCGCCTTGACGCTGGCCGCCGAAGCCGGCATGGCCCACGACACCCGCGGCGCCGTCGAGCGCGCCATTGTCTGCCGGGTTGCCATGCCCATGGCCGCCACCATCCAGCCGCGGCGCGCGCGGATACGAATACGGCGCGCTTGCACCGCTCGCCGCATCGAGCACGAGCCCACGGCAGGGCATGCGGTTCTCGCGCAACGCGTCGAGCTGCGGCAGGCCGAGTTGCAGCGCGTGATAGCCGAACACGTCCGACACCACACGGTCGAGCTGGGTCTGTTCCCACTCGAGCACGTAGCGGCCGGGCGGTGAATCGGTCCAGGCGGGCCAGTCTATAATCGCTCGGTCAGTCATATCTAAGAATGCGTCGCCTATGAATGCGCTCGAGTACGTACCGGTCCCGGCGTTTGAGGACAATTACATCTGGGTCGTTGCCGACGGACAGCACGCGGTAGTCGTCGATCCGGGCGAGGCCGCCCCCGTGCGCGCGTATCTGGCGAAACGGGGTTGGCGGCTGAGCGCTATTTTACTCACCCACCATCATCAAGACCATGTCGGCGGGGTCGCCGATCTGCTGAGCGACCAGGCCGTACCCGTGTACGGCCCGGCTGGTGAGGCGATCCAGCATCTCACGCAGCGTCTCGAAAATGGCGATCGCGTGACGATCGCGGCGCCCGCGCTCGATTTCACCGTGCTCGACGTGCCTGGCCACACGAGCGGCCACATCGCCTATTTCCAGGCGGCCGATCCGGCCGGCACGCCGCACGTGTTCTGCGGCGACACGCTGTTCGCCTGCGGTTGCGGCCGGCTGTTCGAAGGCACGCCGGCGCAGATGCTGAAGTCGCTCGACGCGCTCGCCGCGTTGCCCGGCGCGACCGAAGTCCATTGCGCGCACGAGTACACGCTGTCGAACATCCGCTTCGCGCTCGCCTGCGAGCCGGGCAATGTCGAGTTGCAGGCGTGGCGCGACAAGGCGACCGACCTGCGGGCGCGTCACGTGCCCACGCTGCCGACCACCATCGCTCACGAACGCGCGGTGAATCCGTTTTTGCGCGCCAGCGAACCGGCGGTCCAGACGACGCTGCGCGACGAATTGCACGAAACGGTGCCCGATCGTCTGACGGCGTTTACGCTGCTGCGCGAATGGAAAAACCGCTTCCGTTGACCGCGCGCGCATCAGGGTATTCCTCACGCGATGAATCGGAAAAATTCGCCAAGCCCAAGATTTGCTTGATTTTTTCGGTATTTTTAGATTGACGTAAACGTTGCCGTTTCGTACTATCGGCTGCAAATTCCAGCCCTTGTGGAAGCCGAGACGTTCATGCGATTTATCTTCAGTGCGTTATTGGTCCTCACGCTCGCCGCCTGCGCGAGCCAGGGACCAGCAACGAGCAGCGCCAACACCGCCACCAATCCCGCCAGTCAGCAAGCAGTCTCAGACGCCCTTCGCAAGACAGCCACCGCCAAAGAGACGATCAACGTCGATCAAGGCTCGGTCACGCAGTTGACGAGCCAGGACGCCGATCTGTGGGGCCGTATTCGCCGTGGTTTCCAGATGCCCGATCTGCAGACGGACCTCGTCGACATGCAGGTCAACTGGTACGCGCAGCGGCCCGACTACGTGCAGCGCATGACCGAGCGTTCGCAGAAGTACCTGTATCACATCGTCGAAGAGCTCGAGGCGCGCCATATGCCGACCGAGCTCGCGCTGCTGCCGTTCATCGAATCCGCGTATAGCCCGCAGGCGTTGTCGGTCGCGAAGGCGGCCGGCATGTGGCAGTTCATGCCGGGCACCGGCCGCACCTACAACCTCAAGCAGAACATGTGGCAGGACGAGCGCCGCGACGTGCTGGCCTCGACCAGCGCCGCGCTCGACTATCTGTCGAACCTGCACGACATGTTCGGCGACTGGCAACTGGCGCTGGCCGCGTACAACTGGGGCGAGGGCAACGTGCAGCGCGCGATCGCCCGCAACGAGGCGGCCGGTCTGCCGACCGACTACCTCAGCCTGCGCATGCCGAACGAGACGCGCAACTACGTGCCGAAGCTGCAGGCGGTCAAGAACATCGTGATGAACCCACAGATGTACGGGCTCACGCTGCCGTCGATTCCGAACCATCCGTATTTCGTGACGGTGACCACCTCGCACGACATCGACGTGGACATGGCCGCGAAGCTCGCCAATCTCTCCACGGACGAGTTCCGCTCGCTGAATCCGTCGTTCAGGAAGCCGGTGATCCTCGGCGCCACGCAGCCGCAGATCCTGCTGCCGTTCGACAACGCCAGCGCCTTCGAGCGCAACCTGAAGGCGTATAGCGGCTCGCTGTCGTCGTGGACCACGTACACCGTCACCGAGCGCGCGGCGCCCGCGGCGATCGCGCAGAAGATCGGCGTGGATGCCGACACGCTGATGGAGGTGAACAAGATTCCGGCCGGCATGCGTCTGAAGCCGGGCTCGACGATCGTCGTGCCGCGCGGTTCGGACGACGACGAGGACATCAGCGCCGACGTCGCCGAAAGCGCGGTACTGGCCATGGAGCCGGACGTCCCCGATACCCGCAAGATGCTGATCCGCGTGCGCCGTAACCAGTCGATGGCGGCCATCGCGTTGCGCTACGGCGTATCGGTCGGCCAGGTGAAGGCGTGGAACCGCACCCATCGTGATAGCGTGTCGCGCGGCCAGGTGATCGTGCTGCACGTGCCGGTCGGCAAGGCGATGCCGAGCGAGCCGGGGCCCGAAGCCATCGCGACCAACGTCCAGGGCGGCGGCGTCGAGAAGATCGGCACCCGCGTCGCAGACACCAAGGGTGAATCGCGCTACGATAAGAAAAGAGGTCGTGGCCGCTCGGCGGTGGTGAAAGTGTCCGAGCCGGTAGGGAAGGTCAGCAAGCCGACTGCGTCCGCCGCCAGCAAGGGCAAGGTGACGAAGGTATCGGCTTCCACGTCCAGCAAGGCGTCGAAGGCCGCGGCGGATAGCCGCCCGAAGACCGCGGCCAACGCGAAGAAGGGTAAGTAGACCAACAGCGGCTTCCACGGTAGTGACCACATGCGTTGCGGGGGCAGCGCATGAATTGCGCTCCGATCACGCACCGTGTTATTTCCAGCGCCGTCACCTCGTGGTGACGGCGTTTTTCATTGGCGCGCGTGTCTGGCGGCAAGGCGCGCCGATTTGCTTTATCTTTCGTGCTTCATTTCGCCCCGTTTCGCTTCAACGCGTTTCGCCACGCCAATCCATTCAAAGCTCATGTCGTCGACCCAATTGCGCGTTTTCGTCCTGTTTTCCGCGGGCTATTTCGTTTCCTATGTATTCCGCGGCGTCAATCTCGGTTTCGCGCCGTTCATCACGCACGACCTCGGTTTGTCGGCGACTGACCTGGGTTTGCTGACCAGTCTGTATTTCCTCGGCTTCGCGGGCGCGCAGATTCCCGCCGGCGTGCTGCTCGATCACTTCGGCGCGCGCCGTGTCACGGCCGGCACCTTGCTGTTCGCCGCGCTCGGCATCTGGGTATTTGGTGCGGCGCAGAGCGTCGGCATGATGATGGTCGGGCGTCTGCTGATCGGCATGGGCGTCTCGGTGTGCCTCGGCGGCGCGTTTAAAGCGCTCGCGCAGCACTTCGCGACCGCACGCCTGCCGTTGATGAACGGCCTCGTGATGGCGGTCGGCGGACTCGGTGGCGTGATGGTCGGCACGCCGCTCACGTGGGTGCTGGGTTTCGCCACCTGGCGCACGGTTTGTATCGGATTGGGGTTGATGACGGTGGTCGTCGCGCTGGCGCTGTGGACGCTCGCGCCGGACACGAAGGAAACCCATCGTCAGGCGAGCATCGCGACGCAGTTCAAGGGCACGCTGCATATCCTGAGCAGCGGCGCGTTCTGGAAGATCGCGTCGTTCTCGGTGGTCACGCAGGGCGTGTTCTACGCGATGCAGTCGCTGTGGGTCGGCGCCTGGCTGCGCGACGTGCAGGGCCTCGAGCCGCGCGACGCGGCGGCGCTGGTATCGATCCTCGGATTCGCGATGATGGCCGGCTGCGTCGGCTTCGGCGCGGCGGCGCGCAGTCTCGAGCGGCGCGGCGTGTCGCTGTACGCGTTCTGCGGGATCGGCATGACGCTGTTCGTGATCACGCAGTTGCTGATCGTGTTCAAGGCGCCGTTGCCCGCGGGTCTGCTGTGGGCGGCGTACGGCGCGTTCGGCGGCACCGGCATCCTGATCTACGCGGTGATGGCGCGGCACTTTCCGCCGCAGATGACCGGCCGGGTCAACACCACGTTGAACCTGATCATCTTTCTGCTGATTTTCGGTTTTCAGATCGGCGTCGGGGCGGTGTTGTCGCATTGGCCGGCCAGTGGCGGCCATTATCCGGCGTCCGCGCATTTGACCGCGTGGGGCATTCTCATCGCGATGCAGATTGCGAGCGCGATCTGGTTCGTGCTGCCCGACAGAAAGATCGCCAAAACGATCGGCGCCCACGAAGCGCAGGACGCGTAAGCGTCGCGACGCCTGCGCGCAACGGGCCTGCGTGCAGCCTGGTCAGCCATGTCGCCGCCGGGTGGCGCTGTTATCTCGATTCGCCCGGCATAAATTTTGTCAATGGGCGCAAAACCCGTCCCAGTAAGGCTTTGCGTGGGGCTTGGGGGTGCCGGAACGAGGGGCTGCGCTATCTCGGATTTGGACGCGAGGGTAGTTTCCGGCTATAATTCCAAGGTTTGAGCTTATCAACCCGCACCCTAGCGCCTACCTCTCCCATACCGTTCATCCGCCGCGCGCCTCCGGCGTAGCAAGAAGGGCCCCGCACCCTGCAGATCCGTCCACACAATGGACCCATCGCGCCCCTTGCAACGTCCACGGCAGTTACGCGAGCGAGTCTGCGCGTGCATCCGCTGGGTGCGTTCCGCTGCGGCTCGCAGTCGGATAGACAGGTCGGCAACAGGGTGTTCCCCCAAGGAGTCCCCCGTGTTGCCGTCATTTTCTTCCGCTCTGCTCGCGCTCGCCGACGGCACGGTCTTTCGTGGTTACTCGATCGGCGCCCCCGGGCATACCATCGGCGAAGTCGTGTTCAACACCGCTATCACCGGCTATCAGGAAATCCTGACTGACCCGAGCTACGCGCGCCAGATCGTGACCCTCACGTATCCGCATATCGGTAACGTCGGTGTGAACGCCGAAGACGTCGAAGCCACGAAAGTCCATGCCGCCGGGCTGATCATTCGCGATCTGCCGGTTCTCGCATCGAACTTCCGCATGGAGCGCACGCTCCCGCAATATCTCCAGGACGAAGGCGTGGTCGCCATCGCCGGTCTCGACACCCGCAAGCTGACGCGCGTGCTGCGCGACAAGGGCGCGCAGAACGGCGCGATCCTCGCCGGCTCGGACGACGAAGCGAAAGCCATCGAACTCGCGCGCTCGTTCCCGGGCCTCGCGGGCATGGATCTCGCCAAGGTCGTGTCGACGAAGGAGCGCTACGAATGGTCGCAGACCGAGTGGCGCCTGGGCAGCGGCTACGGCACGCAGAACGCGCCTAAGTACCGCGTCGTCGCGTTCGACTACGGTGTCAAGTACAACATTCTGCGCATGCTCGCCGAGCGTGGCTGTCACGTCACCGTGCTGCCGGCGCAAGCCAGCGCCGCCGACGCGCTCGCGCTCAACCCGGACGGCATCTTCCTGTCGAACGGCCCCGGCGACCCGGAGCCGTGCGACTACGCGATCCGCGCGACGCAGGAACTGATCGCGAGCGGCATTCCGACCTTCGGCATCTGCCTCGGCCATCAGATCATGGGCCTCGCGGTCGGCGCGAAGACCATCAAGATGAAGACCGGCCACCACGGCGCGAACCATCCGGTGAAGGATCTGGAAGACGGTCGCGTGGTCATCACGTCGCAGAACCATGGCTTCGCGGTCGACGCGAACACGCTGCCGGCCAACGCCCGCGCGACCCACGTGTCGCTGTTCGACGGCACGCTGCAAGGCTTCGCGCTGACCGACAAGCCGGCGTTCTGCTTCCAGGGTCACCCGGAAGCGTCGCCGGGTCCGCACGACATCGCCTATCTGTTCGATCGCTTCACCGCGTTGATGGACACGAAGAAGGGCGGCAAGGCATCGGCGGCCTGACGCGCCGCATGGTCCGGCAGCGCGCGGCCCAGGCCGCGCCGCTTCTGGCGCCGCCGCCGCATCGAGCAGGCGGCCCGCCCCGGACAGAGTAGAAACGCGCGCAACGCCAACGCGGCGCGCGTCGACGGAAAGAATTCAGGAATACATTAGCGAGAGCGTTATGCCCAAGCGGACAGACATCAAGAGCATCCTCATCATCGGCGCGGGTCCGATCATCATCGGCCAGGCGTGCGAGTTCGACTACTCGGGCGCGCAGGCATGCAAGGCGCTGCGTGAGGAAGGCTACAAGGTCATCCTCGTCAACAGCAATCCGGCGACGATCATGACCGACCCGAATACGGCCGACGTGACCTACATCGAGCCGATCACCTGGGAAGTGGTGGAGCGCATCATCGCCAAGGAGCGTCCGGACGCGATCCTGCCGACCATGGGCGGCCAGACCGCGCTGAACTGCGCGCTGGACCTCCACGCGCACGGCGTGCTGAAGAAGTACGATGTCGAGTTGATCGGCGCGTCGCCGGAAGCGATCGACAAGGCGGAAGACCGCCAGAAGTTCAAGGACGCGATGACCAAAATCGGTCTCGGTTCGGCCAAGTCGGGCACCGCGCATTCCATGGAAGAAGCGCTGGCCGTGCAGGCCGACATCGCGGCGCAAACGGGCAGCGGCGGTTATCCGGTCGTGATCCGTCCGTCGTTCACGCTGGGCGGTTCGGGCGGCGGTATCGCGTACAACCGCGACGAGTTCGAAGAGATCTGCAAGCGCGGTCTCGACCTGTCGCCCACGCGCGAACTGCTGATCGAGGAATCGCTGCTCGGCTGGAAAGAGTACGAGATGGAAGTGGTCCGCGACAGGAAGGACAACTGCATCATCGTCTGCTCGATCGAAAACCTGGACCCGATGGGCATTCACACCGGCGACTCGATCACGGTCGCGCCGGCGCAGACGCTCACCGACAAGGAATACCAGATCCTGCGTAACGCATCGCTCGCGGTGCTGCGCGAGATCGGCGTGGACACCGGCGGTTCGAACGTGCAGTTCTCGATCAATCCGAAAGACGGCCGGATGATCGTGATCGAAATGAATCCGCGCGTGTCGCGTTCGTCGGCATTGGCGTCGAAGGCGACCGGTTTCCCGATCGCGAAGATCGCGGCGAAGCTCGCAGTCGGCTACTCGCTCGACGAACTGAAGAACGAAATCACCGGCGGCCAGACCCCGGCGTCGTTCGAGCCGACCATCGACTACGTCGTCACCAAGATTCCGCGTTTCGCGTTCGAGAAATTCCGCGAAGCCGATTCGCGCCTGACCACGCAGATGAAGTCGGTCGGCGAAGTGATGGCGATCGGCCGCACGTTCCAGGAATCGTTCCAGAAGGCGTTGCGCGGTCTGGAAGTCGGCGTCGACGGTCTGGACGAAAAGACCGATAACCGCGACGAGATCATCCGCGAGATCGGCGAAGCCGGTCCGGACCGCATCTGGTACGTCGGCGACGCGTTCCGTGTCGGCATGACGGCCGAGGAAATTTTCGAGGAAACCTCGATCGATCCGTGGTTCCTCGCGCAGATCGAACAGATCATCCTGAAGGAAAAGGCGCTGGCCGGCCGCACGCTCGCGAGCCTGTCGAAGGAAGAGCTGAAGTATCTGAAGCAGAGCGGGTTCTCCGACCGTCGTCTCGCGAAGCTGCTCGGCGCGAAGCCGGCCGAGGTGCGCACGCGCCGTATCGAGCTGAACGTGCGTCCGGTGTACAAGCGCGTCGACACCTGCGCGGCCGAGTTCGCGACGAAAACCGCGTACATGTACTCGACCTACGAGGAAGAGTGCGAAGCGAACCCGACGAACAACAAGAAGATCATGGTGCTGGGCGGCGGCCCGAACCGGATCGGCCAGGGCATCGAGTTCGACTACTGCTGCGTGCATGCCGCGCTCGCCATGCGCGAAGACGGCTACGAAACGATCATGGTCAACTGCAACCCCGAGACCGTCTCGACCGACTACGACACGTCCGACCGTCTGTACTTCGAATCGCTGACGCTCGAAGACGTGCTCGAAATCGTCGACAAGGAAAAGCCGGTCGGCGTGATCGTGCAATACGGCGGCCAGACGCCGCTGAAGCTCGCGCTCGATCTCGAAGCGAACGGTGTGCCGATCATCGGCACGTCGCCGGACATGATCGACGCGGCCGAAGACCGCGAGCGCTTCCAGAAGCTGTTGCAGGACCTCGGTCTGCGTCAACCGCCGAACCGTACCGCGCGCGCCGAAGACGAAGCGCTCAAGCTCGCCGACGAAATCGGCTATCCGCTGGTGGTGCGTCCTTCGTACGTGCTCGGCGGCCGCGCGATGGAAATCGTTCACGAGCCGCGCGACCTCGAACGCTACATGCGCGAGGCCGTGAAGGTGTCGAACGACTCGCCGGTGCTGCTCGACCGCTTCCTCAACGACGCGATCGAATGCGACGTGGACTGCATTTCGGACGGCGAGGCCGTATTCATCGGCGGCGTGATGGAACACATCGAACAGGCGGGCGTGCATTCGGGCGACTCGGCCTGCTCGCTGCCGCCGTACTCGCTGTCGCCGGCGACGGTTGCCGAAATCAAGCGTCAAACCGGCGCAATGGCCAAGGCGCTGAACGTGGTCGGCCTGATGAACGTGCAGTTCGCGATCCAGCAGGTGGCGCAGGCGAACGGCTCGAAGGAAGATGTCATCTACGTGCTGGAAGTGAATCCGCGTGCATCGCGCACGGTGCCGTACGTGTCGAAGGCGACCAGCCTGCCGCTCGCGAAAATCGCGGCGCGCGCGATGGTCGGCCAGACGCTCGCCGCGCAAGGCGTGACGAAGGAAATCAACCCGCCGTACTTCAGCGTGAAGGAAGCCGTGTTCCCGTTCGTCAAGTTCCCGGCGGTCGATCCGGTGCTCGGACCGGAAATGCGTTCGACCGGTGAAGTGATGGGCGTGGGCCAGACCTTCGGCGAAGCGCTGTTCAAGTCGCAGCTCGCGGCTGGTTCGCGTCTGCCGGAATCCGGCACGGTGCTGTTGACCGTGATGGACGCCGACAAGCCGAAGGCCGTCGAAGTCGCCCGCATGCTGCACGAACTCGGTTATCCGATCGTCGCGACCAAGGGCACGGCTGCCGCGATCGAAGCGGCCGGCGTGCCGGTGAAGGTCGTCAACAAGGTGAAGGACGGCCGTCCGCACATCGTCGACATGATCAAGAACGGCGAAATCGCGCTGGTCTTCACGACCGTCGACGAAACCCGCGCCGCGATCGCCGACTCGCGTTCGATCCGCATGAGCGCGCAGGCGAACAAGGTCACGTACTACACGACGATGTCCGGTGCACGTGCCGCGGTGGAAGGTCTGCGCTATTTGAAGAACCTGGAAGTCTATGATTTACAAGGGCTGCACGCTCGCCTAAACTAAGGCTTCGACTACCTGTCCAAGATGTAAGTGCCGCGGTTAAGCGGCGTTCCGCAGGTGCAGTGGCCCGGGTTTTGCCCGGGTCGCGGCTCCCGCGGAATGCACTTAACCGCGGTGATTTTTTTTACGGCCGTTTTTTTGTCCCAGCGCGCATTCCCGAACCTGCCGTCCTGAGCGTCGGATGCACGCGGCGCGCGCCATACTGGAACGGCCTGACGTTTTCTCGAGAGTTGTTTATGAGCACTATTCCATTGACGAAGCGCGGCGCGGAAATGTTGCGCGATGAATTGCAGCGCCTGAAATCGGTTGAACGTCCCTCGGTGATCAACTCGATCGCGGAAGCGCGCGCCCAGGGCGATCTATCGGAAAACGCGGAATACGACGCGGCGAAGGAAAAGCAGGGCTTTATCGAAGGCCGCATCGCCGAGATCGAATCGAAGCTGGCCGGCGCGCAGGTGATCGACCCGGCCGCGGTCGAAGCGGATGGCCGCGTGGTGTTCGGCGCGACCGTCGAACTGGAAGATCTGGATTCGGGCGCGTCGGTCAAGTATCAGATCGTCGGCGACGACGAAGCGGATATCGATCACGGCCTGATCTCGATCAGCTCGCCGATCGCGCGCGCATTGATCGGCAAGTCGGAAGGCGACGTGGCGTCTGTTCAGGCGCCCGGCGGCGTGCGCGAATATGAAATCATCGCGGTGAGCTACGTTTGAACATGGCGCCGGTGTCCTTGATGCCGCATCGTTTGTTCCGCCTGCTGACGGTGGTGTGGGTCGGCAGTCTGCTGACTATCGGCTACGCCGTCGCGCCGGTGTTGTTCACCTCGCTCGACCGGATGACGGCGGGTGCGGTGGCGGCGCAACTGTTCCGCATTGAAGGCGTGCTGGGTGCCGTGTGCGGTATTTTGCTGCTGGGGCTGGCGAACGTGCTGGTCCGGCGCGGCGGCGATGCGTACCGGCGCTTGCGCTGGTTGATCGTCGGCATGCTGGTGTGCGTGCTGGTCGGTTATTTCGCGCTGCAGCCTTTTATGAATGCGATACGCGTTGCGGCATTGCAAGCGGGTACGGATGTGGGGCACTCGGCGTATGCGACGCGCTTCGGCATTCTGCACGGCGTGTCGAGTCTGTTCTATCTGATCGAGAGCCTGCTGGGCGTCGCGCTGGTGTGGAAGCTGCCGGCGGGTATCGGTTTCGCCGCCGCCGGGCAAAACGTTCGCGACGCGGACGGGAAGGTTGCTGGCTGACCGGTTGGGTTGGCCGCCGTGATCTGCTCGTTGTCGAGCGATGCAATGACAGGCCGCATGCCTGCACGGCCCCAAGGTGCGGACGTTGCCCGCACCTCTCACCACCTGCTTATTTCGACGACTGATGTGCGCGCTTCGCGCTGGTTTGACGCTTCTTCGCGCGCTTGATGTTGCCGCCTTGCGTCACGCGCTCGTTACCGCGCACGAGCACTGCCTTGGCCTTCGGCTTGCGCATTGGGATTTCGCTGGGCTTGACGACCTTGACGACGCGCGGTGCGCGGCCCTTGGCCGGATTGGCTTCGACAGCAGCTTCGCGAGCGCTCGGCAACGCGCCGCGCTTGCCTTTCGCCGCAGCAGGCTTCGTGTCCGCTTCCGGTTTCCAGATCACCAGCAGCTTGCCGATATGCTGGATCGGCGCGGCATTCAGCTTGTCGCAGATTTCTTCGTAGATAGCGATGCGGTCTTCGCGCTCGTCACCGAACACGCGGATCTTGATCAGTTGATGCGCGCCGAGGTGAACCTTGATTTCGGCGAGCACGGCGTCGGTCAAACCTTCGGCGCCGACGAGCACGACCGGTTTGAGCGCATGTGCCTGGGAGCGCAACTCGGCGCGTTGGTCGGAAGAGACTTTGAGGGCGGGCATGGAAAGTGTGAGACTCGACTAAAATGGCGGCACCTGCGTTCCCGATCCGGTCGTTCGATCGACTCGATGAGGGCAGTTCGGCAGGGCGCGCGTCAGGACATCAGAATCGCGGATGACCGCCAGTTTGGGCGGCGTCCGCGCGAATTAACCGCGTATTATCCGCTAAAGCGCGACATGACGCAGCAAGAGTTCAACGTTTAATGGCAAAAAACAAGTTCAACACCGCGTGGCTGCACGACCACATCAACGATCCCTACGTAAAAATGGCGCAGCGGGAGGGCTATCGCGCCCGCGCCGCGTACAAGCTCAAGGAAATCGACGAGCAGGACAAGCTGATCCGGCCGGGGCAGGTGATCGTCGATCTGGGCTCCACGCCGGGTAGCTGGAGTCAGTACGCGCGCAACAAGCTCGCCAAGGGTGCACGGCGCGACGCGGAGCGCGAAGGCGGCATCGACGGCACCATCATCGCGCTGGACGTGCTGCCCATGGAGCCGGTCGCCGACGTCCACTTCATTCAGGGCGACTTTCGGGAAGACTCGGTGCTGCTGCAACTGGAAGAATTGGTCGGAGAGCGTCAGGTCGATCTTGTAATTTCGGATATGGCACCCAACCTGTCCGGAGTTGCGCTGGCTGATGCGGCGCGAATCGAGCATCTGTGCGATCTCGCGCTGGAGTTTTCGCAGAATCATCTGAAGCCAGATGGCGCCCTTTTAGTCAAATGCTTTCACGGCAGCGGTTATAGCCAGATTGTCGAAAAGTTCAAGCGCCAGTTCAAGGTGGTGGCGGCCCGCAAGCCGAAAGCGTCGCGGGACAAGTCGTCAGAAACGTTTATTTTGGGTAAGCATCTCAAGCGACCCGCATAGGGACGCTGCAGAACGGTTCCGCCTTTGCCGATAATGGCTGCATGGCGCCGGAAATTGGCGCGATGAATGCCCGCTACGCTATTTCTGTGGTAGTGAAACCTTATGGCAGGGGTCTGCGGACTGGATTAGAATGCTTTCGTGGTGCCGCAAGGCAAATGTAGGCGCCCGTCTAAGTGAAGGAGTGGTGCTTTGAACAACAATATGTTTTCGAAAGCAGCAGTGTGGCTGGTTATCGCACTGGTGCTGTTTACGGTGTTCAAGCAGTTCGACAAGCCCCGTGTCCAGGAAGGCGTTTCCTATTCGCAGTTCATGGACGACGCGAAGAACGGCAAAGTCAAGAACGTCATTGTCCAGGGGCGGAACCTCACGGTCACTCCAGCAGACGGCCAGAAATACCAGATCGTGTCGCCCGGCGACATCTGGATGGTCGGCGATCTGATGAAGTATGGCGTTCAGGTGAGCGGCAAGGCGGATGACGAACCCAATGCGCTGGTTTCGGCGCTGTATTACCTCGGACCGACCATCCTGATCATCGGATTCTGGTTCTACATGATGCGACAGATGCAGGGCGGCGGGAAAGGCGGGGCGTTCTCGTTCGGCAAATCCCGTGCGCGTCTGATCGACGAAAACAACAACGCTATCAATTTCACCGACGTCGCCGGCTGCGACGAAGCGAAGGAGGAAGTCTCCGAACTGGTCGACTTCCTGCGCGATCCGCAGAAATTCCAGAAGCTGGGCGGCCGTATTCCGCGCGGCGTGTTGCTGGTCGGCCCGCCGGGAACCGGTAAGACGCTGCTCGCACGTGCCATCGCCGGTGAAGCGAAGGTGCCGTTCTTCAGCATCTCGGGTTCGGACTTCGTCGAAATGTTCGTCGGTGTCGGCGCGGCTCGTGTGCGCGACATGTTCGAACAGGCCAAGAAGCATGCGCCGTGTATCGTGTTCATCGACGAAATCGACGCGGTCGGTCGTCATCGCGGCGCCGGCATGGGCGGCGGCAACGACGAGCGCGAACAGACGCTGAATCAGATGCTGGTCGAGATGGACGGTTTCGAGGCTAATTCCGGTGTGATCGTGATTGCCGCGACCAACCGTTCGGACGTGCTCGACAAGGCGCTGCTGCGTCCGGGTCGTTTCGACCGTCAGGTGTATGTGGGTCTGCCGGACATTCGCGGTCGCGAACACATCATGAAGGTGCATCTGCGCAAGGTGCCGATTTCGAACGACGTCGACGCAGCGGTCATCGCGCGCGGCACGCCGGGCTTCTCCGGCGCCGATCTCGCGAACCTCGTGAACGAGGCGGCCTTGTTCGCGGCGCGCCGCGGCAAGCGCATCGTCGAAATGACGGATTTCGAAGACGCGAAGGACAAGATCTTCATGGGTCCGGAGCGCAAGTCGGCCGTGATCCGCGAGGAATCGAAGCGCGCCACCGCTTACCACGAGTCGGGCCACGCGGTGATCGCCAAGCTGTTGCCGAAGGCCGATCCGGTGCACAAGGTTACGATCATTCCGCGCGGTCGCGCACTGGGTGTCACGTGGCAGTTGCCGGAGCATGACAACGAAACGTATTCGAAGGACTACCTGCTGGATCGTCTCGCGATCCTGTTCGGTGGCCGCGTCGCGGAAGAGCTGTTCCTGAACCTGATCAGCACCGGCGCGTCGGACGACTTCAACAAGGCCACGCAAACCGCGCGCGCCATGGTGGCTCGCTTCGGCATGACGGACGCGCTCGGACCGATGGTCTACGTCGACGACGAAAACGACGCTACGCCGTTCGGCCGCGGCTTCACGCGGACCATTTCGGAAGCGACGCAGCAGAAGGTCGATGCGGAAATCCGTCGCGTGCTGGATGAGCAGTACACGCTGGCCAAGCGCCTGCTGGATGAGAACCGCGACAAGGTCGAAGCGATGACCGCGGCGCTGATGGAGTGGGAAACGATCGACGCCGATCAGATCAACGACATCATGGCTGGCCGTCCGCCGCGCTCGCCGAAGAGCTCGCCGCCGTCGGCAAGCGACGCCTCGTCGGGTGGCAGCCCCGGCACCGAGGTGAAGCCGGGTAGCGCGACCGCGCCGGCTTGATGAATCATTGCTAGAAAGTGCGGGCCGGTGTGTCATCACACCGGCCCGTTTTGCATTTATCCCGTTTATTTATTGCATCACGACGTGCCGACTGTCGATCTTTCTCACACTCCGTTGCCCGAGCCGCTGCAATGCGGTCGCTTCACCTTGACCTTCGAGCGCCCGCTGGTCATGGGCATCCTGAACGTCACGCCCGATTCGTTTTCCGATGGCGGTCAATACGCGATGCGCGGCGACGCGCTGCGCCAGGCCGAGCGGATGTTGCTTGACGGCGCGGACATCATCGACATCGGCGGCGAATCGACGCGGCCTGGTGCGCCGCCCGTGCCGCTCGACGAAGAACTGGAGCGTGTGATTCCGCTCATCGAGCAATTGCGCGGTGCAAATGTGCCGTTGTCGATCGATACCTACAAGCCGGAGGTGATGCGTCATGCGTTGAGCGCCGGCGCCGATCTGATCAACGACATCTGGGGCTTCCGGATGCCCGGCGCGATCGACGCGATACGCGACAGCCATTGCGGTCTATGTGTGATGCATATGCTCGGCGAACCTCAGACCATGCAGGTCCGCGAGCCTGTCTATGATGATGTAGTGAGCGAAGTCCGCGAGTTTCTCGAAGAGCGCGTGACGGCGTTGACGCAAGCGGGCGTCGCACGGGCTCGTATCAGCGTGGATCCGGGGTTCGGCTTCGGTAAGGCGGTGATCGAGCATAACTACGCGTTGCTCGCGCATCTGCCGGACAGCGCGCCGCGAGCGGAACGGCCGTTTCCGATACTCGCGGGTATGTCGCGCAAGTCGATGGTCGGCGCGGTGGTGGGGCGGCCGGCGCCGGAGCGTGTCGCGGGCAGTCTCGCGGCGGCGGTCTGCGCCGCCGAACGCGGCGCCGCGATCGTACGTGTGCATGACGTCGCGCAAACAGTGGATGCATTGAAAGTGTGGGCAGCGATGCGCGATGCGGCGATGAGCCGCACGCATCGTTGAACCCGAAAAAGCCAAGGAGGAAGATAAAACATGGCACGTCGTTACTTTGGAACGGATGGCATTCGCGGCAAGGTCGGTGAGGGCCCGATTACGCCGGAGTTCGTGTTGCGGCTCGGTTACGCCGCCGGCAAGGTGCTCGCGGGCGCCGACCGTTGGGCCAAAACCGGCACCCGGCCGACCGTGCTGATCGGCAAGGACACGCGGGTGTCGGGTTATATGCTCGAAGCCGCGCTCGAAGCGGGCTTCTCGGCGGCGGGCGTCGATGTGATGCTGGCCGGTCCGATGCCGACGCCCGGCATCGCGTATCTCACGCGTGCGCTGCGGCTCGCGGCGGGCGTCGTGATCAGCGCCTCGCACAATCCGTATTACGACAACGGCATCAAATTCTTCTCCGCCGACGGCAACAAGCTGCCCGACGAAGTGGAGTTGCAGATCGAAGAGCATCTGGATCTGCCGTTGTCCTGCGCGGCTTCCGAGCAGCTCGGCAAGGCGCGGCGGCTCGACGATGCGGCTGGCCGCTACATCGAGTTCTGCAAGAGCACGTTCCCGGCTGCGTTCGATCTGCGCGGGCTGAAGCTGGTGATCGACTGCGCGCACGGCGCCGCGTACGACATCGCGCCGCACGTGTTCCACGAACTCGGTGCAGACGTGATTCCGATCGGCGTCGCGCCGAACGGTTTCAACATCAACGACGGCGTCGGCGCGACTGCGCCGGACGCGCTGGTGCGCGCGGTGCGCGCGAACCACGCGGACCTCGGCATCGCGCTCGACGGCGACGCCGACCGTCTGCAGATCGTCGACGCGGCGGGCCGCCTGTATAACGGCGACGAGTTGCTCTACGTGCTGGTCAAGGACCGCGTGGCAACCGACGGCAAGGTGGAAGGGGCGGTCGGCACGTTGATGACCAACATGGCGGTCGAAGTCGCGTTGCAGAAGGCGGGCGTGAAGTTCGTCCGCGCGGCGGTGGGCGACCGGTACGTGCTCGAACAACTGCGCGAACACGGCTGGCAGCTCGGCGCGGAAGGCTCGGGCCACATTCTGTCGCTGGACCGTCATTCGACCGGCGATGGCATCGTCTCCGCGCTGCTGGTGCTGGCGGCGATGAAGCGCAGCAACAGCACGCTCGCGGACTTGCTCGACGGCGTCACGCTGTTCCCGCAAAAGCTGATCAACGTGCGCATGAAGCCCGATGCGGACTGGAAGGGCAGCGACGCGATCCGTCGTGCGATCGCGCATGCCGAGGATGCACTGGAGGGCCGCGGCCGCGTGCTGATTCGCGCGTCGGGTACGGAGCCGGTGTTGCGGGTGATGGTGGAAGCACAGCATGCGGACGACGCGGTTCGCCATGCGGAGGCGATCGCCGGTGCGGTAAAGCAGGCGACGGCCTGAACAGACGTCTGAACAGATAACAGGCAACGGGCCCGCTGGCCGCATCCACGGTGCGGGCTGGTCGGGTCGACAACACGACCAGCGCTAAAGTACCCATTTAGCACCTGCCTGGCCGACACCATTAAACGAAACAGCAAAAAAGCGGCGGGACGATCCCAAAGATCGTCCCGCCGCTTCCCATTTACAGACCGCTAACAGGCGCCGCACGCAATTCGGCGTGGCCACCTCACAATCGCCAAACAACCCCCGGCACCCGCCACCCAAACGCAAGCCAAACCACGAAGCAAACGTTCGCGCCCCATCTTTTTCGCCTATTCTCCTCAAGAACCCCGATAACTCCGTCAAATCGGCGAAATTTCCGCCGCAGTGCCTTTCACTAGCGTAATCCCACTGTCACATCTGTTTCACGATAAGTCACGTTACTGTCACAAAGAGACCCTAAGCTTCGCGGTGTTCGTCTTCCTCGCTCACACCGCTCACACCTTGGAGAGTCTCATGAAATTGATGCAAACCGTGTTCGCTGGCGTCGCTGGCGCGCTTTTCGCGATCGCAGCGCAAGCCGCAGACATCACCGGCGCGGGCAGCACCTTCGCAGCACCGATCTACACGAAGTGGGCCGACGCGTATCAGAAGTCCGGCGGCGGCAAGGTTAACTACCAGGGCATCGGCTCGTCGGGCGGTATCAAGCAGATCGAAGCGAAGACGGTCGATTTCGCCGGCTCGGACGCGCCGCTGAAGGACGACGAACTCGCGAAGGCAGGTCTGTTCCAGTTCCCGACGGTGGTCGGCGGCGTGGTGCCGGTGGTCAACGTGCCGGGCGTGAAGGCTGGCGATCTGACGCTGTCGGGCGAAGTGCTCGGCGACATCTACCTGGGCAAGATCAAGAAGTGGAATGACCCGGCTATCGCCGCGCTGAACCCGAAGGTCAAGCTGCCGGATACCGACGTTGCCGTGGTTCGCCGCGCCGACGGTTCGGGCACCAGCTTCATCTGGACGAACTACCTGTCGAAGGTCAACGCAGACTGGAAGTCGAAGGTCGGTGAAGGCGCAACGGTCAACTGGCCGACGGGTACGGGCGGCAAGGGCAACGACGGCGTCGCCGCATTCGTGCAACGTCTGCCGGGCGCAATCGGCTACGTGGAATGGGCGTACGCGAAGCAGAACCACATGACGTACGTCGCGATGAAGAACTCGACGGGCGCCGTGGTCGAGCCGAAGACGGAAACGTTCAAGGCAGCGGCAGCGGGCGCGGACTGGTCGAAGTCGTTCTACCAGATCCTGACGAACGAGCCGGGCAAGGACGCATGGCCGATCGTCGGCGCGACCTTCGTGCTGCTGCACACGGCGCAGGAAAAGCCGGCGCAAGGCACGGAAACGCTGAAGTTCTTCGACTGGGCGTTCAAGAACGGCACGCAGGCTGCAAACGATCTGGACTACATCTCGCTGCCGGATTCGGTGACGGCTGAAATCCGCTCGCAATGGAAGTCGAAGGTGAAGGATGCTTCGGGCAAGGCCATCGCCGAGTAAGCGATAGCAGCACGAAGCGACTCGCACCGACTGTCGCGACACATTGGCCGTCCCCCGGTTGGGGACGGCCAATGGCATTACCCCGGGCATTAGCCCAAGGTTTCACCCCCGCATAACGGCATCACCGCCGCGCGACACATGTCGACGGCAACTGGAAACAGGTCCATCAGGCTCTCATGTCCGATATCCAATTAGCGTCCGGCTCCGCGCGCTCGACCCCGCCCGGTAGCGCTTCGCAGCAGAAAGCGCCCAGCCGCGCCGGCGACGTGATCTTCGGCGGCCTCGCGCGCCTCGCCGCCATCATCACGCTGTTGCTGCTCGGCGGCATCATCGTTTCGCTGATCGTCGCGTCCCTGCCGTCGATCAAGCAGTTCGGTCTCAGCTTCCTGTGGACCGCCGACTGGGATCCACCCAGCAAGCAATTCGGCGCACTCGTCCCGATCTACGGCACGATCGCCACATCCATCATCGCACTCGTCATCGCGGTGCCCGTCAGCTTCGGCATCGCGCTCTTTCTCACCGAACTTGCCCCGGCATGGCTGCGCCGTCCGCTCGGCATCGCGATCGAACTGCTCGCCGCGATTCCGTCGATCGTGTACGGCATGTGGGGTCTGCTGGTGTTCGCGCCGATCTTCGCGCAGTGGTTCGAAAAGCCGCTCGGCGCCGTGCTCGGCGGCATTCCGTTCGTGGGCGCGCTGTTTCAGGGCGCGCCGATCGGCATCGGCATTCTGTGCGCGGGCGTGATTCTCGCGATCATGATCATTCCGTACATCGCCTCGGTGATGCGCGACGTGTTCGAAGTCACGCCGGTGCTGCTGAAGGAATCGGCGTACGGCATCGGCTGCACGACGTGGGAAGTGATGTGGAAGATCGTGCTGCCCTTCACCAAGAGCGGCGTGATCGGCGGCGTGATGCTCGGCCTCGGCCGCGCGCTTGGCGAGACCATGGCGGTCACCTTCGTGATCGGCAACACCAATCTGCTCGATAACGTCTCGCTGTTTTCGCCGGGCAACAGCATCACGTCGGCACTCGCCAACGAATTCGCCGAAGCGGATCCGGGCCTGCATACGTCGGCGCTGATGGAACTTGGCCTGATTCTCTTCGTGATTACTTTCATCGTGCTGGCGATTTCGAAAATCATGCTGCTGCGCCTCGAAAAAGGGGAGGGCGCGCGATGAGCCAGCCTACCTTGAATATGCCGGGTTCCCACGACGCCGCCGCGCTCGAAGCGATGCGCGTGCGTCTGCAGGGACGCCGCCGCACGAAGAATGCCGTCGCGCTGACCATGTCGCTCGCGGCGATGGCGTTCGGTCTGCTGTGGCTCGTGTGGATTCTGTACACGACGTTGCGCCTGGGCGTCGGCGGTTTGTCCGTCGAACTGTTCACGCAATCGACGCCGCCGCCGAACACCGACGGCGGTGGTCTCGCCAACGCGATCGTCGGCAGCTTGATGCTGGTTGGGCTCGCCACCTTCGTCGGCACGCCGATCGGCATTCTGGCCGGCGTCTATCTCGCCGAATACGGCCAGAAGGGTTGGCTCGCGAGCCTCACGCGCTTCATCAACGACATTCTGCTGTCGGCGCCGTCGATCGTGGTCGGTCTGTTCGTGTACGCACTGGTGGTCGCGAAGATGGGCCACTTCAGCGGCTGGGCCGGGGTATTCGCGCTCGCGCTGCTGCAGATTCCGATCGTGATCCGCACCACCGAAAACATGCTGAAGCTGGTGCCGAACGCACTGCGTGAAGCCGCCTTCGCACTCGGCACGCCGAAGTGGAAGATGGTGCTGTCGATCACGCTGAAGGCCTCGATCGCCGGGATCGTCACCGGCGTGCTGCTCGGCGTCGCGCGGATTGCCGGCGAAACCGCGCCGCTGCTGTTCACGGCGCTGTCGAATCAGTTCTTCTCGATGGACATGGGCCAGCCGGTCGCGAACTTGCCGGTCACGATCTACAAGTTTGCGATGAGTCCGTTCGCGCAGTGGCAATCGCTCGCGTGGGCCGGCGTCTTCCTGATCACGCTCGCGGTACTGGGACTGAACATCCTCGCGCGCACGATCTTCTCGAATAAGTAAGGGCGGAGTGTAATCCGATGAATATGGCAGAAACTCAACTCAATCCGACCGTGCGTCCGACTGCGCCCGCCGGTTTCGATCCCGCCCAGAGCGGCCAGAATCAGGCGTCGAACCGCCCGAAGATCGAGATCAACGACCTGAACTTCTTCTACGGCAAGTATCACGCGCTGAAGAACATCAACCTGGCGATTCCCGAAGGCAAGGTGACGGCGTTCATCGGCCCGTCGGGTTGCGGCAAGTCGACCTTGTTGCGCACGCTGAACAAGATGTACGCGCTCTATCCGGAACAACGCGCCGAAGGCGAGATCCTGATGGACGGTGAAAACCTGCTGACCTCGAAGCGCGACATCTCGTTGCTGCGCGCGCGCATCGGCATGGTGTTCCAGAAGCCGACGCCGTTCCCGATGTCGATCTACGACAACATCGCGTTCGGTGTGAAGATGTTCGAAACGCTGCCGCGCTCGGAGATGGACGATCGCGTCGAATGGGCGCTGACGAAAGCGGCATTGTGGAACGAAGTGAAGGACAAGCTCGGTCAGAGCGGCTACGGTTTGTCCGGCGGTCAGCAGCAGCGTCTGTGCATCGCGCGCGGCATCGCGATCCGTCCGGAAGTGCTGTTGCTCGACGAACCGTGCTCGGCGCTCGACCCGATTTCGACCGGCCGTATCGAGGAGCTGATCGCCGAATTGAAGAGCGACTACACGGTCGTGATCGTCACGCACAACATGCAACAGGCGGCTCGCTGTTCGGACTACACTGCGTACATGTATCTCGGCGAGTTGATCGAATTCGGCGACACCGAAAAGATCTTCATCAAGCCGGTCCGCAAGGAAACCGAGGATTACATCACTGGCCGCTTCGGCTAAGCCGCCGAACAACAACGGAGTACGACATGTCCGACAAACACCTGTCCAGCCAGTTCGATGCCGATCTGAATCTGGTTTCCTCGAAGGTGCTCGAAATGGGCGGCCTCGTCGAATCGCAGATCGTCAACGCGATGCAGGCGCTCAACGAATTCAACCTCGACATCGCCGAGCAGGTGATCGCCGCGGAAGACCGCCTGAACAAGATGGAAGTCGACATCGACGAAGAGTGCAGCAACATCATCGCGCGCCGTCAGCCGGCCGCGCGTGACCTGCGTCTGCTGATCGCGATTTCGAAGACCATCACGAACCTCGAGCGCGCGGGCGACGAGGCGGAAAAGATCGCCAAGCGCACCAAGCGTCTGATGGAAGACGGCGCGTCGCGCACCATCAATATCGCCGAGATCAAGCTGTCGGGCGAAATGGCGGTGTCGATCCTGCGCCGCGCGCTGGACGCGTTCGCGCGTCTGGACACGGTGGCCGCCGCGCAGATCGTGCGCGACGACAAGGCGATCGACGAGGAATTCCGCGCGTTCGTGCGCAAGCTGATTTCGTACATGACCGAAGATCCGCGTTCCATTTCCGTCGGCCTCGACTTCCTGTTCATCGCGAAGGCGATCGAACGGATCGGCGACCACGCGAAGAACATCGCCGAATTCATCATTTACATCGTGAAGGGCACCGACGTGCGGCACAAGTCGCGCGACGCGCTCGAACGCGAAGCACTCAGCTAATCCAGCCATAAGGAACAGAGGTGCCGATGCCCAGCAGCATTCTCGTCATTGAAGATGAGCCCGCAATTTCCGAACTGATTTCGGTCAATCTTCAACACGCCGGACACTGCCCGATTCGCGCGTACAACGCGGAACAGGCGCAGAACCTGATCAGCGACGTGTTGCCCGACCTCGTCCTGCTCGACTGGATGTTGCCGGGCAAGTCCGGCATTGCGTTCGCGCGCGATCTGCGCAACAACGAACGCACCAAGCACATTCCGATCATCATGCTGACCGCGCGTGGCGATGAACAGGACAAGGTGCTCGGCCTCGAAATCGGCGCGGACGACTACGTCACCAAGCCGTTTTCGCCGAAGGAACTGATGGCGCGCATCAAGGCGGTGTTGCGCCGCCGTGCGCCGCAGCTCACGGAAGATCTCGTCGCGATCAACGGTCTGAAGCTCGATCCGGCCACGCACCGCGTCGCCGCGCATGCCGAAGGCAGCGAGATCAAGCTCGATCTCGGCCCGACGGAATTCCGTCTGCTGCACTTCTTCATGACGCATCCGGAGCGCGTGCACAGCCGTACGCAACTGCTCGACCAGGTGTGGGGCGATCACGTGTTCGTCGAGGAACGCACGGTGGACGTGCATATCAAGCGCCTGCGCGCGGCACTGAAGCCGGCAGGTTGCGATGCTATGATCGAAACGGTCCGCGGCAGCGGCTACCGGCTCGCGAAGAGCGCGTGACCGGTCGCCGCGGGTGGTACGCGGTGGGTATTCTGGTAGTGTGGCGCCTACGTTTTCTCCTCGATCTTCGCTAGACCATGAACATCATCTGGGCGCGCTCCATCGTGTCGGTCGTGCTGCTGGCTGTTCTGTGCGCGGTGGTCGGCGCGCTCGTGAACGTCAAGGCAGCGCTCATCCTCGCGATCGTCATGCTGCTCGCGCAGAGCGGCTTCAGCACTTTCCACAAACAGCGTCTGTGGCGCCTGCTCGATGCGCCGGTCTACGGCGAGGTGCCAAGCGCCCCCGGCATCTGGGGCGAAATCTACTATCGGCTGCATAAGCTCGCGAAGCGCTGGCACGCCCAGGTCCGCCAGGTCGAGCAGCAGCACTCGCGTTTCATTCAGGCCATTCAGGCGTCGCCGAACGGTGTCGCGATGCTCGACGATCACGATCAGATCGAGTGGTGCAACGCGATCTCCGAAATCCATTTCGGTCTCGACGCGAAGCGCGATCTGCGTCAGCACATCACGCATCTGGTGCGTCAGCCCGACTTCGTCCGCTATCTGAATTCGCAGCGTTACGAGCAGATGCTGATCATGCGCGGCATGGGCGAGAAGCGTCAGAACGTGCTGAGCGTGCAGGTGTTTCCGTACGGCGAAAACCGCAAGCTGGTGCTGTCGCAGGACATCACGGAGCTGGAGCGCACCGATGCGATGCGGCGCGATTTCGTCGCGAACGTCTCGCATGAACTGAAGACGCCGCTGACCGTGCTGTCGGGTTTTCTGGAGACGATGCGCGAGTTGCCGCTGAGCGAAGGCGAACGCGCGCGCTATCTCGAACTGATGGAGCAGCAGGCGTCGCGCATGCGGCATATCGTCAACGACCTGCTGGTGCTCGCCAAACTCGAAGGCGACAACAAACCGCCAAGCGATCAGATGATCGACATGCGCGCGGTGATCCGCCATGTACGGGACGATGCGCAGAGTCTGTCGAGCGACCATCACAAGTTCACGTTCGATATCGACGAGGGCCTGACGGTCACGGGCGTCGAAACGGAAATTCTCAGCGCGCTCGGCAACCTCGTGACGAACGCGATCCGCTATACGCCGGACGGCGGCGCGATCAAGGTGAGCTGGCAGGCCGTGGCGGGCTGCGCGGTGTTCTGCGTGGTGGATAGCGGTCTGGGCATTCCCGCGGCCGATATTCCGCGGCTCACGGAGCGCTTCTATCGCGTCGACCGCAGCCGTTCGCGCGACACGGGCGGCACGGGCCTCGGCCTCGCGATCGTCAAGCACGTGCTGCAACGGCACGATGCGCAACTCGACGTGAAGAGCGAAGAAGGGCGCGGCAGCACGTTCACGGTGCGCTTCCCGGTGTTTCGCACCGCGCGTCGTCAGCCGGCGCCGGCTTGAGGTTGGTCGATTGGCGTAGGTCGCGGCGCGCGCGCTGCGTTGCCGGGTAGAGACTGAAATAAAAAACCGCCTTCGATGAGGCGGTTTTTTTGTACCCGGAAGAAAGGCGATGGGGGGCTTGCCGTAGCAAGCCCGCCTTCGCCGTCACGTCATGTCACGTCATGGACAGAACTTGCCGAGCAGGCTCATCTGCGCGTTGCGCGAGGACTTGCCGGGCCGACGGCGACGATAGTGCCCGTCGCTTTGCATCAGCCACGCGGACTGGTTGTCGCCGAGAAATGCCGACAGCCCTTCCGCGATCACGCGCCGCTTCAGGCGACGATTGTTGACCGGGAACGCGACCTCGACACGCCGGAAGAAGTTGCGGTCCATCCAGTCGGCGCTCGACAGATACACCTGCTCCTTGCCGTCGTCGTAGAAGTAGAAGATACGGTGATGTTCGAGAAAGCGCCCAACGATCGAACGCACCGTGATGTTCTCCGACAAACCCGGCACGCCCGGCTGCAACGAACACACGCCACGCACGATCAGATCGATCTTCACGCCCGCCTGGGACGCTTCATACAATTCCGCGATCACGGTCGGTTCGAGCAGTGCGTTCATCTTCGCGACGATGCGCGCTTTCTTGCCGGCGCGCGCATGCTCGGCTTCCGCGCGGATCGCCTCGACCAGTTTGGGATGCAGCGTGAACGGCGATTGCCACAACTCATGCAGCTTCAATTCGCCGCCGATGCCCGTCAGTTGCTGGAATACGTGATGCACGTCCTCGCAGATCTTCTGATCGGCGGTCATCAAGGCGAAGTCGGTGTACAGACGTGCGGTGCGCGGATGATAGTTGCCGGTGCCCAGATGCACGTAACGCTTGAGCGTGGTCTTGCCGCCCGCGGACACGCGCCGCACGATCAGCATCATCTTCGCGTGGCACTTGTGACCCACCACGCCGTACACCACGTGCGCGCCCACCGCTTCGAGCTGCGACGCCCAGTTGATGTTGGTCTCTTCGTCGAAACGCGCCAGCAGTTCCACCACCACGGTGACTTCCTTGCCGTTGCGCGCGGCTTGCATCAGTGCGTCCATCAACGGCGAGTCGGTGCCGGTCCGATAGATGGTCTGCTTGATCGCCACCACGTTCGGGTCCTTGGCGGCCTGCAGCAGCAGTTCGAGCACCGGCTGGAAGCTCTCGTACGGATGATGCAGCAGCACGTCGCCCTGATCGATCACGTCGAACATGCTCGCGCTGTTGGCGATCTGCGACGGAATCGCGGGGATGTGCGGGACGAATTTCAGGTCGGGCCGGTCCACCATCTCCGGCAGTTGCATCAGCCGGACCAGGTTGACGGGGCCGTTCGCGTAGTAACAGTCTTTATCGGACAGGCTGCTTTCGTCGAGCAGGCGGCGCACCACATGCGCGGGCGTTTCCGCCGACACTTCGAGTCGCACCGCATTACCCAGATGGCGTGCCGGCAATTCGCCCTGCAGCGCGACGCGCAGATTGGTGATTTCGTCTTCGTCGACGAACAGTTCGCTGTTGCGGGTGATGCGAAACTGATTGCAACTGCGCACCACGAGGTTCGGAAACAGCTCGCCGACAAAGCGTTGCAACAGCGAGCTCAGCAGCACGAAGCCATGCGGATAGCCGGACAGGTCCTGCGGCATGCGCACGAGGCGCGGCAGCGCGCGCGGCGCCTGCACGATGCCCATCATCGCCTGACGGCCGAACGCGTCCTTGCCCTCGAGTTCGACGACGAAGTTCAGGCTCTTGTTGAGCACACGCGGAAACGGATGCGCGGGATCGAGACCGATCGGCGTGAGCACCGGCAGCAGTTCGTCGAAGAAGTAGTTGCGCGCCCATTCGGTCTGCGCTTCGCTCCACGCTTCGGTGCCGTGGAAGTAGATGCCTTCCTGTTCGAGCGCGGTCAATACGGTGTCGTGCAGCATCGTGTATTGACGATGCACCAGCTTCTGCGCGCGCTCGACGACGAGGTCATACACGTGTTGCAGCGACATGCCGTCGGGCGACAGCGCGCCGGGATTGTCGCGCATCTGTTCCTGCAGCCCGGCCATGCGGACTTCGAAGAACTCGTCGAGATTGCTGCTGGTGATGCAGATGAAACGCAGGCGTTCGAGCAGGGGAACGGCGGGGTCGGCGGCTTGCGCCAACACGCGCTCGTTGAAACCCAGAATGCCCAGTTCGCGATTCAGAAGGGGATAGCGGATGGACATCGGCAGCGAGAATGGAATGTCAGGAAGAGAGGCGGAAAGTCGCTCGGAAATTCTCACAGTATGATGACGTTGTTATGACATTCGCGATGTTATAAATTCTACGCTGGATTCTCCGGCTGTCGTCAAATTGACGCAGAGTATGTGGGACCATGCGGCACCCCCATTGCCGCGAGGTGACATCGTGAGGTCCGGTACGCTTAGAATGGCGTCTTTGAACAGCGCGGCCGGTCATAAGGCGCCCAAGGCACCGGGTGGACATACGCCGTCGTCGGCGTCCGCCGCAGCCGCGCTCGCGCGCATGGAGTCCGCTTACTCGATGGTCAATACGCCCCAACTCCTCGCTGCCGTCGACCTCGGCTCGAACAGCTTTCGTCTGATCGTGGGCCGGGTCGAGGAAACCGACGCGGGCAGCCAGATCTACCAGGTCGATGCGTTGCGCGAACCGGTACGGCTCGCCGCCGGCCTGTCGCGCGACAAGATGCTCGATCGCGCGTCGCAGGTGCGCGGCTGGGACGCGCTCAAGCGTTTCGGCGAGCGCCTGCGGGACTTTCATCCCGATCACGTTCGCGCGGTCGCCACCAATACGTTGCGCATCGCCAAGAACGCCGGGGAATTTCTCGGCGAGGCACAGGCCGCGCTCGGTTTCCCGATCGAAGTGATCGCCGGGCGCGAGGAAGCGCGTCTGATTTACGCCGGTGCGGCACACTCCGTGCCGGCCAGCGCGGGCAAGCGCCTCGTGGTCGATATCGGCGGCGGCTCGACGGAATTCATCATCGGTTCGCATTACACGCCGATCAAGATGGAGAGCCTGTATATCGGCTGCGTGAGCCATAGCCGCGCATTCTTCCCGGCGGGCAACGTCGACGAATACACGATGCGCCAGGCCGAACTCGCCGCGGGCCGCGAAATCCAGATCATTTCCGCCGAGTACAAGAAGACCGGCTGGGAGCAGGCGATCGGCTCGTCGGGCACCGCGCGCGCGCTGGCGGAACTGGTCGAGGCGAACGGCTTCAACGATCCGGGCATCACGCATGGCATTTCGCGCGGCGGTCTCGAGCGGCTCAAGCGCGCGCTGATCAAGGCGGAGAACGTCAATCGCCTGAAGCTGGTCGCGTTGAAGGGCGATCGCATTCCGGTGCTGGCGGGCGGATTGTCGATCATGATCGCGGTGTTCGACGAACTCGGCGTCGATTACGTCGATACGACGGACGGCGCGTTGCGCCTCGGCGTGCTGTACGACCTGCTGGGCCGCTCGCAGCACGAAGACATGCGTACGGTGACGGTGGAAGGTTTCATGCGCCGCTATGCGGTGGATCGTGCGCAGGCGTTGCGCATCGGCGATCTGGCGGGCAGTTTCTACGAACAGTTCGCCGAGCCCGACGAAGAGCGTCGCGCGGAAAATCGCATGTTCGTCAATTGGGCGGCGGCGCTGCATGAGATCGGCTTGTCGATTTCGCACAGCGCTTATCACAAGCATTCGGCCTATATCGCCAGCAATGCGGACATGCCGGGTTTTTCTCGTACGGATCAGGCGCGACTCGCCGCGCTGGTGCTCGGTCATGCGGGCAAGCTGGGCAAGCTGTCGCAAACGCGCGATGTCGAGTGGCCGCTGCTGTTCTGTCTGCGGCTCGCGGCGTTGCTGTGCCGCCGGCGCGCGGATGTCGGTTTGCCGGGTATTTCGGTTGCGCAGGTCAATGGCGGGTATGAGGTGCGTCTGCCCAACGAGTGGGTGGCGAACAATCCGTTGACCGACTACAGCCTGATTCAGGAAGCGGCCGAGTGGGAGAAGGTCGGGATTCCGTATCGCGTGGTTTATACCGACGAGTGATGAATGGCGGCGCGCGTGTGCCGCGGGTTCCTGTGCGGTCGATGTTCGTGTTGGTGCGCATGAGTGTGAGTGGAAAAAAGCCCGGTACGTAAGGACCGGGCTTTTTTTACGTGCGCTGTATTCGTTGCGCGCATCGCATCGCAACAAGCACGCACGCACGCGCGTGCGATGCCATGCGCGGCGCGCGCTGCTCGCACGCGCGACGCGACAGCCAGCACGACGCTCAACGCGGCAGCGAATCGCCGAGGAAGTGGCGCGCGTAGCGTGCGTTGATTTCGGATAGACGGAATAGCGTCAGAAAATCCGCGCAGTTGAAGTCGGGATCCCATGCCGGTGCGCCGCAGATTTTCGCGCCGAGACGCAGATAGCCTTTGACGAGCGGCGGCGGGGCGACATCGACGCCGGTTTGCAGTTCGTCGACCGGCAGCGGCGTGTGCGGGAACGCGCGATATTCCGGCGCGGTCAGCGCGCCGTCGCGCAGCGCGCAATACAGGTTGGCCGCGTAATGGCCGCCGTCGACCATCGCGACGCTCGCGCAGCCGAGCATGGTCTCGTAGCCGTTGTGCTTCATGTAGGCGGCGAGGCCGGCCCACAGCGACATGATCACCGCGCCGCTGCGATAGTCGGGGTGCACGCACGAGCGGCCCACCTCGACCATCTTCGCGCGCAAGTGCGTCAGACGCGACACGTCGAACTCGCTTTCCGCATACAGACGGCCGATGCGCGCGGCCTGGTGCGGCGGCAGCGCGCGATACGTGCCGACCACCTTCAGCGTGTCGAGATCGCGCACCAGCAGATGATCGCAGTAGGCGTCGAACGAATCGACGTCGAGACCCGCGGGGCCGGTCAGGCGTGCGCCCATTTCATCGGCGAACACGCGGTAGCGCAGACGCTGCGCCTCGCGCAGTTCCTCGTCGCTGCGGGCCCACGTAACCTGCAGCCGATGCTGGGCAGTGACTGTTTCTTCGGCGCGCGGCAGACGGCGCGTTTCGAAACTCGAAGCCAGCGGCAGGGAGGGCGTCGGCAGTTCTCGCATTGGGGCGTCCTGGTCGAAAAAAGGGAGAGTGCTTTTTTCGCCAATGTAGTAACGCGTGGTGACGCTTGCGTGGCAACGCCGTGACGATTGGATGACGGCCCGTAAGCCGGGCGCGTGGGGCTTGTAATGTCGTGCGGGCTGCTGGCGGGGTTGTTGTTTTCGTGCGAATGGGCGCGAAGGGGGAAGCGTTGGGTCGATGCGAGGCGCATTGCGGCGACGTGTAGGCAGCGCAGAAAACAGGCGCTGGCGTTGACGTGCTGGGTACTTCAACGCGTCGACGATCTGCGCGTCGACGCTTTTCGCGCCGATCGGAACCGGTGTGTTCCGGTCAGACCAGGTCGGGCGTAATCGCGGCCTTCAGGACCGCTTGCGCGTCACCGTCGCGCTCCCGGCTCGCGATCCACCAGACGCCGGCTTTCTTCACCGGCCAACTCGCGTGGCTGTTGCCGAGCAGACGGGCAGCGACGTGGCCGAGCGTCGGTTGATGACCGACGATCACCACCGTCTGCGCGATGCCGTTCGGCCAGCCGGCGGCTTCGAGGATGTGTTCGGCGCTGGCGTTGGGGGCGAGTTCGCGTACGACGCGATACTGGTCGCTCAAGGTTTCGGCGGTCTGGATCGTGCGGGTGGCGGGGCTCGCGAGCACGACGGCGTCGTCCGGAAGCCGGGTGCGCAGCCATTTGGCGACGTTTTGCGCCTGCTTGCGGCCGCGCGTGGTGAGCGCACGCGCGAGGTCGCTTGCGGCGACATCCTCGGCTTCGGCGTGGCGCCAGAGGATCAGGTCCATGGGTGTCTCCTTGGTTCTGGTGGCGACGCTGTCATGCGCCGAGGTTCAGGCACTGTCGCATGCGGAGGTGGGGCGGTGCAAGGCGGTGGGGCGAATGGAGGGTATGGGTTTTTGTGCGAGGTAGGGTGACTTGCAGGCATCACTTCATAGGCCCGCGCGCGTTTAGAAACGCACGCCCATGAGCTAACGATAGCGACGGCGTCGTTAGCTCATCGGCGTAGGCGTACAAATCGGGTCTTCGATTTTTCCACTGTCTCGGCTTCGAGCAGACGGAACGCGTGAGGCGACCCCAGGCGATCTCGCTCCGGTAACGGATGCGCTATCGATGCTATCGACGCCCGAAAAAGAAAAAGGACTTACGGCGTGAGCTCGTAAGTCCTTCTTGTGCTGCTTTCGTGGTCGGAGCGATAGGATTCGAACCTACGACCCTCTGATCCCAAATCAGATGCGCTACCAGGCTGCGCTACGCTCCGACGAATCCGAGATTCTACGTGGCATTGGGTGCCAGAGTCAATCCCGGATTGCGTCGGGCGAAGCAGAGCGCGCAAACGGGCGAAGCAGATGAGGCAAACGAAGGGGAAGCCGAGGGGCTACCGCGCCGTTATATCCGTCCCATCAACAGCAACACGATCACGACGATCAGCACGATACCGACAAGCCCCGTCGGTCGATAACCCCAGCCGCTGCTATACGGCCAACTCGGCAACGCGCCGATCAGCAGCAGGATGAGCACGATAAGCAGGATGGTTCCGATGGTCATTCGAGTTCTCCCTGTCCGGCTCCCGATATGACAGAGCCGCAACGTCCGGTTGGTTCGGCGCGGATGCGCCGGAACAATCGACGCGCTGTATCGCGCGCCTTTGCAGCGGAGAACTCAGCAAGCCATGTGCCTAAAAGATCACAAGGAAGATCAAAGGAAGATCGCAAACAATCGCCTCAATGCCGGCGCCGCATCCAGTCCGGCCTATGCATATGCTCATGCGTCCAGTGGTGCAGCATGCCTTCGCCGTCGTGATCGCGCCGGTAGGTTCTCGATTCGAAAATCGACAGCGCGAGCAGCACGAGCAGACCTATTGCGAGTCCGACCAGACCCGCGATCGATTCAGCGTCCATGGCAGTCTCCTATGACGTGCGGCTGTGACTTCATAGTAGGTCACCGCTTCGCGAAATGGCAGGCGCGGACTGCATTGCGCGACGTCGCGGAACGCGCTTTGCGGGTAGACTCTCGGCGCTCCGGCGAGCCGCTTCATCCATGTCGGCCTGCCGTTATTTTCATACCGTTTCATTCCGATCGATTCGAGAGACTACGCCCCATGATCCGCGTTCCGATGATTGCCTTGCTGCTGGCCGCTAGCCTCGCCGGCTGCGCGAACGACCCGTCCGCCCACCACGGCGGTCCGCCGCCGCAAGATCCGGCGGACTATCACGGCGTGCCGACCGACACCCGCCCGCCGACGATGATTCCCGCGCCGTTGCCGTAAGCCGCCGCGGACAATTGATTCAGGCAATGAGGCGTGCGCGGTTTCGCGCTCGACTGTCGCGCGCGGCTCGATGGTCGCGTGTGATACGTGGAAAGAGGCAAGGGAAGTATTGAAGGCGAAGCGCCGGCGCGGGCACGCCGGCGCTTCTGACCCGCGCAGACTGTTCGCGCGGAGAGCGCGGGCTGCAGTGATTCTAGGTCGAGCGTCGCGCGGGAAATGTGTGCGCTTGTTTCAAGCCGTAACCGGATGCGGTGGCGAGCGCCGTGAATGACAACAGCGGAAGGCGGGTCGATTACATCGACCGCTACATCGCGAACGTAATATCAAACGCCCAACGCCCAACGCCCAACGCCCAACGCCCAACGCCCAACGCCCAACGCCCAACGCCCAACGCCCAACGCCCAATGCCCAATGCCAAACGCCAAACGCCAAACGCCAAACGCCAAACGCCAAACGCCAAACGCCAAACGCCAAACGCCAAACGCCAAACGCCAAACGCCAAACGCCTCAAGCGCCGGCAGCACTGCGCATCATCGTCGGCAGATAACGGGCGAGCGTCACTCCGCGCGCCGCCATGAACACCAGCATCGCCGCCCATAGGCCGTGATTGCCGTAGAGCCCCAACAGCATCCACGACGCCGCGACGAACACCGCGAACGACGTCATCATCGACACCATCAATTCCCGCGTGCGGGTCGCGCCGATGAACACGCCGTCAAGCAGGAAACCCCACACCGACACCATCGGCAGCAACATGGCCCAGGGCAGATAAGCCTCGGCGGCCGCACGCACCGTCGCCTGATCGGTCAGCCGTTCGACGATCCAGCCGCCCGCGCCCCAGTACACCAGCGAAAACCCCAGCGCGCCCAGCGCCGACCACAATGCCGTGACCTTGATCGCCTGCGCGAGCGCATGGCGGTCGCGCGCGCCGATCGCGGCGCCGACGAGCGCTTCGGCCGCGTGCGCGAAACCATCGAGGCCATACGCCATGAAGGTCTGGAAGTTGAGCAGGAGCGCATTCGCGGCGAGCGTCGCGTCGCCCTGGCCGGCGCCGAGATGCGCAAACCAGCCGAACGACGTGAGCAGGCACAGCGTGCGCACGAAAATATCGCGATTCAGGACGATCAGACGTTTGAGTGCGGCGGGGTCCGACAGCGTCGCGCGGTGCAGTGCCGGCACGCCGCGCGGCCTGCCGTGCCACAGCAGCGCGGCGCCGAGCACGAAGCCGAGCGCGTCCGCCGTGGCGGTCGCCGCGCCGATGCCGGCCACGCCCCAGCCGAATCCATACACGTACAGCAGCACGGCGCCGATGTTCACGCTATTGATAAACACCTGCGACAGCAACGCGAGCCGCACCTGCTGCGTCCCGAGCAGCCAGCCGAGCACCACGTAATTGGCGAGCGCGAGCGGCGCGGCCCAGATGCGCGCGTGGCAATAGATTCGCGCGTGCTGTTGCACTGCGTCGCTGCCGCCGAGCGCGCGCAGCGCGTAGTCGATCAACGGCGCTTGCAGCGTCAGCACCACCGCGCCGATCGCGGCCGCCAGCAACAGCGCACGCACGACGTTGTCGCGTAACGCGGCGCGATCGTCGGCGCCGTGCGCCTGCGCGACAAGGCCCGTGGTGCCCATGCGCAGAAAACCGAAGCCCCAGAACACGAAGCTGAAGAACAGTCCGCCGAGGGCGACGCCGCCGAGATACGACGCATCGTCGAGATGGCCGGCGACGGCGGTATCGACTGCGCCGAGAATCGGCTGGGTCAGATTGGCGAGGACGATCGGAAACGCCAGCGTCAGAACGCGGCGATGCCAGCGCACCGGAACGGCGGGCGCCGGCGCGTGGATGGCGTCGCTCAACTGCTGCGTTCCTGCACGCACACCCACGGCGACACGACCACGGCCCACAGGTCCGGGTCGCGTGCGGCGAAATCGGCGGCGGTCTCCGACTGCACGCGCTCGACGAGTCCCGCCGCGAGCCATTGCGTGACCTGAGTGGCGTCGTCGCTGGCGATGGCCTCGGCGACGCTCACCAGATCCAGATCGCGAGCGACCCGCAGCAGCATGCCGCGCGCGAAAAAGCGTTCGAGTTCGGACCAGCCGATCTTGGCGGTTTCGCCGAGCAGCTTGGCGTAGAGCGGGCTGTGGGCACTGCCGTCGGGCGTGCCGGAGGTGCCGTGGGGCGTGTCTTGGGAAGTCATTTTTAGCGCGATTTGACGGGGCCGTTACTATAAACCATCGGCGCGAGCCGCCAGGGCGGCACGCGTTCCGGTACGCTGTCGGGTTTGTCGAAAACGATTCTGAACCTTCATGTCACAGGACTCAACGGCGTCGGCCACCGGCGCGCCGCCGCATGCGATCAGCGACGCGACGCTCGCGCGCCCGGACCTGGAGCGCTTGATTGCCGCAAACGACGCGGCCCGCGCCGACGGCGCCCACGCACCCGCGCTGTACTTCATCGACTGCGATTTCGAGGGCGCGGATCTGTCGCGGCTCGATCTGCGCGGGGCGGAGTTTCATCGCTGCACGATCGTCGAGACTTCGTTTTTCGGCGCGGCGCTTTCGCATACCCGCTGGGTCCGTTGCCGGGGCCGCCAGGCGGATTTCGGCTCGGCCGATCTGGTCGATGCCGCATTTCAGTCCAGCGATCTAAACAACACCAGTTGGCGGCGCGCGAAGCTCGCATCGGCGGCGTTTCGCGGTTGCAAGCTGACCGGCGCGAATTTCGAGGCGTGCGCGGCGCTCGGCTTGAGCTTCGTCGAAACCTTGCTGGTCGGTGCGCATCTACGTGGCCTGTCGTTTCGCAAGGCGACCCTGCAACAACTTGATTTCTCCGACGCTGATCTGGCCGGCGTCGATTTCCGCGAGGCGATCTTCGAGGGCGGCAGCCTGAAGGACGCGAATCTGAAGGGTGCGCGTTTCGACGGCGCCGATCTGCGCGATGCGGATCTGAGCGGCGTGCGGCTGGTCGACGCGGCGCTCTTCAAAGGTGCGACGATCTCCCATCAGCAGGCGGCGGTGCTGATTACGGAACTCGGCTTGCGCGTTTTGTAGGCGTAGGCGCGTTTTCAGGCTGACCGGATTAGCCATTCGGCCAGCTTGAACGATTACGTTTCTCTGCATATCATTCGACAGTCGCCCGTTTAATATCTGCGAATATAGAGATATTTGATTCGTCGGGGGATTTAACGTGATTTAATATTTTCGCCATTCGCGAATTTGTTGCGTGCGTTGAAATTCACGTATTTGTGACGTGCATGCCGCTTAATGCGCCGTTTAGTGCGCTGGCGCACTAAAGCCTCATGCCGTCATGTAAGGCGCGGTTTGGCGGAAAGCGCCAGGAACGATCGGCCATGGGCGTTGCGTCAGCTACCTGGCCGGCACGCATCTGCTGCGCGCGCGCCCACGTCTGGCCACGCTTCGTCTATTTGTCTGTTCGATAATCAGCGCGCAATTCGCCGCCAATCGACGCAAATTAATCCCGCCAATTTCCGACAATTACGATTCACGGAATGCGGAATCCGTGCGGCCTGTCACATTGGCTACGCAATTAATCGATTGCACTGATAAAGGCGGATTGATAGATTTCGTTCTGGCGCATGGTGAACCGGTCCTTTGCCGATATGCGCCGAACCCCCGTTAGCCCGGCTCCGTGCCGGGCTTTTTTTCGGGTTTTTTTTGCGTCGACGCGGCGCCTGGATATTGCATTGATATCGCGGATTGGCTGTGCAGCGCGGCTTACTGTTTGCAGCGGACCACCATCGACCGGTTTTTCACGTTCGCGCCAAAAATGCCGCCGATCGTGCCGCCCGATGTCGCGCCGTTGTCGACATCCTTCGAGACGACGTCGTAGCCGTAGTTGCCGCAGACTTCGCCCGCGCGCTTGTAGCATTCGGCCCAGCTCGAACTCGCGTCGCTGCCGCTGCAGTTGATCGCGAAGCCGGTGTCGCCGCTCGGCAGATACGTCATGGTAGTGGTGCTGGAGCAGCCGCCGAGGCTGCCGAGGCTCACCAGGCCGAGACCGATCGCCGCGGCCGTCGCGACGGACGCCAATGCGCTCTTCATGGCAGATTCCTTACAGATAACAGAGGATGACGCGGCTCGACGCCACGTCGTGTGTCGGATTGGGCGGTTTTTCACGCGCCGGGTTCCCTGTCCCCGGTTGCAGATATCGTGCCAGACCGCCCTGATCCGGAAGGATTGGGATGATCTGGCAATCTGGCTTAGCGGGGCGGCAGCGCCCGCGCGGGATCGATCGAGCGGCCCTGATAGCGCAGCTCGAAGTGCAGCATCACGCGGTCCGTGTCGGTGTCGCCCATTTCGGCGATTTTCTCGCCGCGCGTGACCGACTGGCCTTCCTTCACCAGCAGAACGCGGTTGTGCGCGTAAGCGGTCAGGTATTCGGAATTGTGCTTGAGGATCAGCAGGTTGCCGTAGCCGCGCAGGCCGTTGCCGGCATACACGACCGTGCCGGGCGCCGCCGCGATGACCGGCGTGCCCGCCGCCGCGGAAATGTCGATGCCCTTCGAATTGTTGCCGTCGAAACGCCGGATCACCGTGCCGTCGGCCGGCCACACCAGCGAGATCGTCGAAGCCGGTGCGGCCGATGGCGCGCTGTCCGTCGCCGGCGGCGACGTGCGTGGGCTCGCGGACGCGCTGGCGCTACCGCCGCCGCTACGCACCGCGCCGCTCGTCGACGCGGCGCTGCCGGGCGGCACGACGCGCAACACCTGGCCGACTTCGATGCTGTCCGGGTTATTCAGATTGTTCCAGCGCACGATGCTCTGCACCGACTGCCGGTTGCTGCGCGCGATCTTCGACAGCGTATCGCCCCGTTCGACGCGGTAATAGCCCGGCGCGACCGGCGCCGATCCGCAAGCGGCGACGAGCGCCAGTAACGACGCGCAGGCGAATCGTTTCATCATTCTTGTTGTTTGCTGCATTGGACCTCGCAAAGCGCTGCCGCGCGCCGATCCCGATCACGCGGCAGGTGGAATCAAAGCGTCCGATTCTAACGGTTTTGCGATGCACCATCCCAAAAACGGATGGCGGGGTGGTCGTGGAGCGGCCGATTATCTCCGTTCAGCCCTTGCGTTCAGCGCAGTTTGCTCACGCCGATCCGCAGCGATGCCACTTCGGTTTGACCCGGTTCGAGCCAGCGCAGACCCTGGCCGTTGTGGATCGCATCCGGCAGACCGAGCCACGGCTCGATGCAGTAGAAGTCCGACTCCGGCGCTTCGGTCCACGTCGTCACCGCGTACCAGGGCACGGAACCCGGGCGCTGCAGATCGATGGTGATTAGCCGGTTCAACCCCGGCGCGGTGAGCTGCACGGGTTGATCGGGCGTGCCGGTCAGACAATGGAAGCGATCGAGGATGCGCGCCTCGTCGAGCGTGTAGCGGGCGTCGCCCGGCTCGGGCGTGCTGATCGAGCCGTCGCTCTGCTGAAAACAGCGTTGCGTGGGCGGCAGCGTCAGCACGGTCTCGCCGCGTTGCGTGTGCGGCAACGTGAAGTAGAAGTGGTGACCGGCGTAGTAGGGCAGCCGCGTGTCGCCGGTGTTGGTGGTGGTGAACGTGACGTCGAGCGTGTGCGCGTCGGCGAGGCTATAGGCTGCTTCGAAACGGAAGCCGAACGGATAGCCGGTGCGCGTCGCGGCGCTGTCGGTCAACACCAGGCGCAGGCCGGCGCCGTGCACGTCGGCATGCGCCTCGAACGGCAGGTCGCGTGCGAAGCCATGCATCGGCAATTCGCGGACGGTGCCTTGCGCGTCGCGCCAGAAACCGATCTTGCCGTCCACCCGATGCCGCCCAAGAAACGGGAACAGCAGCGGATTGCCGCCGCGGATGCGCGCGGGCTGGCTCCAGTCGGCATGTTCCGGCCAGTGAATCACCGATTCGCCGTCGACGATCCACGACATCAGGCGGCCGCCGGCTTGCGGCGCGAAGCGGAGCACGGAGGTGTCCTGGGCGATCTCGAGAATGTCCTGTTGCGGAGAGAGGGGCATGGTCGCTGAGGAGTGGTAGAGAGACGGTTAAAAGGGCAAGAAAAGGACAAGAAAAGGACAAGAAAAAGGGCACAAGAGGAATGATTCTGCGCTGCTTTGCGCTACGGGGAAACCCTTCTCGGGAAATTGCGGGTTCGCGCGCGCGGCATCCTTGCTGATAATTCGTCGGACTGTTCGGTGATTTTCCATCCGGACGAATCGGCCTCAGGAGGCGTGATGGATCTCGCAATGGCAATGGGTGTAGCGCTGTTCGGCATGTTCGCGGCAAGCACGGTCTACTTCTTCTACAAGCTCGAACGCTAGGCGAAACATCGCGATTCTGCGATTCCCGCTGGTCTTTCGGTCGGTCTATTCCCCGCAGTGCCGCACGTAGCGCCGCAGTATCTCGGCGCATCTGAACTGCCGCGCGACTGCCGGTATTCCTTGCCACGTCGTAACAACGGTGTCGAGTTGTGACGCGGTGCATCAAACTTTCCTCGAATGCGGTGCAAACGCTTGGCTCTGACATTGCAGCCAGGCATAATCGGTGCGCTTCCGACGCGCCGGCTATTCCTTGAACGGCGCGCTGTCCCTGACTTTTTCCTTACAAGGACTGCCGCGTGAACCTGTCGTTTCTGATTTTCCTGAGCGTGCTGCAAGGCGTCACCGAACTGTTTCCGGTGAGTAGCCTCGGCCATACGTTGCTCGTGCCCGCTTTGTTCGGCATGCATATCGACAAGCACGCGCCGCAATTGCTGCCGTTCCTCGTCGCGCTGCACCTCGGTACCGCGTTCGCGCTGCTGTGGTACTTCCGCAAGCGCTGGTGCGCGCTGGTGCGCGGCTTCTTCGCGTCGTTCGGCGGACGCAGCAACGACGACTCGCACATGATGTGGGCGCTGATCATCGGCACGATTCCGGCGGGCATCGTCGGTCTGCTGCTGGAAAAACCGCTGGAGCGGCTTTTTCATGACCTGCGCATCGTCGCGATCGCGCTGATCGTCAATGGCGTGCTGCTGTGGTTCGGCGATCGTCTGCAGCGCTCGCGCGCGCATCGGGCGCCGGAGAAGCTCACGTTCCGTCAGGCATTCTTTGTCGGCCTCGCGCAGATCGGCGCGCTGATCCCGGGCTTCTCGCGCAGCGGCCTGACGATGATCGCCGGCAACGCGGCCGGCCTGACCGCCGAGAAGGCGGCCGAGTTCTCTTTTCTGCTCGGCACGCCGATCATCTTCGCGGCGGGCGTGCTCGAATTGCCGAAGCTGTTCCACGCACCGGGCCAACTCGCCGACGCCGCCCTGGGTGGCGTGCTGACCGCGATCGCCGCGTATCTGAGCGTGCGGTTCCTGATGCGCTATTTCGAAGGCCGCGGACGTCTGGCTTCGTTCGGCGTGTATTGCGTGATCGCCGGCGCGTTGTTCCTCGGCTGGTTCGTGCTGCATCAGCAACCGGTGTGACGGCGCCTGACGCGCTTGCCGCGTTCATTGCCGCGTTCATTGCCGCGTTCGCCGCCGCGTGAAGGCGGGCGCTGGCGAGTGGGGATCGATCGGTTATAATCCGGGCCCGGCTGCGTGTGCTGCCGGGCCTGTTTGTTTCTGTTGCCGATTTTCGGTCCGACCGCGAGGCTCGGGATCTCCGGTCGCCGGGCGCGTCAGTTAGAATTTCAGCAGATCATCAGCTCGCGGTGCGATGCAGGCGCGAGCGGTCATTGCAGGCGATGCGGGTTGTTGTTCGATGTCGCGTCGCCTCACTTCGTTACGGCAGTAGCTCAGCTGGATAGAGCATCGGCCTTCTAAGCCGAGGGTGGGGGGTTCGAGTCCCTCCTGCCGTACCAAACAGCGCTCGTCGTTCAACGACTTGACCGGAACCACGTGATGCCCGCTGAGTGGAAGCGCCGTCTCCGGCTGTTTATCCAGCGCTTCTGGCAGCCGACCACGGCATGCATGACCTGCATGCCGGGAAGCTGGGCCAATATCATGAGCCTCGGGCACTGGGCGATTGCATTCCGGACGGGTCTGCTCACCGGACTTCTGGCCGTGCTTCTGACGTTCACGCCTGTCGCAAAGCTCTACGGGAATCGATACGGCAATGCGCTGATCGTCGGCTTTCTGACCTCGGTCGGTGACGCCTATTCCCACGCGAGTCGTTATCGCATTCCCTACATCGAGCACATCATGACGGGCGTGATTTCAGCCGTCCTGGCCTTAGCGGCTTCCTACATTTTCGAAGACCGTGCGCGCCGTCTGCGCACGTTATGGGCGCGGCTTTTTAATTAACCGCCTTTTTCGCCATGCGGCCCTTCCAGATCTGGACGCGGTTTTCTATTTTCAGTATTCGTCCTCTCGCAGTTATTTCGCTTTGCTGTCAATGCGGTAATATCGCGTGCATCCTATTGCACGCGGTTCGCAAAGCATATTCTGCAAGCTGCATAGACAGAAATAAAACTGTCTTCCCAAGCCGTCGCGTGCAATGCTAACGGCATAATTTCACTCCTCTTCGGCACCTCAAAGCCAAGCCCATAAAGGGCGTGGCATCCCTCGTCCGCAATCTCTCCCGACCTCGGAAAAAGATTCCTTTGTTATCGGACGAAGAGGCTTATTTTAAGCCGATTCTTCGGTGATACATTCGCTTCCACTCTGTAACCGCTCTGCCGGACATTTGAATCATGAGGCGATCGAATTAATGATCGCCGTGAGATTTATAAATGCACCAGGCGGAGTTTTATTCCCAAGCGAATCACAAGAAGAGGAGTCTGGCGTGAGATTAATACATCCCATCTTTTTTATTGCGCTAGGCCTGTTCGGCCTATGCACCATCGAATTCGGCGTGGTCGGCATCATGCCCGAAATCATCCACCGCTTTAACGTGACCGCGCCGCAGGCCGGCATGCTGACCGGCATTTTCGCGCTCGTCGTGTCGGTGTTCGGCCCGTTCCTCGTGCTGCTGCTGTCCGGCTTCAACCGCAAGACGATGCTGCTGATCGCGCTCGCCGTGTTCACGCTGAGCAGCCTCGGCTCGGCCTTCGTCACCAACTTCAACGTGCTGCTCGGCGTGCGCATGATTCCGGCGCTGTTGCATCCGGTCTATTTCTCGCTCGCGTTCGTTTCGGCGATCTCGCTGTACCGCAAGGAAGAGGCGGCCAAGGCGTCCTCGCTGGTGTTCCTCGGCACGACGATCGGCATCGTGCTCGGCGTACCCATCACGACCTACATCGCCAGCACGTTTTCGTACGAAGCCGCGTTCTACTTCACGGCCGCCGTCAACGCGCTGTCGTTCTTCGGCGTGCTGCTGCTGTTGCCGCAGATGCCAGCCAGCAACAGCGGCAGCTCGGGCCAGCAGATGAACATCCTGAAGAAGCCCACGCTCTGGCTGAACATCGCGTCCACCGGCCTGATCTTCGCCGGCATGTTCGCGGCGTACAGCTACGCGGCGGAATACCTGAAGACCGTCGGCGGCATGTCGAACAGCACGATCAGCGCGCTGCTGGTGCTGTTCGGTCTCGGCGGCGTGGCGGGCAACATGCTCGCCGGCAAATTCATCGGCCGCAACATGATCGCGACGGTGATCGTCCATCCGATCCTGATCGTCGGCGCGCTGCTGCTCGTCATGTCGTTCCAGCAACACGTCACGCCGATGGTCGTGATCATGATCTTCTGGGGCGCCGTGCACACCAGCAGCCTCGTCATCACGCAGATCTGGCTGACCTCGGAAGCGCCCGAAGCGCCCGAATTCGCGACCTCGCTGTTCGCCTCGTTCGCCAATCTCGGCATCGCGGTGGGCGCGGCGGTAGGCGGCAAGTTCATCAACCTCTACGGTCTGCCGGGCATGTTCACCGCCGCGCTGCTGTTCCTCGGCGCCGGGCTCGCGCTGATCCTGGTGCGCGTGTGGCTGCAGAAGCCGCGCGCCATCGAAGTCAACCAGGCCGCCTGATCGCACACCGGGAAGGGCCGCTGGCCCTTCCATTCACTCCGCCTAACCACGAATCCAACATGTCGAACACATCCCCATTCCATCGCAAGCCGTCCGCGCGTGTCTCCCGCGCGTTGAAGCTGGGCCGCGCGGCCGTGTTGTCGGTCGCGCTCGGTTTGCCCGTCGCGCTGGCATCGACCCATGCCGCGGCGGAACCGGTCAAGCCGGATCAGGCGGTCCGCAATGTCGTGCTGGTGCACGGCGCGTTCGTCGACGCGAGCATCTGGAACGAAGTCATCACGATCCTCGCGGCCGACGGCTACAACGTGGCCGCGGTTCAACTGCCGCTGACCTCGCTGGCCGACGATGTCCACGCCACCCGTGAAGTGCTGTCGCACATGAACGGCCCGACGCTGCTGGCCGGCTATTCCTGGGGCGGCGAACCGGTCAGCGAAGTCGGCGTCGATCCGAAGGTGCGCGGCATGGTGTATTTCGCGGCCATCACGCCCGATGTGGGCCAATCGCTGCGCGACCTGCTCAAGTCGTATCCGGCCATGCCGGGCTCTGCCGCGATCTACGACGGCGAGAACGGCATGTTGTGGATGAAGCCGGAGCTGTTCGCGTTCGCCCTGGCGCACGACTCGTCGCGAGCGCGCACCAACGTGATGTCGGTCGCGCAGAAACCCACGTCGAAACGCGTATTCGACGACGCGCCGACGCAAGCCGCGTGGAAGACCAAACCGTCGTGGTACGTGGTCGCCTCCGAAGACAAGATCATCCCGGTCGATCTGCAACGCAAGCTCGCCGCGAAAATCGGCGCGACGAAGTTCGAGCTGCCCACGGGCCACGCGATCATTCTTTCGCAACCCGAAGCATCGGCCCGCATCATCGAACAGGCGGCGCAATCGCTGTCCGCGAAGAGCAACTAGCTCGCGTTCTCCAGCCGGCGGCGCTTCCTGCTAAACCCGTACTACGACGTAGCCAGACCATGACACTACCTGCTTCTCCAGAACACTTTTCCTACACGGCGGATGGCGTCGTGTACACCGCCAGCCGTTTTCATCGGGATGCCGCGCGCGGCCGGGTCTTACTCATGCCCGACTGGGAAGGCATGAATTCCGGCTGGGCCCAGGAGATCGGGCGGCTCTACTCGCAGACGTGCGACGCCGAAGTGATCGTCACCGATCACTACGGTCAGCACCGGCCGCACCCGGGTTTCGACGAAGCCGCTTACATCAACCAGCAGCTATATCGAGACACGGAGCGCAGCCGGTCGATCTTCCGCGGCATGGTCGCCGCGCTGCAGGCGCATTGGCAGGCGAGCGGTCCGCTGGTGGTGGTGGGATTCTGTTCGGGCGGCGCGTTTTCGTTCGAAACCGGCCGCTCCGGCGCGGCGGTCGACGCGGTGTTCTGCGTGCACGGCGACCCGCGCACCATCGACCCGATCGATCAGCCCGGCGACTACCCGGTGTTTACCGTCGTGCACGGCGAGATCGATCCCTTCGTTCCGCAGTCGTCGCTCGACGCCTTCGCCGAGGAAATGCGCGCGCACCGGATCCGCTGGAACCTGCACATCATCAGCGATGCGAAACATAGCTTCACGCGCTTCGATAACCGTCGCTCGGGTTATGGCATCGCCTACTCGAAGCGCGCGGAAATCGAAACGCGGCATCTGGTGGCCGCGCAGATTCTCAGTCTGATCGAAGCGAACGCGACGCGCTAAAGCCGTGCCTTCGCATGACGGCGGCTCGCGCTGCCGTCGAAGCGAGGCGTTTTTCTATTCCAGTCAGTCCATTCACTCAATCGCACTTAACCGAAACAGGAAAAACCATGTCCAGTCGTTTTGAAAATCAGGTTGCCGTCGTCACCGGTGGTTCCACGGGTATCGGATTGGCCATCGCCAGGGCCTTGCTGGCCGAGGGCGCCAAACGCGTGTACGTGACCGGCCGCTCTGCAAGAAGTCTCGACACGGCGGTGACGTCGCTGGGCGAGCGTGCGGTCGCGGTCACGTCGGACGTCGCTCAACTGCCGGATCTGGACCGGCTCAAGGCGGCGATCGAGCGCAACGGCGACCAGATCGATGCGCTGTTCGCCAACGCCGGCATCGCCGGCAACAACGCGCTGGGCGCGACCAGCGAAGCCGACTACCTGAACATTTTCGACATCAACGTGAAGGGCGTGTTCTTCACCGTGCAGACGCTGCTGCCGCTTCTGAAGGATGGCGCGTCGGTCGTGCTGACGTCGTCGATCGTCAACAACAAGGGCATGGAAAACCTCAGCCTGTACACCGCGACGAAGGCGGCGGTGCGTTCCTTTGCACGTTCGTGGGCCAACGATCTGAAGGGCCGCCGGATTCGCGTGAACGCGTTGAGCCCCGGCTTCACGCACACGCCGATCCTCACCACCGGCCTGAAGATGGACGAGCAGCAGATCTCGCAGTTCAAGGAGTACGCGGCGGGCGTCGTGCCGGCAGGCTACGTCGCGCAGCCGGACGAGATCGCGTCGTCGGCGCTGTTCCTCGCGTCGAACGATGCCCGCTACGTCAACGGCATCGATCTGCCGGTCGACGGCGGCTACGCGCAGATCTAGTTTCGCGAGCGCATCGGGCGCGCGCAGGCGGGCCCGATGCGACGGCATCGAAATATCGGACCGCTGCCCGTGCAATCGGGCAAGGGGAGTCATGTTGAAACAAGTTGATGTGTCTACGAATGTGACCGACGGTCCATCCGCGATGGCCGCCGGCGACGGCGCGCCGTCGTGTCCGGTTTCCTTTCCGCGTCGCGAAGTCGCGCGGCGCAATCATCTGCATTGGGACTGGGATGCCTATCGCTATTTCGTCGTGCTGGCCCGCTGCGGCGTGATGCGGCGCGCGGCGGACGAACTGGGCGTCAGCGTGGCGACGCTCAGCCGCCGCATCGAGCAGCTCGAGGGCGAGCTGGGTCTGTGTCTGTTCCAGCGCAAGCCGCACGGTCTGACGCTGACGGAAGCGGGCCGCCAGGTGCTCGAAAACTGCGAACACATCAGCGATGCGTTCGGCGTGCTGGAAAAGCGCGTCACGGGCGGCGACGCCGCGGTGATGGATCACGTGAACCTCGCGGTGGATTCGATGCTGTGCCGGCTGCTGCTGCATGCATTGCCGCCGTTTCTCGCGGACAACGCGGGCATCACGGTGAACCTGCGCAGCTTCTGCACGCATCGCCAGGAAGAGGACGACGCCGATCTGACCTTCGGCTTCGAGCGGCCCGAACGCGGGCGTCGCAAGATTCGCCGTCTCGCCGACCTGACGATGTCGATGGCGATGTCGAACGCGTGCCGCGACGACGCGCGCGCGAGCCTGCCGGTCTGGGTCTTCGAGGCGGGCGTGTGGCAGGGCCGCCAGGACAGCGGCACCGGTTCGGCGGAACTGACCATCTCCCATCTGGAGGACGTCACGCACCTGGTGCGCAACGGCTTCGGCGCGGCCATGCTGCCGGACTACATGATCGACCAGCAGTCGAGTCTGGTGCGGTTCGAGCCGCCGGGCGCCGCCGCGGGTGCGTTGACGCTGCCGGTGTGGATGTCGATCCCCGAATCCGCGAGCCGGTCGAATGCGGTGCGCTCGGTCGCGTCGATCTGCATCGAGGCGATCCAGGCGCGCCTGCCGCTGCTGTCCCATCAGCCTTTCTCGCTGTCGCCGCCGCTGCATGCCGGCGCGCGGCATGGCGCAACGAATCGGGAGCATCACCATGATTGACCGGGTCACGTTTGAACAGGGCACGCTCGACCTCGCCGCGCGCGCGGCGTCGCCGGGTGCCGCCGGTGACCTGTGGCTGCGCGCGTGCGCGGCCTACACGCCGCCGACGCTGACCACCGTCGGCGAGGCGATCCAGCAGGGCTGGTACGGCGAGGAGGAGCATGCCAAGGATAACTATCTGTCCGTCGCGGTGGAGCAGCAGTGGTGGCCCGCCGACATGGCGCTGGCGACCGCGCGCACCGCGCTCGGGACGCTGGGCGCCGACGCGGCCCAGCTCGGGCTGCTGACCTACACGTCGATTCATCGTCACGGCCATGCCCGCCTGTGGCAGCCGGCCGCCGCGTTGCAGCACGCGCTGGGTGCGTCGCAGGCGCTGGCTTTTTCGCTCGCGCACGGTTGCAACGGCATGTTCGTCGCGTCGCGCGTCGCACTGGATACGCTGGCCGGCGCAAGCGGCGGCAAGGACGCGCTGGTGATCGGCTCGGACCGTTTCGGTACGTCCTCGTTCGACCGCTGGCGCGGCGATTACGGCGTGGTGTACGGCGATGCCGCCGCCGCCGCCTTGTTCGGCCACGCGCCCGGCTTCGCGAAAGTGCAATTGCTGTCGATCGCCGGCGTCCCCGAACTCGAAGGCATGCACCGTCACGTGGACGAGCACGCTGAGCACGCCGGGCATCGCGACGCCGCGCGCCACGAATTCGGCGTGCGCGAAAGCAAGAAGGGCTTCATGGAGCGGTTCGGCCGCGAACGCTTTTTCGAAGCGATCGGCCATGCGCTGACGAGCTTGCGCGACAGCGCGCTGAAGCGCTTCGATCTGCACGCGAATCCGGCCGACTGGCTCCTGACGCCGCACGTCGGCCAGGCGATCTCGGCGCCGCTGTACGAAGGCATGTTCCGCGATCTCGCGCGCCGTCATTTCGGTGCGTGGGGACGGCAGGTCGGGCACACCGGCACGGCCGACCAGTTCCTCTCGCTGGTGGCGCTGGCGCGCAGCGGCCAGCTCGAAAACGGTCAGCGCGTGCTGCTGATCGGTTCGGGCGCGGGGTTCAGCTGCGCGCTGATGCTGCTGGAAGTGCACGACGTGTCGCTCGCCGCGAAATGCGAGGCGATCGATGCCACGACGGCCGCCTTCGCGTGAACCGATAGCGATACCGATACCGATCCCGATACCGAGCGGCGACTGGCGACCGCCCGCGTTTTCCACGACTTCATTCACCTCACTGAAAGAACCGATCCGATGAAACCACTCACCCCATCAGCTCGCGGTCCGCGCAGGACGACCGTGGCCATCACCGTCGCCGCGGCGGCCGTGGCGCTCGGCGCCGCGGTGTTCGTCGTCGATCGCCATGGCGCGGTCAAGGCGCAGGAGCCCGCCGCGCTCACCGAGGTCGACGCGGCACCCGTGCTGGCACAGAAACTCAGCGAATGGCAGAGCTATTCCGGGCGGCTCGAAGCCGTCGGCAACGTCGAGATCCGGCCGCTCGTGTCGGGCACGATCGTCGCCGTCGATTTCAGGGATGGCGCGCTCGTCAGGAAAGGCGATCTGCTGTTCACGATCGATCCACACCCGTACGTGGCCGAGGTGGACCGCGCCGCCGGTCAGCTCGCCGCGGCGCGCGCGCGCAGCGACAACGCGGCATCGGAAGCCGCACGCGCGCAGCGTCTGATCGAGGACAACGCAATCGCCCGGCGCGACTTCGACGAGAAGCAGAACGCGGCGCGCGAGGCGTCCGCGGGTCTGAAGGCGGCCGCCGCGGCGCTCGAACTCGCGCAGGTCAATCTGTCGTACACGCGCATCGTCGCGCCGATCGCGGGCCGCGTGTCGCGTGCGGAACTGACGGTGGGCAACGTGGTGTCGGCGGGGGCGAACGCGCCGCTCCTGACCACCGTGGTGTCGATCTCGCCGATGTACGCGTCCTTCGACGTCGACGAGAAAACCTATCTGCGCTATCTCGGCCGCGGCGATCGCGCCGAGGTGCCGGCGCGGCTCGGTCTCGCGAACCAGCAGGACTATTCGTATTCGGGCAGCGTCGCCTCGGTCGACAACCGCTTCGATACGCGCTCCGGCACCATCCGCGTGCGCGCGCGCTTCGACAACGAGAACGGCACGCTGCTGCCGGGGCTGTTCGCGCGCGTGAAGATCGGCGGCAACGCGCCGCACGACGCGATCCTGATTCCCGACGCGGCGATCGGAACCGACCAGGACAAGAAGTTCGTGCTGGTCGTGAATGCGCGCAATCACGTCGAGTACCGCGAGATCGTGCCTGGCGAGCTGGCCGACAACGGGCTGCGCATCGTGTCGAGCGGGCTCGCGAAAAGCGAGCGCATCGTCGTGAACGGCGTGCAGCGGGTCCAGCCGGGCGACGACGTCCGGGTCCACCTCGTTTCTATCGGTAGCTAGCACGGCCATGAACATTTCCCGATTCTTCATCGACCGGCCGATCCTGGCGGGCGTTCTGTCGGTCATGGTGCTGCTGGCCGGACTGATCTCGCTGTTCAGGTTGCCGGTGTCGGAATACCCCGAAGTGGTGCCGACTTCGATCGTCGTGCACGCGCAGTATCCGGGCGCGAATCCCAAGGTGATCGCCGAATCCGTCGCGTCGCCGCTGGAGGAGCAGATCAACGGCGTCGAGGACATGCTGTACATGCAGTCGCAGGCGAACGGCGACGGCAACCTGACCTTGACCGTCACCTTCCAGGTCGGCACCGACCCGGACAAGGCGCAGCAGCTCGTGCAGAACCGCGTATCGCAGGCGTTGCCGCGTCTGCCCGACGACGTGCAGCGGCTCGGCGTCACGACCGCGAAGTCGTCGCCGACGCAGACGCTCGTCGTGCACCTGGTGTCGCCCGACAATCACTACGACATGACGTACCTGCGCAATTACGGGATCCTGAATCTCAAGGACCGGCTCGCGCGCGTGCCGGGCGTGGGCGAGGTCAAGGTATGGGGCAGCGGCGACTACGCGATGCGGGTCTGGCTCGACCCCGCCAGGGTGGCGGCGCGCGGGCTGACCGCGAACGACGTGGTGGCGGCGATCCGCGAGCAGAACGTGCAGGTGGCGGCCGGTGTGATCGGCGGCTCGCCGATGACCGTCGACGTGCCGATGCAACTGTCGGTCAATGCGCGCGGCCGGCTGTCGTCCGAGAAAGAGTTCGGCGACATCGTGCTGAAGGTCGCGCCGGACGGCGGCGTCACCTATCTGCGCGATGTCGCGCGGGTCGAACTGGCGGCCTCGGAGTACGGGCTGCGTTCGTTGCTCGACGGCAAGCCGGCGATCGCGTTCGCGATCCTGCAAGCGCCTGATGGCAATTCGCTCGAGATTTCCCGCAAGGTGCGCGAGATCATGGTCGAGGCCAAACGCGACATGCCGAAGGGCGTCGATTACCGGATCGTGTTCGATCCGACCGAGTTCGTGCGCTCCAGTATCGATTCGGTGATCCGCACGCTGTCCGAGGCGATCGTGCTGGTGGTGCTGGTGGTGATCCTGTTCCTGCAGACGTGGCGCGCGTCGATCATTCCGCTGCTGGCGGTGCCGATCTCGATCGTCGGGACGTTCTCGCTGCTGCTCGCGTTCGGCTTCTCGATCAACGCGCTGTCGCTGTTCGGCATGGTGCTCGCGATCGGGATCGTGGTCGACGACGCGATCGTGGTGGTGGAGAACGTCGAGCGCAACATCGCCGCCGGTCTGTCGCCGCGCGAAGCGACCTATCAGGCCATGCGCGAGGTGAGCGGGCCGATTCTCGCGATCGCGCTGACGCTGGTCGCGGTGTTCGTGCCGCTCGCTTTCATGTCGGGCCTGACCGGGCAGTTCTACAAGCAGTTCGCGATGACCATCGCGATCTCGACGGTGATCTCCGCATTCAATTCGTTGACGCTGTCGCCCGCCTTGTCGGCGCTGCTGCTCAGGCCGCACGACGCGCCGAAGGACTGGCTCACGCGCGCGATGGAGCGCGTGCTGGGCGGGTTCTTCGCGCGCTTCAACCGCTTCTTTCACGGCGTCTCGGGCGTGTATGGCGTGGGCGTGACGCGGATCGTCGGGCGCAAGACGGCGATGCTGGCGCTCTATGGCGTGCTGCTCGCGCTGACGCTGTTCATGAGCCGGACCGTGCCCGTCGGCTTCGTGCCCGCGCAGGACAAGGAGTATCTGATCGCGTTCGCGCAACTGCCGAACGGTGCATCGCTCGACCGCACCGAGAAGGTCATTCACGACATGACGAAGATCGCACTCGCCCAGCCGGGCGTGGCCAGCGCGCTCGAATTTCCGGGGCTGTCGGTGAACGGCTTCACGAATTCGTCGAGCGGCGGGATCGTCTTCATCACGCTGAAGCCGCTCGCGCAGCGCGGCAGCGGCAATCTGTCGGCGAACGAAATCTCGAACAGTCTGAACGGCGAGTACGCGAAGATCAAAAGCTCGTTCATCGCGGTCTTTCCGCCGCCGCCGGTGCTCGGACTCGGCACGCTCGGCGGCTTCAAGATGCAGATCGAGGATCGCGGCGCGCTGGGCTACGAACGGCTGAACGAAGTGACGCAGGCATTCATCAAGCGCGCGGCTTCCGCGCCGGAGCTGGGACCGCTGTTCTCCAGCTACCAGATCAACGTGCCGCAGCTGAACGTGGACATCGACCGGGTTCGCGCCAAGCAGCTCGGCGTGCCGGTGACGAGCATCTTCGACACCATGCAGATCTACCTGGGCTCGCTCTATGTGAACGACTTCAACCGTTTCGGACGCGTCTATCAGGTGCGCGTGCAGGCCGACTCGCCATTCCGCGCGACGGCCGCCGACATCGGTTTGCTGAAGACGCGCAACGCGAACGGCGAGATGGTGCCGCTCGCCACGCTCGTCAACGTGAACCCGACCTACGGCCCGGAGATGGTGGTGCGCTACAACGGCTTTCCGTCCGCCGACATCAACGGCGGCCCGGCGCCGGGGTATTCGTCGGGGCAGGCGCTCGCCGCGATCGACCGGATCGCCGCGGAGACTTTCCCGCCGGGCATCAAGTACGAGTGGACCGAGATGACGTATCAGCAGGTGCTGGCCGGCAATGCCGCGCTGTGGGTGTTCCCGATCAGCGTGCTGCTCGTGTTCCTCGTGCTGGCCGCGTTCTACGAGAGCCTGACCTTGCCGCTCGCGATCATCCTGGTGGTGCCGATGGGGCTGCTCTCCGCGCTGGCCGGCGTGTGGCTGACGCGCGGCGACAACAACATCTTCACGCAGATCGGGCTGATGGTGCTGGTCGGACTGTCCGCCAAGAACGCGATCCTGATCGTGGAGTTTGCCCGCGAACTGGAGATGCGCGGCCGCACCATCGTGGCGGCCGCGATCGAGGCGAGCCGGCTGCGCCTGCGGCCGATCCTGATGACGTCCGTCGCCTTCCTGATGGGCTCGGTGCCGCTGGTGCTGTCGTCGGGCGCGGGCTCGGAGATGCGTCACGCGATGGGGATCGCGGTGTTCTTCGGGATGCTGGGCGTGACCCTGTTCGGCTTGCTGCTCACGCCGGTGTTCTACGTCGTGCTGCGTAAGCTCGCGGGCGGCGAACGGCTGGCCGATCGGCACGCGGCCCGGCCGCGCATGCACGACGTGGCCGCACCGGTCGAAATTTAAGGAGGCATGACGTGACGACATGGCGTAGTTTGACTTTGCCGGGCCTGTTTGCCTTGCTGGCCGCGAGCGGCTGCTCGCTCGCACCGACTTACGAGAAGCCGGCGGTCGCGCTGCCGGCGGCGTTCAAGGAAGGAGCGGGGGGGCCGGGGGCGGCGGGCGCAGCTAATGCGGCCAGCGCGACCAACGCGACCAGCGCGACCAGCGCGACCAATGCGGCTGATGCGGCTGATGCGGCTGATGCGGCTGATGCGGCTGATGCGGCCAGCGGCGTGGCGGCGCGGAACGGTCAGTGGAAGGTCGCCGAGCCGGCGGAGGCGCAAGCGCGCGGCGCATGGTGGCGCGTGTTCGGCGATCCGGTCCTGAACGCGTTCGAAGACGACGCGGTAGCGGCGAATCCCGGCCTGCAGGTTGCCGCGGCGCGCGTGAAGGAATCGCGCGCGATCCAGCAGGCGTCCCGCGCGGGTCTGTTTCCGACGCTCGATGCCGGCTTCGGGCCGAGCCGGCAGAAGTTCTCGCCCGCCTCGCAGTTCCTGCCGGACAACGCGAACGGGCCGCTGCAAACGTTCTGGCGCGCGCAGGCCGGCGTGTCCTACGAAGCGGATCTGTTCGGCCGGGTCTCCGATGAAGTGAAGGCGTCCACCGCCGACGCGGAACAAAGCGAAGCCACCTTCCGCTCGGTGATGCTGGCGCTGCAATCGGACGTCGCGCGCAGCTATTTCACCGTGCGCGAACTCGATGCGGAACTGGCGGTGCTGTCACGCTCCGTGGCACTGCGCGACGATGCGCTGCGTCTCGTGCAGCACCGTTTCGAGCTGGGCGAAGTCAGCGAACTGGACCTCGCGCAGTCGCGCGCCGAACTGGCGTCGGCCCGCTCCGATCTGTTGACGCTCACGCGCCTGCGCGCGGCGGCGGAGCACAGCCTCGCCGTGCTGCTCGGCAAGACGCCGGCGGAGTTCTCGTTCGCGGCCAGTCCGCTCGAGCCGGTGAGCGTGGAGATTCCGGCCGGCTTGCCGTCCGCGTTGCTGGAGCGCCGCCCCGACATCGCCGCGGCCGAACGGACCGTTGCCGCGGCCAACGCGCGGATCGGCGTCGCGAAAGCGGCGTTCTTTCCGTCGCTGTCGCTGACCGGCGTCGGCGGTTTCGAGTCCGCGTCGCTGGGCGATCTGATGAAGTGGAGCAGCCGCGCGTTTCTGCTGGGACCGCTCGCGGGCACGGCGCTGACCTTGCCCCTGTTCGACGGCGGACGGCGCTCCGGCAATCTCGCGAATGCGCGCGCGGTGCACGAGGAAAGCGTCGCGAACTATCGTCAGCAGGTGCTGACGGCGTTTCGCGAAGTGGAGGACAACCTCGCGGCGCTGCGCATTCTCAAAGACCAGCGCGTGACGCAATGGATCGCCGTCAGCGCGTCGAACCGCGCGTCGCAGTTATCGGTCAAGCAGTATCGGGAGGGCGCGGTCAGCTATCTCGAGGTGATCGACGCCGAGCGCAGCGCGTTGCAGGCGCGCCGCGCCGACGCGCAACTCGCGGGTGTGCAGGCGCTCTCGACGGTGAACCTGATTCAGGCGCTGGGCGGTGGATGGGAGGAGACGATCGCGGCCCGGTGATTCGAGCCGCGATGAAACGGGCGTAAGCAGAGTGTGGCGGATGACCCTTATTCGACTTATAAGAAAATCAATATAAATAACGGTCATCCGGTTTTCTGGAATATCGCTATTCGAGCCGGCTGATAAGCAAATACCGTTTCGGTCATATAAATCTTGAGGTAATGTGTCGTCGTGTAAATAACAACGCCGGTCTGTATTTTTTGCCACTTCGATTTGAAAAATCGGTAGGATCGCTCCGAAGCAAAAACGCAATTTTCAATGCATTTCGCATGCCGCGTATTCGGGGATGACTCATGCAACATTTCAATGGCATCGTGACCTTCGTCAAAGTCTGCGAGGCCACGAATTTCACGGAGGCGGGCAAACGGCTCGGGCTTTCCGCGTCGGCGGTGGGGAAATCGATCACCAAGCTGGAAGAGCGGCTTGGCGTTCGCCTGTTCCACCGTAATACGCGCGCCATTCATCTGACCGACGAAGGGCTGCAATATCTGGAGCATTGCCAGCGCGCGATCCTGGAAATGGAGGAAGGCGCGCGCCGGCTGCTGGAGAAAAAGCAGAGTCCGCACGGCCGGCTCAAGGTGAGCCTGCCGCTGGTGTGCCGGCCTTTCCAGTCCACCCTGATGCGTTTCATCAAGGATTATCCGGAACTGGAAGTCGAACTGGATTTCAGCGACCGTCTCGTCGACATCATCGAGGAAGGATTCGACGTGGTGGTGCGCACGGGCGCGCTGACCGACTCGCGGCTGGTGTCGCGCCATCTCGGCACCTGTCAGATGTGGCTGGTCGGCACGCCTGGCTATTTCGCGCAGCACGGCGTGCCGGCCACCGTCGGGGAACTGCAGCAGCACGATTGCCTGCGTTTTCGGGCCACCACGACCGGCAAGCTGTCGCCATGGCCGTTGCCGGACGCGGCGCGCGTCGAGTTGCGCACCCGGCTGATCTGCTCGCATGTGGAAATGCTGCACCACGCGGCGGTCGACGGGCTGGGCATTGCCTGCCTGCCCGATTTCCTCGTGCGCGAATGCCTGCGGCGCGGCGAACTCAAGGCCGTGCTCGAGGAGGAAACGAAAAACTCCATCGACTTTCATCTGGTCTGGCCGGCCAGCCAGTGGCGCTCGGTCAAGCTGCGGGCGTTCATCGAATTCGCGGCCAGCAATCTGCTCGGCGAGCATGGGCTGACCACGTCCTGACGCGATTGCGGATTCGTTAAATCACGAAATAATCCGCTATAACGCTGGCGCATTTATTTTTTAAATCACCTTGAAAGCATTCCCGTCTGGGCGTGCTTTCGGTGTTGCCGTTTACCGGAAGATTAATTAAAGAAAAGAATTCCGTTCTATTCGGAGAGGCAGCCGGATTGCCAGGTGTGGAATGCGTCGCGCAATATATCTGCGAAAGACGGCTATTGGCATCGTCTTTGGCGTTTACGTTTTTTCGTAGACCGGAAATCAGGATGCTTCTAATTCTTTAATCACGTTGCTTGGCGGAACATCAAAAGTGTGACAGGTGAACGATAAAATGAAAACGACTCCACTGCTTGCGGAAAACCAGCATGCCCGCGAGGACACGCCCAAACGCGTGTTGATCGTCGGCGCCGGTCCGACCGGCCTCACGGCGGCGGCTTTTCTCGCGAAGCAAAATATCGAATTCGATCTGATCGATGCCCGCGCGGGTCCGGTCGACGAGTCGCGCGCGCTCGGCGTGCATGCCCGCACGCTCGAATTCATGTCGATGCTCGGTCTGGACGGCGAGTTCATCGCCGCCGGTCATCCCACGCGATACATGACCTTCCATCGCGGCGCGCGCAAGCTGTTCAAGCTCGACTTCAATTCGATCGCCGGGCAGACGGACTATCCGTACATGCTGGTGTTGCCGCAGTCGAAATCGGAACGCATTCTCGCCGGTCATCTGACGCGCGTCGGCGCGGCACCGCGCTGGCAGTCGGTGCTGAAGAACTTCTCGCAAGATGAGACGGGCGTGACGGCCGACATCGCCCAGGCGGACGGTCAGCTCGTCACACGGCGCTACAGCTATCTGATCGGTTGCGACGGCGCCGGCAGCATGGTGCGCACCCGTCTGGGCATCGATTTCGAGGGCGAGACTTATCCGCTGCGCTTCCTGCTGAGCGAGGTGAAGGTCGGCGAGGACGCGATCGATCGCAGTTCCAGTCACGTCTTCATGGGCAGCAAGACCACTGTCGCGGTGATTCCGCAGCCCGAGGGCGTTTACCGCGTCGTGGGCCCGGACTTTTCGGCGGGTATGGATTCGACCGATGCATCGGGCGCCACGAACGTCGAATTCTCCGACTTCGAAAAATTCCTCAAGGACAACGACCTGCTCCAGCATGTTTCGCTCGATCAACCCAGCCGGCTCGTCTCGTATCGCATTCACAAACGCGTGGCCGCGCAGTTCGGCAAGGGCCGCGTGTTCATCGCCGGCGACGCCGCGCATATCCACTCGCCCGCGGGCGGGCAGGGGATGAACACCGGTCTGAACGACGTCGCGAACCTCACGTGGAAGATCGCGGCGGTGCTCGACGGATCGGCGGATGCGTCCTTGCTGGAGAGCTACGAGGCGGAGCGTCGTCCGGCTGCGTTGAGCATCGTCACGAATGCCGATGCGGCGATGATGAAAGTGGTCTCGCGCAAGCTGGGACCGCGGTTTTTCTTCGACTACATCGCGCCGCTGATGACGCGCTTCTATCAGCCGTCGCCGTTGCTGGCGGCGATGGCGCAGATTTCGTGGAGCTATCGCCCGCACGGGGCAGCGTCCGCGGCGGGGCCCAAAGAAGGGCCGGCGCCCGGCAGCCGGCTCGCCAATCACGCGCTGCGAGGCGGCGGCTATTCCAATCATCGGCTGGGCGGAAAGCGGCACGTCGCGTTCATCTCCGGCGAGGGCGCCGGCGCGGAAGCGTACCGGCGGTTGTTCTCGTCGTGGCGCAGCGAACAGCAGCCCGAGCTTTTCTCGTTCGAACGGCCGCTGCAGCACAACGGCGGCAAAAGCAGATTCGAGGGCATCGTGCTCAGCCGGCCGGACGGCTATATCGCCGCGACCTATCCGGCGGACGCTTTGCGCGCCACCGAGCCGCTTCATGCGCCTTATCCGCACGTCGCGCGAATCTAGCGTCGTGCGCGCGCAATCCGAACCTTGAAGACAGGATGAATTCGTGAAATCACTACACGGTAGAACGGCGCTTGAAGTGCTTGATGCGCTTGATGCGCATGCACGGCCGCGCGTCACGGGGAGCGCGGCATGAGGCTCGCTTTTTTCGACGTCGACGAAACGCTGATCGATTGCAAAAGCATGTTCGTATTCGCGAAGTTCTATTTCGACGAATACCTGCCGCCCGGCCGCGCGCCGACCTACGACGAGCTGATGGGCCAGATCCAGCAGCAGGTGCGCGACGGCGCGCCGCGCGAAACGATCAACGCGTTTTACTACAGTCGCTTCGCGGGCCGTGCGCGGACCGAGGTGCGCCATGCCGCGCGCGCGCTGTTCGATGCCCGGCCGTATCCGCAGCGGCAGGCCAGCGTCGCCCGCCTGCGCGCGCATCAGCAGGCCGGCGACGAGGTGGTGTTCGTGTCCGGCGCGATGGTCGACATCCTCCATCCGTTGATGACCTTGCTGGACGTGCGCTCGGCGTATTGCTCGGCACCCGCGGTGCGGGACGGCATCTATACCGGCGCGCTGACCCAGCAGGCGATCGGCGCCGGCAAGGCTCAGGCCGTCGCCCATTTCTGCGCGCAGCGCGATGTGCCGCCCGAGCGCTGTTTCGCGTACGGCGATCACGTCACCGACGTGCCGTTGCTGTCGGCCGTGGGTCACGCGGTGGCGGTGAACCCCGATGCGCCGATGGCGGCCCTCGCGCGCGACAAGGGCTGGGAAATCATTGCCTGACACCGCAGCGCTAACTTCTTTCTAAAAAGGTGGGATCGAATGTCTGTCAGAAAGCTTGGCCCGTTCGACGTCAATCCGGTCGGACTGGGCTGCATGGGAATGTCCGAGTTCTACGGGCCGACGGATGAGCAGCAATCGGAGCGCGTGCTGCATCGCGCGCTCGAACTCGGCGTCGATCATTTCGACACCGCGGACGTGTATGGCT